>JAFAIN010000118.1 GCA_019236695.1 Acidobacteriota bacterium | reverse complement strand
ACTCGCAAGTGCATTCGATAGAGGGCCCTGGAACTGGACGGCGAATCGAACACCGGGGTGTAGCGGGGCGCGGCGGTTGGATCTGCGTGCGATGTCGCGGTGTAAGCACTGTGGGGATCCTTCGCCCGCCGTGGCGGGCTCAGGATGACAGTGATTTTCTTGCTGAGTGATTGGAACCAGCATGGGCCAGGCAGCTTCTGCTCGACACCGGCGGCTTCTCTGCCGTGGGTGCTCAGGATGACAGAGCGGGTTATGGATACAGCAGCTTTAGTATTGCTCTAGTTAGGCAGGCGCTCTGGTCCGCCAGCTCATTCCCCACGAATAGATGCACACGAAGACCAGCACATCCAGAAAAGGCCCGGCCGAGAAGTAGAGCAGCGGCATAAACAGAATGGAATAGTGCAGTATGCATACGTGCAGCGCGTATTGCATCGGAACGAAAAGGATGAGGTAGGCCATGGTTCCTGCGGTCAGCGCAAGCTTCTTCCACCACGGAAAATCAAAAACATAGTAGGTGAAGGCCAGAACGACCGGCACCATGCTGATGAGAATCAGCCCAAACACCAGCATGCCGACGGTGTAGCTGGGGAGGTCGTGCGGGAATCGCGCAGCGAAGAATGCGAAGTACACTAGAGCAGTGGTGTGAATAATCACCAGCGCGCGCACGATATAGACGACTGGCGTGAAGTCGTCGCCCAAAAAATAAGTCATTGCCAGTGCTGCCGCGGTGACGATCGCGGTGGTGGACCAGGTGAAAGGTGTAATCGCGCCGGCCGGCACACTGAAAAAAGGCAATTCAAAGCTGATGTGTTTTCCCCAATGCTGGGGCGCCAGGACAACCGGGGCGCCCAGTTCCAATTGCCTGCCCCAGAAGATGAAAATTCGTGACCAGAACCGGGTAACGCCGGGAATGAGCCGTACCCAGAGAAACGTCATGCCGATCAGCAAAGCCGCGCTGACGAACATATCCCCGAGCGTGGGATGAAGGCTGGCCATGGCCCGATGGGGAGAGATGATTCCGCCTCGCCATCCGCGAAGCCTGAGCCCGGGTGCGGAATGATTCGACAAAGGACTGAGCGCCTCGGCTCCGGCGCGCGGCCGCCGTCGCTCAGAAATCCAGAAACATTGCAACGATGGCTCCATTGCGACGGAAGTACGGGTTTCCGTCATGTTCAAATGACACGTTGAAGCCCCAGTTCACTCCGATCCACTGGCGGTAAGTGGCTGCATAGTTGTGGATGGGAAAATTGTAGATACTGTTATTGCCGATAATCAGGTATCCTTCGCGCCCGATCTCGGCGCGCCCCATAATGTAGTGCTCTTTTTCGCGGCCGTACGTAACCGCGACCGATTGCGCCCTTGCCAGAATGTTGCCCGGCTGCGCTTTCGTGAACGTTACTCCCCCCTGCGCCATCAGGTTAAATGGGAAGTAATACATGGCTCCTGCCTGGTAGCGCTGGTCCGTGTTGGCCAGTTTGCTCTTGTCGTATCCCCATCCGCCGTTCACGACCAGCCTGCGGCTGGATAGCAGCTTCCGGTTCACGATCCCGTCAAATGTCCACTTCGGCAGGAACAGTCCGCCGTGGCTTCCGGTGCCCGCGCTTACTTCCCCGTACCAATCCTGGTTGATAATGCGCGTCCATCCGAGGGAGTAGAAATACCCAAGTTCTCCGTAGCGCTGCTGGCGATTTGCCTCCGCGCTGAAACTGTTCCGTTCCGTGGACGCAACGCCGCGAAGATACAAATCTGTCCAGGAAGGCTGGCTCTGGCTCAGGTCGCTGCGGCTGCCGCCGAATTCCAGATAGCCGGGCCCGTTCAGCCCGGTTTCACGCGTCCCAAGCCCCGGAATGCTGGAGCCCTGCGGAACGATATCCGGCTGCGCGGACTGCGCGCCCGAAGGGGAGGCAGTATTTTGCGCCTTCGCGCCGCCAACCAGTAGAGCCGGGAATAGCGCGATTGCGAGCGCCTTTGCGCGCGTTGCCCTCCTGAGCTTCAGCCCTTTAGACCGGTGCAGAGCGGGCCGGCATCGCAGGAGGAATGCGATTGTGTTTCTGATGGTCATGGTGAGAACTCAACTTGAATGGAGTTGCAATCCCCGGCCGTTAACAGCCAGCGATCGCCCGCGTTGTGAATGCGGATTTTTCCCTGCAGTACTCGAAACGATCCGCCGGACGAAGCGGGAAAAATCCACGTCTGGCGATCCAGGGTGCCCTCAGTCGAGGCATCCAGCACCTGCATGCCATTCCCGGCGCGCCCAACGTGCCAGCGGACCCGGCGGCGGGCATTCAGGAATGTTGTCATCTGCGGCATGCTGTAGAAGCGGAAGAGGCCGGCGCGCTCCAGTTCCCTGACGTGACCTAGAAATGCCATCAGCGGCTCGTGCATTTCATCAAAGCCCCAGGGGTGCGTGTACACCAACCGCGCAACGCGATTACGCGCCACGTAATCGGCCATGGCGGTGAGCCACTCGGTAACAATGGCGGGATCGAGCTGGTCGTCCGACATCTCTTCCAGGCTGGCGTATTTGCCGAGATGCTGTACCGGGAAAGCCCACATATTTTCGCCGTCGCGAACGTGGTCGCGGTATACCTGGGTTGGCCCCATTCCCGACTGGCCGGAAAAATAGTAGGAAAGAATGCCGCGCTGCTCCAGATACTGGCTGACCCACTGGGGATGATTGCCGACCGGTGCGGAATACTCCTTAACGCTTCTGCCGGTCACTTGAGCGATGGCATCCACATTCATCTGGATGTATTTGGAGAATTCCGCCTGGTTATTGTCGTTCAGGTTCAGGCCGAAGTAGTTATGGATCCAGCCGCCGTGCGCTCCCACATCATGACCGCGCTCGAGCAGTTTTCTGATGAGGCGCTGCGCGGCGGGATTGTGCGCAATGTTGATGCCTTTCCCGTCGCCGAAGAAATCCACGTCAGGGCCGGCAGTGAAATCAATGGAAAACGGCCCATCGTTGAAAATGCCGGCGGCTTCCGCCCTTTCGAGGGCGGGGATGGCCCATGCGGCATCAACGTGCCAGTTGAAAACAAGCGCGCCAGTGCCTTCCGGGACGGAAGAGAGATAGGGGAGCCGCAATAGATTGGTTGCGAAGTAATGAAGAAAGGAGTGAAGCAACAACCCGTCGGTACGGTCCTGAAGATAGCCCAGAGGTAAATTGGCGAACAGCACCCGGCCGGCTCTTTCCCGCCGCACCCCGGCCGCAATCCCTGCCGCTCCCCGCAGCAATACGGTTCCGTCATACTCGCCTTCGGTGCGAAAAGTCGGATACTCCAGGTCGCCATACAGATAGCGTACGAGCACAAACTGGGCGCCTTCGCCGTCTCCGGCGTGCGGCAGAGAATCTTCTTTCTTGAGCGCGATGGCGCGTAACCCCCCGCCGGTTTCCCGCGCGCTTCCCGCACCGCGCAGATAGATTCCCGGAGGAACCTCGAGGTCCGACATGGTTTTCGCGCTGCCCCAGACCGAGCTGTCGTGAATGGATTCGGTCCGATACTTCTCGTATAGGGCATAGGGGACTCCCGCGAGGCCCGACAAACGCGACTCGCTGCGGGTAAAGTTGCCTTTCAGGTCGAAGGTGCAGCCGTCGTAAATGGCCATCAGCGCTCCGCCTGCCCTGACATAGTCGTAGAGGGCGCCAATCAGCGCGTCACTGCATATGCGGTGCAGGGTGTCAGGAAGAATGATGCCGTGCAGCGTCTGTGGCTGGAATAAAGGATTAAGGAATTCAGAATCGTGTAATGCGGAGAGGTGGATGCCCTCTTCGGAAGCAGCATCGAGCCACTCGCGAACATCGGCGCTGGAACCGGCGATGTCATCCGGTACGAGTAGCGCGAGAGTATCGGTCTCCTGTGTGGCGGGAGGAAGGCGGTGGTGCATGTAGGCTGCCATGGAGCCAAACAGAAGCGGGAGCAGCGCAACCGCCAGCAGCCGCTTCGCAATGGGTTTCATCGGCTGCCCCATTTGGCGCACTCTCCGCCCGGCGCCAAAGTGCCGAGCCTGCTCTCGACGGCCTGAAACGAGGCCTCTTCCAGAACGTTCCACTCGTCGTTCCAGCGCTGGCCGCGGGCGTGCTGCAGCCAACACACCGCGGTGGAACTGTCACCCACTTTCATCGCGGTGAGCGCAATCAGCCCCCAGGAGTAGGGATCGTAGCGGTTGCTGAGCCATGCGCCGGCAAAGTTCTGCTTCCAGCGCTCCCATAGCTGCCTAGCTTTGCCGGCCGGGAGCGGCATCTCCGCCATGAGCGGATAGGTCTGGCCCAGAACGTCGGGATAAAATTGCGGCCGGTCTTTGGCCATGGAGGCGCGGAACCACGCGTGCCTGTCGTCCCAGAAAACGCGATGAATGGCGCGAGCGAGAGCTTCGGCGTCGGCCTGGGTTCGCGCCGCCTCGGGATCGCCAAACCGCGCCTGCGCCTGCGCCACATCGTGCAGCGCCCCATAAACCTCGGCGTTGTCCATGAGGAGCGCGGAATGATCACGGCGCGAAACGTAGTAGATGCCAAGCCGGCGGTTTCGCAGCCCGCGCAATCCTCGGAGCGCCCGTTGCGCGCTGGCCTGCCACTCCGGGGGCAGCCCTGCGGGCGGCGCCATGTGGTACAGCAACTGTAACCACAATGCCAGCATGGCATCATCGGCGTCTGCGGGCTTGCAGTCCTGCCATTTCCCTTCGCGGAAGCAATAGCGGTCGAAACTGCCGTCTTTCCGTTGGCGCGGCAGCATCCAGGTAATCCACTGCGCTGCCGCACGTCTCACATCCAGGCCGGCGTCACTGGCGACCACCAGCGCCTTATTCGCGAAATAAGGATCGATGAAGCCAGAGTCCGGCGCCAGCAGCAATCCACCGTCGCCGCTCTCAAAGCGGTCGGCATCGAAAGCGGCGCTGGAAAATCCAGGAGCTGCACTCAACGCGCAGAGCACAGCAAGGGCTGCCGGAAGCATTCGCATATCAGAGTTCCGCCTCGACCAGGCCCCCCTCGCGCGCCCACAGAGTGCCGTAAACCACGCATCCGGGCGCTATCCGGATACGGGGTGCACTGACGGAAGTGGGAGCATCGGGGCTGCCGATCTGCGTTGCCGCGCCGATATCGAGTTCTTTCTCGGCAATGACGGGTCCGCGAATATGGGAGCCGCCGGAAATGTGCAGCGCGGCGGAACTTACTACTGCGCCCTGGATCTCGCATCCCGCACCGATGTGCGCATTGTGATGACTTTTAATGCTGCCCAGGATGGAAGAACCGGCGCTGACCCTTACGCTGCCCGCCGCAATTACGTGACCCTGCAGAACGTCGCCGCAATCGAGCCGGAAATCGCCGCTCGCCATTACACGGCCGAGTTTCAGGTCCATGATGCTGCGCCCGGGAAATTGCGATGGGCGCCGCAAAAGCGGAACTTCATCGAGGCCAACCTGGATCACGGGCGCGTGCAACCGCCCAAAGCGGCACGCCATTCCCAGGGAGATGCTTTCTCCGGCCGATGCCCGGCCGAAAAGAGCGCTGTACTCGCCGGCCCGGAGCGTGCCCCCGGCGTGGACCCATCGTGCCACCCGGGTGAAGGGACCCAGCGAAGCCGAGCCGCGGCAAAACAGGCCGCGAAACGCGCACTGGCTGCGGGTTTCAAGGTCGCCGCTGAAGTAGGCGTCCGCGGTGAAGCCGCGCCCGGCCGGCATTGCGATATGGCTCCCGCAGAACGCAATCGCGGTCACATCCTTGGAGCCCGCAGCATCCATCTGTTCCAGAGACGAATCGCCGGCCACGAGCAGCACGCGTGAGCCGTCGCGCCGGAAAACCACTGCGACTTCGCCCGTTGCAGCGCATTTCTCCATCTCTGCGGCAAATGGCTCCAGGCTGGCCGCGAATGCGCGCGCAAAATTTTCCGCGTGCCCGTTATCGGTCCGGATGGGAAGCGGGCAGGCCTCTTCGCGGTTCCGCAGCTCGAGTCCGGCGGGGAGCAGCGGCGCTGCCGCCATCAATCCCGTTGCAGCCGCCAGCGTGAGCGGGGCGAGGAGCGTCATATCGTCTTGGCCTCCGGCTGGCCGGCCGCCAGCGGGGCGTGAGCCAGCGCTGCCGGAGCCATGCGCGTGCGCTCGGTCTTGTGCCACACCAGTTCTTTTCCAAACACTGCGGTAGCCAGTTGCTCCCAGGCGGCGCGGGAAACCGAGACTACGCTCACCGTAAATCCGAAAAGCGTGAGAGGAAGCAGCCGAATACGCAAGCGTGAACCATCAAGCCGGACCGCCGCGGCAATCTCGTAAAATGCGGCAAAGTTGCCCAGTGTCGTGAATGCAGCCAGCGCCAGGATGGCCACCCCGCCCCCGATCTGCGCGCCGGAATAAAACAGAACAACCGCCAGAAGCCATCCCAGCAGCAGGACTGGGCCCATGGCGTACACGCCGAGCAGGAGCAATCCATCCAGCCGCTCGATCAGGTTGACGCCCTTGCGGCGCAACAGCTTGATGCCGTACTGGAACATGGCCTGGTTGTGGCCTTTGGCCCAGCGCATAATCTGGCGTACTCGCACCGGCCATCGCTCCGGCACCTCCTCGTAGCATTCCGCGCGGTTCATGTAAACCGTCTTCCAGCCGGCGAGCAGAAGACGAAATGTAAGGTCGGTATCCTCCGCGAGCGTATTGATATTCCAGCCGCCAATCTCCTGCAACGCCGCTTTTCGCACTCCGGCTACGGTGCCGCCATACTGCGGCACCAGTCGCAGGTTCATTCGCGCCTGCTGGTCCACCTGGTATCCGCCTGAGCGCTCCAGATCCAGGAGGCGGGTCAGCAGCCCTCTGCCAACGTTGAGCGGCACCACCCGCCCCATCACGCTGCCAACCTCGGGGTCAAAAAAAGCAGCCACCAGTTCGCGGACTAGCGCCCTTCCGGGAATGTAGTCGGCGTCGAACACCAGGAAAACTTCACTTCCCACGAACTGCATCGCGTCTTTCAAAGCTGCGGCCTTGCCCGGTTTCCCGCTGGAGCGATGAAACGGAAAAATGCGGCCGGGATGCCGCTCCGTAAAGTTGTCGATGATCTCGCGGGTGCGGTCGGAAGAGCGGTCATTGACCGGCACAATGCGGAGTTTCCCTTCCGGATAATCCACATCGAGCAGCGCCTGCATTGCATCCGCGATGACCGCCTCCTCGTTGTGGGCGGCGATCAGAACCGTGACCGCAGGCCAGTCGGCTGTATCGATATCGATGTAGGGATGCCGCTGTTTTCCAAGTACCCGATTTACCGTGAAGCAGTAGTGCCTTGCCGTGTAAACGCAGATGAGGACAATGACGGTGGCAAAAAGGTACAGCAGCATATGGGCCCAGCTATCCAGGTCAGGCGGCAACCCGCTCCAGTTCATCCGAAAATCCCGCCCTGCCCGCGTTTGGCATGGCGGGTTCAAGTTCGCCGGTTCCGGCAAATTCCAGTTCCGGCGGCAGCAGCGGCAGTTCGCCGTGCCACCACCTCGCCAAAGACTCGGCAATGCGCGCCGAAGCGCGCCCATCGCCATACGGATTCTCAGCGTTCGACATGGCGCGGAAGGCCGCTTCGCAACTCAGCAGCCGCGAGGCCTCGTTCACGATCCGTTCCCGCGAAGTTCCTACGATGACGGAGAGCCCGCGTAATGCCGCTTCCGGCCTTTCCGTAACCTTCCGCAGCACCAGCACCGGTTTCCCGAAGCTCGGAGCCTCTTCCTGCACGCCACCGGAATCGGTGAGGACCAGGTGGGAGCGGCGCAGTAATGAAAGAAACTGGAAATAATCGAGAGGTGCGGTGAGGTGCACCCGGTCAATGTCCTCCAGAAGTGCGCCCACTGTGCGGCGCACATTCGGGTTCATGTGAACCGGATAAACCACGCGAATGTCCTCGAATGCTGCCACCAAATCGGCGACCGCACGGCAAATGTTTTCCAGGTCTTCTCCCCATGATTCACGGCGATGAGATGTAAGCAAAACCAGCCGCCGGCCGTCGTTGGGAATGCCGGGGGGAAGTGGATGATCGGCCGCGCCGCGTTCCACCAGCACCTGCAAGGCGTCGACCACGGTGTTGCCGGTTACGGCGATCTGGCCCGCGTCAGCCCCTGCTTCCAGCAGATTGGCGCGAGCGAGCGGCGTGGGAGCGAAGTGCAACCGCGCCAGCGCACTCACCAGCTTGCGGTTCGCTTCTTCCGGATATGGGTTGAGCAAGTCACCCGTGCGCAGCCCGGCCTCGATGTGAGCTACGGGTACTTTCCGGTAGAAAGCGGCGACTGCGGCGGCAAATGCGGTGGTGGTATCGCCCTGGACAATGAGGCAGTCGAGCGGGCGCTGTTGCAGGAGTTCGTCCATGGATTGGAGCACCCGGCACGTCAGTCCTCCGAGAGTCTGGTTGCGAGTCATTAGATCCAGGTCAAGGTCGGGCATGATTCCGAAGATATCGAGAACCTGGTCGAGCATCTGCCGGTGCTGCGCGGTAGAAATCAGCAGGAGTTCGAAGTTCGCGCTGCGGCGCAACTCGAAAATCACCGGCGCCAGCTTAATGGCTTCCGGACGTGTACCGAAGACAACTCCGATGACCGGCCTGGAATGCATGTCGAGGAGTGTTCCCTCCGTTGAGCAAAGATGCCGGCCGGTGCTGCCGGGTTTGTACTGTGAGCGCGAAATATTGGCATTCGAGTAAACGGGCTGCGCGCGCCCGCGGGCAACACCATCGCCGGCTTTTCCATCCAGAGTTAAGAGTGAGAGCTTCTGCGCATTTTCCTCTTGTTCCAGACCCAGCGAGCGCGAACAGCGCGTCCGCCTTGGGGTCTGGCGCGAGCGGAAATACTCGGGCAAGTGCGGTTCGAGGCCGCGGCCCCGCCAGGACACTTTGCGAGAGGCATCTCGCCACGGTTGCGTGCCTTCTCAATAAGGGACCAGCAGCCACTCTGTCGGTCGAATAGGTTTGCACATGAGTTAAGGGAGCGCCACTCTCTCTGCACGCGCAAGGCCGGCATGTTCCGGACAACAGGCGGAGGTACAAGGGGCAGGCGAATGACGCTGGCCTTCCGTGCCATGAATGAATTCGAAGCAACTCTGAAATCGCAGGATCCATGGCAATTGCCATCGCGCCGCGGCCGCTTTGGCTTAAGTGCGGCCGTACACGCCATTGCGCTGGCAGTGCTCATCAAGTTTGGCGGTCTTGCCGGTAACGGCGTGGTCGTCAGTGATACGCGCCCGCACGAAACGCTTACGTGGCTTGCGCCGGAGAGCCTGCCTGCGCCACTGCCGGCGCCCGTAATACAGGCTGAGTTGCCCAGGCCTGAGGTCGTCAGGATGCCGGCGCCTCATCGAATGGAACCGAGAATTGAGGCGAAACGAATCGAGCCGCCGAAGGTTGAGCCGGCTACCTCTCCGGAACTCCCAGCGATGGAAACAGCGCGGCTCGAGAGGCCGGCGCCGCCGCCCAAGGAAATACAGCCGGCTCATTTCGATTCCGCTCCGGTGGCGGCAACTCCCGCTCCCCGGCGGGAAGTCGCTGAGGCTGGATTTACCGGGAGCTCAGCTCCCGCCACTGTGAAGCTTCCGGCCGGCAAAGTTCAAACCGGGGGCTTCGGCGACCCCAATGGAGTTCCGGCGCAGGCAAGCCCGAACCGAAAGGGCGCACAAATTGCGGCACTCGGCTCGTTTGATCTCCCCAACGGGCCCGGTTATGGAAATGGATTGGGTGGCGCGCGCGGAACCCGCGGGACCGTTGCTGACGCTGGATTCGGGAATCTGGTGGCTGAAGGAGGCCGCAGCAAGGGTGGTGCCGACACCAGGCGGATTGTTCCGGCTGGATTCGGGGATGCTGCAACCCCCGCCGGAACTGCTGCTGGTTATGGGGCGCCGGTACGATCAGAACCGGCGACAACCCCGGTCGAAATCCTCTCCAAGCCGCGGCCTGCCTACACCGCTGAGGCGCGCACCCAGCACATTGAGGGCGACATCCTACTTGAAGTTCGCTTCGCCGCAAATGGGGAGGTGCAAGTGCTACGCGTGGTGCGCGGGTTGGGGTACGGGCTGGATGAAACGGCGAGAGACGCCGCCCGCAGAATCAGGTTCAAGCCCGCCACGCGGAATGGGCGGCCGTCCGACTCCACCGCCATGGTGCATATCGTTTACCAGCTTGCCGAGTGAGCGGGAGAAAAATGGCTGCCGGAGGATTTATGCGTACTTTTTTTGCATTTTATTTCGCGCTGATTGTTTCGAGTATCGCCTACGCCCAAAGTTCCGCCCCGCCGGGCGGGCAGGAGAAACCCAGGCCTGCCGCGCAAAACGCTGCACAGCAGCCCCAGCCGCAGCAAACGCAGGCGCCGGGAGAGCAGCCGAACACGGAGGAGCAAACCCCCGGGCAGAAACCGCAGTCAGGCAACTGGTACGACTCTGACGATGTCCACGGGTCCGTGTTCTATACGGAAGCGTTGCTGGTCGAGGCCATGCACAAGTACGCGCCCATGGTGGAGACCTACATCCAGAACCTGAAGCCCAATGAGGAAATCCAGGCAGCAACGCCGGCCAGCGATACCTACTTCCTGGGGCGGCTGATTCTCGATGACAAAGGCCTGAGCGAAAAGTCGTTCGAGAAGAAACACCCTTCCTTGAGCAGGCGCGTGCTCGCCAGGCTCGACAACTTTTACCGCATGAATTACCTGTCGCTGGGCTTCATGCAGTTGGTTTTCCTGAACAGCGATTTTGATAAAGAGCACTACAAGCTTAAGTTCCTGCGGCAACAGTTCCTGGGCGAGGTGCGCACGCTGGTGTATGACGTATCACCCACCGATGCCGGCAAGAAGAAGACTCATTTTGTGGGCCGAATCTGGGTGGAAGACCAGGAATTTCGCATAGTGCGGATCAACGGCACCTATGAGCCGCGCACCCGCGAGAATTTTTATTTCCACTTTGACAGCTGGCGCACCAATTTGCAGGAGGGGCTCTGGCTGCCAGCCTACGTCTATACCGAGGAGAGTGACACGCGGTACATGGTGTTTCGCAAGCTCACCATGAAAGGGCAAACCCGCCTTTGGGGCTACAAGCTTAGCAATCCGGAGCGCCAGGACGAGATGTCGGCCATCGAGGTGGAGCAGTCAGATGCGGTGAAGGACTCCAGCGATAGCGCCGGCAATGAGTTCAATCCGCTGGAGAGCCAGCGCCACTGGGAGCGCGAGGCGGAGGATAACGTGCTCGATCGACTGGAGCGCGCTGGAGTCCTGGCCCCCCAGGGCGCGGTGGACAGGATATTGCAGACCGTAGTCAACAACCTTGTAATCACCAACAAGCTCGACATTCAGCCGGAAGTGCGCGCGCGGGTGCTGATGACAACGCCGCTCGAAAGCTTCACCATCGGCCACACCATTGTGATCAGCCGCGGCCTGCTCGACGTGCTTCCCGATGAGTCTGCGCTGGCGATGATGTTGGGCCATGAGTTGGCGCACATCGCGCTCGGCCACCGGCTGGATACGCGTTACGCCTTCAGCGATCGCATGATCTTTCCCGACGAGCAGTCATTCCGGCGCATCGAGCTGACCCGAAAACCCGGGGAAGAGGAAGAAGCTGACAAGAAAGCCATCGAGCTTCTGAAGAATTCGCCTTATGCGCAAAAAATGGCGAGCGCCGGCTTGTTCCTGAAGGCATTGCAGCAACACGCGGGCGACCTGAAGCAACTGATCAATCCCCGGTTTGGGAGCCCGCTGGCGAAGGGTGACGAACTGCTGCGAATGGCTCAATTGATGCAGGGTGCTCCCAACCTTCAGCCCAGGGACCTGGCGCAAGTGCCCGCCCTGCCGCTGGGCAGCCGTATCTACGTGAATCCGTGGAGCGACGAACTGGTGCTGAAGAAGACCAAGGCGCCCGCGCTGCTTTCGGCGCGCGACAAGATGGAATTCGAGGTCACGCCTGTTTATCCCAACCTGGTTCGCTACAACCAGCCGAGCGAGGTGGCGGCTGCGCAGGGAAAGCCCGACCAGCCCTAGCGGGACTTTGAACGGGCGAATTGGAGACGACATGATTCTGACGGCGGCTCATTCGGGAAAACTTCGCTGCGCTATCGTTGCAATCGCGGGCACCATCACTCTCACTTCCTGCGGGAGCATCGCAGGCGGCCCTGCCGCTCCTTCGCCCGCCCCTCCGGCCACCAGCACCCCCGCTCCATCCCCAGGAAGCATCACCAGCCTGAACCACATCATTTTTCTGATCCAAGAAAATCGGTCTTTCGATCACATCTTCGGGCAGCTCGTAAAGTACAGGCAGTTGCAGGGGCTGCCGGCAGGGCAGATTGATGGTCTGCCGCCTGACGGCACCGCACCGTGTGCCACGCCGGGGCAGGCGCCTGACCCGAACGGCGCCAATCCCTGCATGCCCACCAACTTGCAGAACGGGTCTTACACCCAGGCGGTGGCGGCATTTCACTTGAAGACGATGTGCATTGAGAACACCAGCGATTCCTGGTATGAGGCGCACCAGGATTTCAACCTGTTCGATATCACCTCCAATACGCCGGCAATGGATGGCTTTGCCTGGAGCGCCGGCGGCGACGCTTCGTATCAGGGCTCGCTCGATGTGAATGGCGCGCGCGCCATGGGCTATTACGATTGGAACGACCTCGGGTACCACTATTTTCTGGCCACGCAGTTTGCCACGTCAGACCGCTGGTTTGCACCCGGCCCAATGGAAACCGAGCCCAACAAGATGTATGAAGTGGCCGCGACTTCCGTGGGCCATGCGCACAAGCCCACAGGGCCGGTGAACGTGAAGACCATTTTTGACTTGCTGCAGGCGGCGCACATAACCTGGAAGATCTACTACGCCGGAACTTCGACCCAGCCCATCATCAATTTCTTCCAGCCGTTTGCCACGCAGCAGCAGGCCAACATACAGCCCATTGCGAATTATTTTTCCGACCTGCAGGCCGGCACGCTGCCGCAGGTGGCGATGATCGAGCCGGCATTCAGCGGCGGCAACGACGAGCATCCGGGGATCCCCAACAATATCCAGACCGGAGTGGCGGAGACCAAGACCTATATCGATGCTCTGATGAACAGCTCGTCGTGGAAAGACTCGGCGTTCATCCTGACGTTTGACGAATCGGGCGGCATGTATGATCACGTGGCCCCGCCCACCGGCGTGCCCAACCCCGATGGCATTCCGCCGCAGGACCTGTTTACAGGCTCGCCGGCCGACCCGGCGGGAGATTTTACCCGCTATGGATTCCGAGTACCTCTCATCGTACTTTCCCCGTTTGCAAGAAAGAACTACGTCTCCCACACCGTTACGGACGCTACGGCAATTCTGCGGCTGATCGAAACGCGCTTTAATCTCCCAACCCTCACCAAGCGCGATGCGGTCGCAATTGACATGACGGAGTTTTTCGATTTTCAGAATCCGCCCTGGCTTACTCCGCCGAGCGGCATCCCATCGCAGCCTACGAACGGCCCGTGCTACGACGGCCTCCCGTGATTCGGCCTCGCGCGAATTCGCCCTGGACCGCCGCCAGCGTTCCCGGCTCGCCATGCTGGGCCCTCCTGGGCCAAAGGTGCGCCAGGACGGGGTGTGGCGGCAGCGCGCAACTTCGCTTCCGCCGGTGCGCAGTGGGGGCCATTGACGAATGACCCGGACGTTGTAAAATTCTCTACTTCGCTCTTCGAAGCCGAGCCTCGTGATTCCAGCCGGCGGCCCGATTGCCGTTCTCGAGGCCGTATTCGAAGTTCGAAACTTTTATTTGCCGTAACGGATTTCACTGAATGCCGCACAGGCTGGGAGTCGTCCTTTTTCAACTCGGCGGTCCGGATACGCTCGAGGCCATTGAGCCTTTTCTTTTCAATCTTTTCTCCGATCCCGACATCATCGACTTTCCGTTTGCCCGCCTCGGGCGCAAGCCGCTGGCCCGGCTGATTGCGCGGGCGCGGGCGAAAAAGGTGGAACATCATTATTCCGTCATCGGCGGAGGGTCGCCCATCCGCCGCCATACGGAAAAGCAGGCGCGGCTACTCGAAACCGAATTGCGTGGCCGCGGCGTGGAAGCGGCATGCGCAGTGGCCATGCGGTACTGGCATCCCTTTACGCGCGAGGCGCTGGAGAAGCTCGAGGCGGCGGAATGCAGCGAGTATGTTCTGCTGCCCCTGTATCCGCAGTATTCTTCGACCACCACCGGCAGCAGCCTGAACGAGTGGGCCCGCGCATCGGCGGCCTGCCTGGATGGTCGGCGGTGCCGCCTGGTGCGCGAGTTCTACACCAATCCGCTCTACCTTGACGCCATGATCGAGCGGGCCAACCGCGCTCTTGACCGGTTCCCGTCGCTGGGTGACGTGGAACTCGTGTTCAGTGCGCACAGCCTTCCGCTGGCGGTGGTGGAAGCCGGCGACCCGTATCAGAGGCAGATTGAATCGACGGTGGAACTGCTCATGGCGCGCGGCGCATGGCCGCTGCGCCATCGCGTGTGTTACCAAAGCAAAGTAGGGGCCAGTAAGTGGCTGCAGCCTTCACTGCGTTCCACGATTCGCGAAATGGCGCGCGCGGGGGTGCGCGATATCTGTGTGGTGCCGGTGTCGTTTGTGTCCGACCATGTTGAAACGCTCGGCGAAATCGATCACGAGGCGCGAGAGTTGGCCGCCGCGGCCGGAATCCGGCAGTTTGAGATGGCACCGGGGCTGAACGATTCTTCATTGTTTATTGCCGGGCTGGCGCAACTGGTGATGGAAGCTGCCGGTATTTCAGCGAGAGAAGAAACCTTGATTGCGGCCGATTAAGCCACAGGTTGAGCTTTGACCATGAGGAGTTGAATGGCTGAAGAAATGACGGCAACGGGGGTGTTGGGCGGCTTGCCGCCGCTACCGCGCAAGCCGCTGAACAGTTCCGTGATCGCAGCCGAGCAGGCATATCGCAAACGCAAGGGCCTGCCCCTGCTCACCGACGACGAAATCGCCGCTCTCACTGCCGGTACGCCCATGCCATGGGAGCCCGGCGGCTCGGGTGTGGTATCGGCGGCTGGTTCGGCCCAGGGCGGCAGCGGGCAGGCTGCACAGAACCCGGTTGCGCCTGCTGCGCTGCCGGCTCAGAATGCGCTCTCCAATGTCCAGGGTGGGCTGCCTAATTTACCGCGCAAGGCGCTGAACAACTCCGTAGTTTCCGCCGAGCAGGCGTACAGAAAGAAAAAGGGCCTGGCCGCGCTGAGCCCGGCCGAGATCTACTGCCTGAAGCAGGGTCTGCCGATGCCGTGGGAGCCGGGGGGAAGCATGCCCGATCCGGCGGCTGTTGCCGCCGAGGTTGGGAGTACGGCTCCAGCAGCGGCTCCGGCGGCGGCTGCACCAACTGCTGCAGCGGCACCCTCGGCTTCTGCTGCACTGCCGCTTTCGAACGTTCAGGGCGGGCTGCCGAACCTGCCGCGCAAAGCGCTGAACAATTCCGTAATCTCCGCCGAACAGGCCTACAGGAAGAAGAAAGGTCTGGCCGAGCTCAACGACGCCGAAATCTACTGCTTGAAACAGGGTCTGCCGATGCCATGGGAGCCGGGCGGCACATCGCCCGACCCTGCGGCAGTTGCAGCAGCCCTGGGCTCAGCGCCTGCGGCTCCGGCTGCTTCGACGCAGCCGGCTGCGGCAACAAAGCCCGCGGCAGCGGCGCCGCCAGCGATGCCATCAGCGCCGGCACTTACGCGAACCGGCGTGGCGACCAGGTATGTTGGTTCGCCTGCGGTCGGAACCTCGCAGGCGGCGGCGGCTGCTGGTGTGGGCACCGCCGGCGAAATTGGCGTAGACGCGGACCGCACGCGGCGGCGGCTGGTGTGGAGTTGCGTGGCTGCATTCCTTGCGGCATGGCTGCTCGCCTTCTTCCGCTTTTTCCTGCCGCGCACCATCTTCGAGCCCAACACGGTTTTCAAGATTGGCTACCCCGGCGACTACGGCCTGGGGGTGGACACGAAATGGCAGCAGAGGTTCCGAATCTGGGTTGACCGCACTCCTGACCGGCTTTTCATCATCTATGCGCGCTGCACGCACCTGGGCTGCACGCCTGACTGGAAGCCGGCGGAGAATAAGTTTAAGTGTCCCTGCCACGGCTCCGGGTACGACTCGGAGGGAATCAACTTCGAAGGGCCGGCGCCGCGGCCGATGGACCGCGCCAAGGTGTCGCTCGATCCCACCGGGCAGATCGTGGTTGATGTAAGCAAGCTCTACCAGCAGCCCAAAGGGCAGCCGACGCAGTTCAACGACGACGGCGCTTACATTCCGGCTGACAAACTCAACGGATAATGCGAAACGCAAACCCAGGATTGGCGGTTCTTCATGGCTGATGAAATCAAATCCGAACAGACAACCGGGCAGGCTCCCTCGAACGGCAACGGCGCCAACGGCAACAAGGTGAAGGCGGCAATTACGGCGCTGCGCGACGACGCCAAGACCCTGCCCGACGAGATGAAGGTCAAGATCAAGGAGCAGGTGAAGGAGCTTGAGGATCCGACCAAGACCCAGCTCTATTCATCGGTGTTCCGCCACAAACACGACGACACGCCGCGCAACCGCGCGCTGGGCGTGCTGTCGAACGTTTTCCTGCACCTGCACCCGGCCAAGATCAACCGCGACGCAGTGCGCTACCGCTTCACCTGGGGGATGGGCGGCATTACGTTTTATCTGTTCATCGTGCTCACCTTCACCGGCACGCTGCTGATGTTCTATTACCACCCCAGCAAGGTACAGGCATTTCGCGATGTGCTGTACCTCGAGCACGATGTTCCATTCGGCAAGCTGCTGCGCAACATGCATCGCTGGGCCGCTCACCTCATGGTGATTGCGGTGGAGTTGCACATGTTCCGGGTATTCCTCACCGGCAGCTACAAGAAGCCGCGCGAGTTCAATTGGATGGTGGGCGTCATCCTGCTGACGCTTACGCTTCTGCTCTCATTCACCGGCTACCTGCTGCCCGATGATCAACTCGGCTTCTGGGCCGTGACGGTGGGGACGAACATGGCTCGTGCCACGCCGATGCTGGGCCACGAGGGCCCCTTTGGGGCGCAGTTCGGCATGACGCCGTACAACGATGTTCGTTTCGGGCTGCTCGGCGGATCGATTGTGGATGCCAACGCGCTGCTGCGCGCCTATATCTGGCACTGCATCGCCATCCCCATCATTGCCAGCGTGTTCATGATCGTGCACTTCTGGCGAGTGCGGAAGGACGGCGGCATCTCGGGACCGGCGCGGGTGATGCTGCCTGCCGAGGCGGAGAAGAAGAGGCACTAGACGATTGAGTAATTGGGAAATTGAGTAATTGGGAAATTTGCCCGGAGCTGAGAGCTGAATCAAGCTTACAGCTTCGCGAGGATTCTATGGATTGGCGACAACTCTGGGAAATTGCTTCCACGCCCGACAACATTCCGATTGTGGCGCTGCTGCCGCTTGTCATTTTTTTCGGCTGGCTGGCGTGGCAGCAGGCGCGGGCGAATGACGAACTCGTGGCGCAACTCGAAGGCGACGCCAAACTGGCGGAGACGCATCATCGCAAAGCGTTCCCGTTCAAGCCCGGGTGGTCGAAAGAGGTGCACGTCTGGCCGTTCCTGCTGCGGATTGAGTTCCTGGCGGCCATCATCGTCACCATCATCCTGATGGTATGGTCCATCACGCTGAATGCGCCACTCGAGGAGCCAGCCAACCCGAACCTCACGATGAACCCTGCCAAGGCGCCGTGGTATTTCCTGGGATTGCAGGAAATGCTGGTTTACTTTGATCCCTGGATTGCCGGCGTGGTCATGCCGACTTTCATCATTCTTGGGCTGATGGTGATTCCATATATCGATACAAATCCGCTGGGCTCCGGGTATTACACCTGGAAGCAGCGCCGGTTTGCCATCTCGACATTTTTCTTCGGGTTTGTGGTTCTGTGGGTGTCCATGATCATTGTCGGAACATTCATCCGCGGACCGGGATGGATGTGGTTCTGGCCGGGACAAACGTGGGACCATAACCGCCTGGTGTATGCAGTCAACCGCGATTTGCCCGACATATTCAATATCACGAGCAACTGGGCAAAAATCGTATTCGGCGCCGTCGTTACAGGAGGCTACTACCTGCTGGGCGGGCTCGTAGTGCATTCGCTGTTCAAGCGCACCAACGGGAAGGACTACCAGCGCATGAGCTTCCTGCAGTACAGCACGATGATGTTTTTTTTCCTTACCATGATGGGTCTGCCGATCAAGATGTTTTTGCGGCTGCTGCTGAACATCAAGTACGTGTGGGTAACGCCCTGGTTCAACATTTAGGTTCCGCGCACGTGGGAAAGCCAACCACGAAGGGCACTAAGGCCTCACGAAGGGCACGATGGTAGCGACTGCGGCGCAGACGTCAATCACACCACTGCAGGTAAGCCGAGCAGTGCTCGATGGAGCGATGAAGGTCCATTCGGCGTTGGGGCCCGGACTGCTGGAGAGCACCATGCGCAAGTGCTTTCGTATTTGAAACTGAGTGGAAGGTCGTTAGGTTTGCTGATTAACTTTAATGTCGTTCACTTGAAGGACGGAATTAAGCGGCTGGTGATGGGCAACGATTGGAAACAGCCACCTTTGTGTACTTAGTGTCGTCCTTCGTGTCCTTCGTGGTTCGCTTTTGCTTTTGCTTTGGCTCTAATGGGAGGGAAGCTTGGCGTCAAGAATTCCGGATGACGATCCCATAACGTCGA
>JAFAIN010000111.1 GCA_019236695.1 Acidobacteriota bacterium | reverse complement strand
GCGACCCGCGCCAGCCAGTTCCGATCGGTCGCTGCCGGCCGGTCGCGGCAGGGCCGGCTCGCTCCGGTTTCCGAAAACCACGACGAAGCGCTGGCCGAAGCGCTCGAAGGATGATCTTCCTCGATACTTCTGCGATTTACGCCTGGGCCGACGCCTCCGATGCCAACCACAAAGCTTCGGTCAGGCGCCTTCAAGCGATTCTGAGCAGTGGGGCAGACCTGTTCACGCACAATTATGTGCTGGTGGAATCCGCAGCTCTCATCCAGAAGCGGCTTGGATTGGCCGCTGCCGTCAAATTTGCCGCGGATACGGCTATGTTCGACATCGAGTGGGTTGATGAAGACCTGCACGCCGCAGGAGTCGCCGAACTGGCAAAGGCAAAGAAGCGGCATCTGAGCCTGGTTGACCACATCAGTTTTCTGGTGATGAATCGCCGGAGCATCTCCACCGCGTTCACATTCGACACCGATTTCGCGGCCATGGGATTCCGAATTTTCGTTGATTAGAGCGGTTCAAGCCCGCCCGCTACCCGGCTCCCATCCGGGCCTGCAATTCTTCCAATGGAACGCCGCTGGTTTCCGGGTACATGGTAAGCACAACCAGCAGTTGCAACAGCGTCATCGCGGCGAAAAACACAAATGCATACCCGGGGCCGCCAAAGCGTGCAACCACAATGGGGAAGGAAAGCTGGATCACCGCGTTCATGATCCAGTGCGAAAAGCTGCCCAGGCTCTGGCCCTTGCCCCGCACGGCGTTGGGAAACACTTCCCCGAGATACACCCAGATGACTGCGCCCTGCGAGAATGCAAAAAACCCAATGAAGGCAAGCAGGCAGGCCAGCAGAACACCGGATGCTCCTCCCGCGCTCTGCAGGTGTGCGCCGGCACTCAAAAAACGCAGGTAGATGAATCCCGCGCCCGCCAGGCAGGCGGAGCATCCCGCCGCGCCCGTCAGCAGCAGCTTCTTGCGCCCCAGGCGATCGATCAGGCTGAGCGCCACAATGGTTAGCACAAAATTGGTGAATCCCAGCAATACCGGCGGCGCCGAGGGGTTTTGAAAACCGGCTGCTCGAAAAATGTCGTCGGCATAATAGAGCAGCGCGTTAATGCCGGTGAGTTGGTTGAACAGGCCAATCGTGATCGCCAGAAAAATCGGCAGCTTGTATTTCGCGCAGAACAGCGGCTCGCTGGTCTTCTTGCGGTTCTCTGCGACGTCAGCGGCAATCTGCCGCACTTCCTCTTCATAATTTGGCTCGCCCGTCAGGCGAAGCACCTCACGCGCCTCCTGCTCATGTCCGTGCATGACAAGCCACCGCGGGCTGCGCGGGATGGTGAACAACAATGCCAGGAATGCCAGCGCCGGGAGGGCAGCCACGCCGAGTTTGATGCGCCACTCCGATCCCCCAAAGCCTCCCTGGCCGACCAGATAGTTCGAGAGGTAAGCGACCAGGATTCCCGTCACGATATTGAACTGGAATAGCCCAACCAGCCTTCCACGCCAGGCCGCAGGCGAGACTTCGGTGATGTACATGGGCCCGATGACGGAGGACCCGCCAATTCCGAGCCCCGCAAGGACCCGAAATGCGAGAAGCGACGTCCAGTCCCAGGCAAAGGCGCATCCCAGCGCCGATGCCAGATAGATGACGGCGAGGATGCGCAGGCTCAGCCGGCGGCCAAGCTTGTCGGCCAGTTCACCGCCCACCGCGGCCCCAATGATGGTGCCCACGAGGCCGCTGAATACGTACACGCCCACCATGGCTTCGGTTGCGTTGAGAGCGCCGAACCAGCGGCTCAAGAATCCGGTGATGCTCGGTATCCATCCGGGCAACGCAAACACCTGCCGCGCTGCCTGTGTGGTACCGGAGATCACGACCGTGTCAAAGCCAAAAAGCAGGCCTCCGATGGCGGCGACGATTGCGCTGCGCGTCAGAAAGCCATTTGGCCTGCCTGAGGGGCTGCTGAGGGTTGCGGATTGCGAAGGCACTCGTCGCTCCCGGGGCTGCTGGTTGCGCAAAGCCGCACCGCGCACTGGCCGGCGGTCCTTATGCGCCCGGCTACCTGCACTGCCGTAACGGCACGCGCGCCCGCGATTATACTCATGGCCCGCAGAGTTCCGGGTACAATTGTTCCAAGTGCATTGGTGGGGTGGGTACGATGTTTGCACAGCTTCGCCCGGAAGGAGTGCGCCGCTTCCGGCTCACGCAGCTCCTATCGGTTGCAATGCATGCGGCTCTCCTCGGCGTGCTGCTGTGGCCTGAAACCCCGGTTTTTGTAAGCCTTTCAGAAGTTGCCAAAGGTGAAGGCGGCACTTCCACAGTCATGAGCCTTTACCTGCCCCGCAACGGGGTGAACGACCTTACGCCAAACCCTTCAAAGCAGGCTGAAGCGCACCCAGGTGCACGCCGGCACGCAAAGAAAGCGCAGCCGCGAGACGAACGGCTCCGGGCGCCGCTTGACCTTCCGCCGGCCGGCGTAGCCGACGATCGTGCGTCTGAGGGCAGGCAGGCCGATTCCGAATCGCATGGGCTGCGGGCCGGCTCGCCCTTTGGCTCGCTTGCTGACGGTCCGCTCACCGGGCCCGAGGTGAAGCCGGCGCTCCCCATTGCCGGACCAAACCCCATCATTACTCGGGCCGAGCTCCCGGATGGAGTGGAAGGCTCCGTGATCATTGAGATCACCATCGATGCGCAGGGCAACATCACGAACAAGAAGGTGGTGCAGCGCTTCGGATACGGAGTGGATGAGCGTGTGCTGAAAGCGCTGGAGCAATGGCGCTTCCGCCCCGCCACCCGCGACGGAGTAGCCATTGCATCGCAGCAGCTTTGCGTGTTTCATTTCCCCAGCGGCGCCGGGTAGGACCCTCTGCTGGGTGTGAATTGCTCCCACGGCAGAGAAGCCGCCGGTGTACGAGCAGAAACTGCCTCGCCCATGCCGGTTCCAATCACTCAGCAAAAAAAGATATGTCATCCTGAGCACCAAACCCGCGGATGCGGGCTGCCACATGGCATGAACAGTTGTGCTTGGCGAGGAAACGACGTGGGTCCGGCCGCCCTCGGCCGGACAGGGCGAGCGAAGCTCGCCTGGGTTGACCTTCAATCAGGGCTCGGTCGCAAGCAACGGCGCGGCCTTTCAG
>JAFAIN010000302.1 GCA_019236695.1 Acidobacteriota bacterium | reverse complement strand
GTAAGTGCCGGTGGTGAAATACTGCCGATTGAGCGGGCTGAACTGCAGGTCGCGGACCGAGTAACCCGTGACCATGGAAGTCCGCCCCCAGGGACGGCCAACTGTGAATTCCAGGTTTGCTCCGGTCTCGCGCGACGACAGGGTCTGGCTGGTGAAAGGCCCCGCTTCGTGGTAGCCATAGCCGCGGAGTGAGAGCCAGTTGAAGAACGAATTGCTTGAGAAATAAGCGAATTGGCGGAATAGGTTCTGATTGGTCACCAGCGCCGAGAGTGGGGACGCAACATCCCGGCGCAAGGTGAATTGCAGCCCGGTATTGAACTGGATGGAGTTCCGCCCCAGGCGCAGCACGGGATTGAGAGCGCCATTGAAGGTATAGTCGTAAGTGTTGATGTTGAGTACCAGC
Organism: Acidobacteriota bacterium; assembly: GCA_019236695.1. GTDB lineage: Bacteria > Acidobacteriota > Terriglobia > Terriglobales > Acidobacteriaceae > JAFAIN01. The sequence continues at coordinate 13,268 of JAFAIN010000302.1, read as the reverse complement.
AGCCGGCTGGGAACCGAATAGGTTCCATTGGCATTGCGAAGTTGAAAAAATCCGCTGATCAGGGGCATTCCCGCCACGTGGTAGCGAAACGCGTCGGTATCGAGGGTCTGGAAAAGGGAACGAGGCGGGGGCATGGAGCCGGGCGTGCCGGTAACACCAAACAACTGGGCGTCCAGGGCGTAGATGGTTGAGCTGTCGAAAATGGGCGCGGCATCCACGTTCGCAAGTACGCTGAATCTCTGGTTCACGCGGTAACCCTCGTCGCCGGCTGCTTCCTCCAGAGCGCGTTCGGCGGCCTCATCATCCGAAGAGAGCTGGTTCGCCTGTGCAAAGGCCGTCAGGGCGCGGACCGAGTCGTGGCGCTGGCGATACATGTTCCCCATGGCCATCTGGTAGTCGAAGCTCTGCTGGTTGTCGGGGTCGGCGCCCAGCAACGCCAGTCGAGCGGCGGCATCGCTGGTTTCGCCGCGCGCCAGGTCCGCGTTGGCCATGCCAATCGCCACTACCTCGTCGCCGGCGCCGAGGTCCTTTGCTCGGGCGTAATAACGCTGCGCCAAATCGAAATCGCGCATGGCCAGAAAAATATTGGCCGCCTCGATGAGGTTGTCGGCGGTCGGCGGTGCGGCCTCGCCGATGCGAGCTTCCGCGAAGGCGAGCGAAACCTGCTGGCGCGCATCGTCGTAATGGCCTTCCTTCTGGAAAAGCCGGGCGAGGGCCAGCCTGATATCGACCTTTTCCGCATCCGGCGCCTCGAGCGCGCGCGAAAAACGATCCATCGCGGCCTGGCGGTCGCCCAGGACGAGCAGCGCATCGCCGGTGGCGAGCAGCACGGCGGCTTGATCCGCCCCCTGCCGCTCAGCCGCTGAGACGTAGTTCATGGTCTGAGCGCGATCGCGCAGTTCGGCGCCGGCATGAGCCAGTTGCGCGTAGATAAGCGGGTCGCCGGGAGACAACTGCAGCGCCACGTTCAGCGCCTGGATGGCGTCACGGTATTTGCGTTCGCGATACAGCGTGTCGGCGAGCGCCATGTTCAGCCGCACATCATCCGGCACGTACTTCAGCGCCGCCCGGTATTCCACTTCGGCTTTCTGGAGTTGGCGCATCTGCCGGTAGGCGGTAGCCCGGGCCAGATGCACCGCCCCCGATTCGCCCATCAATTTCTCGGCACGATTGGCCGCTTCAAGCGCCGGCCTGCCGTGATGAAGTTGAAGGTGGGAAAAGGCCAGGCCAAGGGAGGCAATGCCATTGTCGGGGCTCAGTTCGAGGGCTTTGTGAAAGTCCTCAGTCGCGGCCGCCGCATCCTGCAGGTCATTTTCCACGTAGCCGCGGTTAACCCAGGCCTCCACCATCCCGGGGTCGCGCTGCAGCGCGCGGGAATAGTCTTCTTCGGCCTGGTCCAGCAGGCCGCCCTGCTTATGCACATGGCCCGCCAGCAGCGGCAGGTTGGACTCTCTGGGCAACGCGGCGTCGTAACGGGTTACGACCTGGAGTACGTCATCGTACCGGCCAAGGTTGTAGTAGGCATACCCCAGGTACACAACCGCGTCGCGGTCATTGGGCAGTTTTTGCAGGGCCTTTTGGCCGAATTGCGCGGCTTCGCGGTACTTCCCGATGTGAAAAAGCCAGCGTTCCCTCTCGAGCGTTACCTTTCCATCGTCATTCATGCTGCCGGTGGCGCGCGCCAGCCACGCCCCGGCCAGATCGAACTTTCGCGCCTCGATGGCGGCATTGGCGGCATTGGCCACCACCGTGGGGTTCTGCGGAGCCAGTTTCCATGCCCGGCCGTATTCCTGGTCCGCGCGCGCAAAGTCGCGCGTATCGGTGTACAGGTCGCCGAGCGCCAGGTGCGGAACATAGTCGTTGGCGTAGGCGGCGGCGAATCGGGTAAACCACTGTTCGGCCGTTTTTCTGTCGCCGACGTCGCGCGCCAGATAGCCAAGGCTTTCGAGGGCATAGCGATTATTTGCATCCCTGGCCAGCACCCCGGCATAGATCTGCTGCGCCTCGCGCGGACGCTTCATTTTCCACAACAGGCTGGCATATTGCAGTTGGATATTCAGATTTTCCGGGTCGAGCTGCACGGCCTGTTTAAGGTCAGCCTCAGCGCCCGTGTAGTCATCGTCGCCGGTTTTCACCGCGGCTCGCACCCGCAGAAATTCAGCCCGGGCGGGTCCTTCGACATTTAAATGGCTGATGATCTCCTCTGCCGCTTTCACCTGAGCGCGTGCGGCCGCGTCGTCGCCCTGTTCCCGCTCCAGATCGGCCAGGTTCAGGCGCAACTGCACGGGATAAAGCTGGCCCTCGGGCACGCCGCCGGAAGGCAGATTGCGGATGGCGGTTTCGTATTCACGAATTGCGTCCTGCGGCCGGTTTTCGGTGCGAGCCAGCAGAGCGCGGATTGCGTGCAGGCGATAGCTGGTGGGATCAAGGGCTTCGCCGCGGCTGAGGAATGCTTTCCCCGAGCCGAGGTCCCCGGCAACGATCGCCGACTGCGCTGCGCTCAACTGGAAGCCAGGATTGCCCGGCGAAGCGTTGGCGGCTCGCGCGTAGGCTGCCGCTGATTCTTTGGTGTCGCCATCCAGTTCGTACGTGTAGCCCAGGTCTGCAAGCGCTTCGGCTGGCGGTTTTGGAATCTGCTTCAGCGCGGTGATTGCAGCCTTGTAGTCTCTGGTTTCACGAAAAAAGTTGGCCAGCGCACGATACACTTCGGGGTTGCGCGGCGCCCGTTTCTTCGCCAACTCCAGGTATTGCCGCGCTTTCTCCGGCTGGCGGTTCTTCATGTAGCCGATGGCCATCAGGAGTTCGGTGTGGGGTGACGGCTGCTGCGCCTCGGCGCGCTGCAACATCGAAATGGCCTGCTCAATGTTGCCCTGCTGCATCTCCATTTCGCCCAGGATCAGAACATCGTTCACCCGGCGAGGATTGCCGTTGACCACCTGCGTCAGGAGCCGGCGCGCTTCCGCAGTGTTTCCGGTCCGCAAATAGGTTTGCGCCAAACCGGACTGTGCGTCGGCCGAACCCGGCTCCAGTTGCAGCACATGGCGATAGGCTTCGAGCGACTGATCAAACTTTCCGGCGAGCCGCGCAGTGTAACCGAGGTTCAGCCACAGGCCTTTGTCGCCCGGGGCTAAGCCAGCGGCACGCTGAGCATGAGTAAGCGCCAGAGCATAGTTGCCGTGCTTCATGGCGTCCTGCGCGGCCCGGTTCTCGCGCGCTACATCGATGCTGCTGCCGAATCCGAGGCTACCGCCGGTTTCGCCTGCCGGCGCTTTGCCGCCGCGCTTAGCCTGCGGCGCCGGCGGTTGCCCAGGCGTGGGCTTTTCATTGATTTCAAAGGTTTGCGCTGCCAGCGGAAGGAACGCGACCGTAGCGACTAACAAAATTAGGGAAACAGACCTTTGGATCACGGGGCTGCTCGGTTCGAGAGATAGTTCTGCCTGGCTTTCTCTCGCAAGCCCTGTTCCATTGTGAGCACCGGGAACCGCTTGAAATACAGGAGGTGAGCACCGTAACGAGCAGGTAGACTGCTCTCATGCGGCATTAGGGTTCCCTCTATTGCCCTCTGAGTACACAACGCAGCGCATGCGAAAAGGGCGAACACCCTCGCAACCTTCAGCGACTGACGCGTGCGCCGGTTCGCCATGCGTTGCTCGGGGCTTGCAACCCGCTGCTTGGCAACGGAGTGGGGCTTTCCGGAATCAAAACTGCTCCTGAAGGGAGCAGCGGGAGCGGTTCTCCGCTTCGAGATTCCGAGGTGGCACGTCCCGAGACTCGAAATCCGCCGCCTTCCCTGCCGTCCCGGAGGCTTGCAGTGACACTGAGTTCCCCACTCCAGACCCCAGGCCGTGCCGCCATTCCGCTCAACGTCATCCTGCTGCTGGCGGTGGCGGTTCACGGACCGCTGCTTCTGATGCAGTTGCCGGCAAGTTCCTACGACGCGAACACGCACATGTTTTTTGCGGCGCACTATGCGAGCCACTGGTTCAGCCCGTGGAACGACAAATGGTTCGGCGGTTTTTCGCAAACCACATATCCTCCGCTGGCTCACCAGTGGGTGGCCCTTTTTTCTCACATCCTGGGATTGACTTACGCCTACATGGTGGTGCAGTTGATCGTCATCCTCCTGCTGACGGCTGGAATTTACCGATATTCCCGGCTGTGGGTGGATGAGCGCGCCGCGAGTTACGCCGCCATCGCAGGCGTGCTGCTGGGTTCCCTGGCGATGCTGGTGTACCAGTCAGGGCAGTTACCCAACACCATGGCCACCGCCATGGCGTTAAACGCGCTGCCGTATTTTTATGAGTGGTCGCGCCGGGCGAGCGGAGCATCGCTGGTCAAAGGAGTCGCGATTACGGTGGCGGGCGCGGCTGCGCACCACGTGACGCTGCTGTTCGGCCTCGGCCTGTTTGCCTGGCCGGTATTCGTGCTGGCGCTGCTCGATCGCCGCAACGACAGCGATGAAGCGTCGGTGGCCGGCGTAATCTCGCGGGCCACGGTGTTTGCCGCAATCGCGGCGGTGCTGATTGCGGTGGTGCTGCTGCCGTATTTCATCGAGACGTTTCAGCACCCCATCACGCAGCAGCCGATTCCGCACGGCAGCCGCGACAACTACCTGAAGAACACGTTCAGCGGGCTGAACTTCTGGGTAATTCCGTATGGCACCCTGATTCTGGCGCTACCGTTCATTTTTGTCCGGGGCACTGCTGTAGGGCGCCTGCGGCCTCTGTTTTTCGGCTGGTGGTTGACCACCCTGATCGGCCTGGGGGGCACGACTCCGGTGGCCCCGCTGCTTTTGAGTTTCCGCAACGCGTTTAACATTCTGACCTTTGAGCGGTTTACCTTCTGGGCCACCATCATGGCGCTGCCGCTGGCGGGGTTGCTGGCCGGGGAATTAATCGACCGCTTCCACGCCCGGGCGGTCGTGGGATTGTGGGCGGCGGCCGTATTTTCCTGCGCCATGGGTGTGGCCTGGATGACCATCCATCCCATTAACGGCGCGCCATTCCGCGTGGACCAGGTGATCTCGTTCCTGAACCGCGATGACCACTCCCGGTTCCGCTACATCACGCTGGGGTTCGGCAATCAGTTTGACAGAGTTTCCACCTTCGCCAACGCCGGCAGCGTGGATGGAACCTACAACTCGGCGCGGCTTCTGCCCGAGCTCACCGCGTATGGGTCGGCGCAGCTCTACAACGCGAAATACTACGGAACTGCGGGCATGGATTCGCTGCGCGCGGTTCTGAAGCACGCCAATCAATACGGGCTGAAGTACATTTTTGTGCGGGATCGCTTCTACGAGCCGCTGCTGGCATTTGCCGGCTGGCGCCAGGCCGAGAGTTATGACAACGGCAGCGTGACGCTTTGGACCAAGGAGGACGTGCCGCCGGCTCACAAGCTGGAGTTCGGCGCCGCTCCGCCGCCTGCGTGGCAGGGCGTGATGTGGGGGATTCTGCCGGTGGGGGCCAGCATTTTTGCGATTTTCTCGGTGTTGGGAATCAGCGACCGGCGCCGGGCGGTGGAACCGATTCCATTTCCCGCGCCGGCGGGCGAGCCTGCGTTCCGGGAGGCAAAGTGACGATCCGAAGACTCGGGCTTGCGGCTCTGATGGCGATTGCGACGCTGGTCCTGCTGGCCGCCGGTTACGCCTCGAGCGGGGGCGCGGCCAGCCACGCAAACACTCCGGAAGCCGCGGTGCGGTCGCTCTACGACCATGTGCGCACGCGCGATTTTCCGGGAGCGTTCCGCTATGTCGCCGTGGCCAGCAACACCGACGTGGAAAGGTTTACCAGAGACGTGGCCGGCAGGGATGGAAGCCTGCGAACGCTCTCGACCCTGCAGGACGTGAACACCAGCGTGCTCCACGAGAACGACACCGAAGCGGCGGTGCGCGCCAATACGCACTGGTCAAGCGCCGTTGGCAGCCTGTATGACAGCCGCGAGTTGCGCGTAGTGCGGGAGAACGAAGACTGGAAAGTAGTTTGGCCGTCCGACAAGACGCCGAACGTGCCGCCGCAGGTGCTGGCGCTAAATTTCCTGCGCTGGGAGATTATTCACCCGGCCGCAGGCGAGGATTGGGGCGCGCAGAACGCCGAAGCTCCGCGGGTGCGCATTCTCAACATGACGCCCCTGCAGCACGACCTCGGCAACGGCCTGCAGGGCGTCATGATTCTCGGCGAGATTGTGAACGAGGATACTGTCCCGGGTTTTGTGTCCGTCACCGCCACGTTGCTCGGGGCGAACGGAGAGTCGCTCGGGCAGGAAACCGCGTTTGACAAGATTTCGCATACGCTGCTTCCCAGGGAGGTTTCGCCTTTCCGTATTGATTTTCCGGGTGCGAAGCTGGCGGACATAAGGAAAGTGACCATGGAACCCACGGCCCTGCTGGTGCCGGCCTCGGCCGACCCGGTGATCGGGGTGCTGCACCAGCGCATCGAAACCGATGCCCGGGGGCACAAAATCCTGAAAGGCGAACTGGTCAACCAGAGCGGCGAGACCGTCAACATTCCGCATGTGATTGCTACGTTCTACAACGAAGCCGGCAAAGTCATCTGGGTTTCAGATGGCTATGTGGACCACGCGCTGCAGCCGCAGATTCCCGAACCGTTCCAGCTCGAGGTACGCGACGATATGGGCGCGACTCCGAGATTCCGCGTCACCGTGAACCAATACACCATCGAGCGCCAGGGGGCATGATGCCGCAGCCGGTATGCCGGGGAACGCGCGCCGGCCGCGCGCGAATCGCACGAGCCCTGGCCGGATGTGCTGCCGCACTCGTGCTGATGCCGGCGGCCCTGGCGCAGGAGATCACAGTGCCGCACCGGGTGGCGGCGGGCGCCGGGGTCTCGATCCAGACTTCCGGCTCGGGTGCCGCCACGCTGTACCTGGTTGGGCCGGGCACAGCCATCAAGCGGGGCATCCGGCTCGGTACGCCGGCCGAAGTTTCCGGGGCCGATCTGCGGAATGCCGGCCGCTACAAGGTCATGGTCCGGGCCGGCGGCGAAGCGCACACCGCAAACTTCTTCGTTGTCCCGGGTGCAGCCCAGTCCATCAGCTTCCTGGCGCGGCCATCGCGCGTGCCGGTTGCGGCCCGCGATGCCATCAGCGGGGTGGCGTTCGTTTTTGACAATTTTCAGAATCTCACCACGGCGCCGGCGAGCGTGACATTCAATCTGGCAATTGCAGATGGCCCGAGCATCACTCGAAAAACGGAATCACACGAAGGCATTGCGTGGACGCGGCTGGATTCGGCGCGAAAGGCCGGCGCGGCCCAATTTGTTGCTTCCGTTCCGGGAGTTGAAGTGCGCCGAGTGGTGCAGCAGGTTGCTTCAGATCCATGCGAGCTGCGCTTCCACATCAAGCCCGGCAAGAGCGGAATCGAGGCTGAAACCGATCCCATCCGCGATTGCAGCGGCAATGCTGTACCGGATGGCACCATCGTTACGTTTACGGAAAACGACGGGCGCACTCGCTCAACCGTGGATGCCCGCATCAAGCGCGGGGTGGCGCAGGCGCAGTTGCCGGCAGCGCCGGGGGCCACCATCACGGTTGCCTCCGGCGTGGTGGCCGGAAACGAGGTCAGGGTGGGAGGCGAGCCATGAAAATCCTGAGCCGCGTGCTGCTTTCGCTGGCTGCGTGCTTCGGCCTCGGAATGGCGGGCGTGGCCGCGCCTTCCGACTCCGCACCGGGGGCTTCAGCGCCCGCCATCGCGCTTGATGTTTCACAGGCGGCGCCGCGGCAGGTGGAAGATTCAACCGTACGCGCGATCACGCGCGATTATGGACGAGCCTGGCAGGCGCTCGCTGCCGCCCTGGGACAGAACCGAGCTGACCTGCTGCCCGAAGGCTTCGTGGGCGTGGCCCGGCAGAAGCTCTCCGAGAGGATTGCGGAGCAGCAAAGAAGCGGCCTGGTAACCCGTGTTATCGATCATGGTCATCGTTTGCAGGCCGTGTTCTATTCGCCGGAAGGCTCGGCGATGGAACTGCGCGACACCGCGCGCTACGAAATCCAGCTAGTGGACGGCGGCTCGGTGGTCAGCACCGAAACCGTAACCGCCAGCTACGCGGTGCTGATGACGGTTACGGACGATCGCTGGAAGGTACGCGTGCTGCAGGAAACCGAATAGCTCTCGAGCCCTGATGCCGAACGACCAAATGATCGTGTTCCGCTTCGGTGTGGACGCGCGCCCGCGGACCGAAAACCGCCTGATGACCGGCATTGTGAACGCCCTCGGGATCGGAAGCCTGCTCTGGATTGGCCTGATCTGGACCCTGCGCTGCCTGTTGTAGGACCTAGAAATTCCGCGCAAACCATTGATAATAAAACTGTTATATGGTGGCAACGTAAGTCATTGCGCGGCAATGACTTACAGCCATTTTGGGGGCCAAGTGTTATCAACGAGTAAACAAATCGCCACTGCTAGCAGTGAAAAACCACAGGGAGCCGTTTTTGAGGCACTTTTTTACTAAGTGGTAAACGGCCGGCGGAAGGAGTGATTTCCCATTCTCAGGATACAGTAAAACGGCAGTTAAAAACAAGATAAGTTTTGATTTATTTTCGCCTGCCGTTTTTCCTGTTGCGCGCCGGGCGGGCTTGCCAGCACGGTGGAAGCGCTACCAGCCCAGCCGCAGCGCCAACTGGATCTGGCGTTTCGGGAAGGCTGAGGTGAACCCGAGGGGCACCGTGGGGGGCAGGGCGGCACTGCCCTTCAGCTTTGCGGTGGTAAAGCCTTCCAACGCGAGGTTGGGCCCAACCTCGTTATTGACGCTGGCGTAGTTGGTGCGATTTGTGAGATTGAAGCTCTCGGCGATGAACTGCACGTTGGCCCGCTCGCCCAGCTTAATGGTCCGGCTCAAGCGCAGATCTGCGTCGAGGTAATTGGGGCCGATGCCGGTGTTCCGGCCCACGCCGATGGGGCGGTCATTGGTGTAGTGGAAATCGCCATTCACGTCGGTTCCGGCGAGCAGGTTGAAGGGGTGCGGGCTGTTATAGCGAACGATGGGGGCCAACTGGAAGCCTTTGAGCGCGGCGTTCTGCCATGGGCTTTCGAACAGGGGCGCAACCACCAGCTTGTGCCGCTGGTCGAAATCGGAGAGCGCGCGCTCCCCTGCCAGGTTGGTGTTATCCACCGGGCCGTAATCGCTGTTGAAGTCGGTGGTGGTATCGGTGGCGCGGCTGTAGGTGTAATTGGCCATGAGACTGAAGTGCGAACTGAAGCGCTTCCGGATCTCGAGAATTGCTCCCTGGTAGAGCGCCGAACCTTTTGAGGAATACACGTTGTTCTGCAGCAGGCCGGGATTGGCAAAGCAGGAAAGGTATGCGGGAATCGAGGCGCCGCACGGAGCGGAACCGGGGGTGAGCGGATTGAGCGGAAGGCTGTTCCAGTTGCGCACCGAAACGGTTTGCCCTCCGACGCCGGTCACGGTTGCCAGCGGCGCAGTGGGCAGAGCATTGACGTCAATGGCCACCGGCAGGCGCAGAGTATGGACATAGACGTAGCTGGCTGAAATCGAAACGCTGGAGCCGAGCTGCTGCTCAATTCCAAATTCGGCCTGCTGCGAATACGGATTCTGGTAATCCTTCTGGCCGCTGAACAATACGGAAAAGGGCGGAACGCTTCCCGTTTGAGAGATCGCGAAGCCGAATTGCGCCAGGTCATTCGGGGTGATGCACGCGGCCTGGCCTGCGGCGGGCGTGGTGCACTGGATTTTGCCCTGGGCAAAGAGCGTCTGGTAAATAGCCGCGGAGTTGATGCCGGGGTTGTTGTACGGCGCCGGCAAAGCTGCCTGCAAGGCAGCGGGAACCTGCAAAGGCACGAACACCTGCGGGATCTGGCGGAAGCCGTTGACCACGCCCAGGGTATGGACAACGTTGTCCACCTGCGCATAAACGGGGGCATAGAAAATGCCGTACCCGCCGCGAATCACGGTCTTGTGATTGTTGGCGGGATCCCAGGCAAACGATACCCGCGGTGAAAAATTGTCTTCATCCGTATTCAGTTGAGGGTTTTGCGAGTCCAGTTCGTAACGCAATCCGAAGTTCAGGGTCAGCCCGGGGCGCGCGCTCCATGAATCCTGCACGTAAGCCGCCGTGAATGGCCGGGTGAATTCGTAAACGCTGCTGCCAAAGCCCTGCTGGTAAAAGAGCGGAGCGCCGAGCGATGCGGATTGCAGCGAATCGACATTCGCGGGGCTGATCGACTGCGGCAGGCCGCACCCCCCCAGGGCTGCCGGCGCATACATAAACCTTGGGTCCATGCACGGGCTGAGCACCACGCCGGGCAGGGTTCCGAATACGAAGCGCCCGGGGAAGAAGGTATGCGAGTCGCTGTTGTTGGTGCGGATCAGTTCATAGAATCCAAACTTAAGGCTGTGGCTGCCGCGCTGGAAGCTGACGTTGTCGGCGATTTCGTAGTGCGAGACCGACGATTTGTTGGGGAGAAAGATCTGCGTGCCGAGGTTGGCGTACCCGGGAATATCGAGGCCGGCTTCGGCAGCCGCATTGGGAATGACGTTGTAGGTGTAATGGTTAATCTGGCCGCGCAGTTCGTTGGTTACGCGCGGGCCAAAATTGTGGAACCAGGAGGGTTGCACCGTTACATCCATGTCATCGACGGTGCTTCCGCGGCTGAACCCGGTCAACGAGGTCACATCAGGGTTGGATTCGTGATCGCTGCCCGAGCTGAAGCGGACAAAGAACTGATCGTTGGCTCCAAACTTGTGGTCCAGGCGGGCTGAGCCGAGGTACTCGCGGGTGTTGTAGGGGAACAGCCCGCCATTGTTTTCCAGTTGATTGATCAGGAAATTGTTGCTGGCGGTCTGGCCGGCGGTGAGCCCGGTTGCGCCGCTGACCGTGAGGGCGCTGGTCAGCGCGCCGGCGCAAACGGCGGCGGGAAGGCTGGTGACCGTGCCGTTGGGATTGGAAAGGCAGGGCACGGTCACGCCATTGCCTTCCGCAGCCAGACCGCCAATGATGGCCTTCTGGTTATTGAACGCCAGCGACTGCGGCCGGAAGATGGAGGTGCTGGTCAAGAGCGGCACAGCATTCTGCGCGTCCTGCCGCAGACCTTCAAAGCTGAGAAAGAAGAAAGTGCGGTCCTTCTTCAGCGGGCCGCCAAGGCTGGCGCCGTACTGCTGGCGCGACAGGCTGTCTTTCACATGTGTGCCGCTGACATCGGCACCCAGCGGATTGAATGCGGCACCGGGGGCCAGAGCCTGGCTGTAGGCGAAGGGATCGGCAGCGTCCATGGAGCTGTTGCGGAAAAATCCGAACCCGCTGCCGTGAACGTCATTCGTTCCCGATTTGCTCACAATATTGATGGAGGCCCCGCTGGCGGAGCCGAGGTCAGCCGAATAATTGCTGCGGTTAATCTGGAATTCGTTGACCGCTTCCTGGCCCATGGTGAGGCGAACGCCGCCGGCGTCGTCGTTGGCTTCGCCTCCGTCCACCGTCACGCTGTTGCCGCGGCCGTTGCTGCCATAGAATGACAGGCCGCTCTGCGGGGTCTGCTTCACCCGGTAATCCTGATCGTCGGAAAGGCGCGTGGAATCGGATACGGCGGGGGCCAGCAGAGTGAACGTGAGGTAATCGCGGCGGTTGATGGGCAGCGACTCAATTTGCCGCTCGGTAATCACATCTGCCTGATGCGCCTGCTGAACCTCGACTACGGGCGGTTCGGTGGTGACTGTTACCTGCTCGTTGCGCTGGGCCACCGAGAGGTGGAAATCGAGCACCAGCGCCTCACCCACATTTAACTCGACAGAGTTGGCGGTGGCGACCTTTTCGAACCCCGCCGCTTCCACGGAAAGCTGATATCGCGCGGGAGGCAGGTCGGCAATTACATACTTGCCGCGGTCGCCCGAGGTTGTGGTGCGGGCCACGCCGCGATCCCGATCTGTGGCGGTTACTTTTGCATTGGCCACCACCGCGCCCTGCGGGTCCGCAACGGTGCCCGTAATGCTTCCCGATGCGCCCACGCCCTGGGCAGCCGCAAAACCGGAAAGCAGAAGCCACACCGCCGCGATGCCGCGTTTTGTAATTTGCATGTCGATCCTCCGCGCTGAAAAAGCTGTCCTCGGGTGGTTGTGGGGAATTAAACAACAGTTCTGCGGCGGGTGCAAAAGAAAACAACCTTAGGGCCGGTGGGGGAAACCACGGAGACACAGCGGCACGGAGGAACGCATTTCAGAGAATTTTGTTCCGCGCCTCTTCATTTTCGTTCGCGTTCCGCCCGGTCGTCGCAATCAGCGGTCCTCGTCGAGTGCGGGATCGGCTGCGTGCCCGTGCACTTCAAAAGTGATGGCCTGCGCCCCGGCGGGCCGGAAGGTCACGCGCGTGGGCTGGCGCTGCCATTCCGGCGGAGCACACTCGGAATCGGGCTGGCCCTTTCCCTGCGCCGGTCCCAGGTCCCGGCGCAATACGGCCTTCTTTACGCCTACTTCGGCCACAATTGCGAAGCGGCGCTCGCCCGATTCCGAGACCCCGCAGTAGGCAACGTAGTCGCGATACCAAGTGGCAGCCGAGTAGTAAGGATCGAATTCCGGCAGCGCCACATTGGAAACGCGCCCGGTTTCGCGATCGACCAGCAGCCAGCCGCCGCGCTGCCAGCGCCACAGTGGCTGCGTCCTGCCGTCTTCCGGAAGCTGATCGTTCAGGCGGTACGCGCGGCGGATTACGAACAAACGGTCGGTAACGTCATGCGGTTCTCCGGTGGTGAACTCCCGGATGTTGCCATCGAGCAGCAGCGCCCGCACTTTGATTTCGACGGTATTTTCCTCGCTGGGGCCGACAAACAGGCGCACCGGCAGCGCCTTTCCGAATGTAATGATGTGGGTTCGGGCGCCGGCAGGAATGGCCAGCGCCGAAACGAGCGCCAGCCGGGCAAGGAGGGTTGAGGGCCGCATGGGGGAAGCGTAACACCGGGATGGCGGGTGGAGAAGGCTGAGCCGTGGCTGCCGGGGCGGCGGGGTTCTACAAGCAGCGCCCTGCGAATGGCGGGCGAGTGCGAAGCCCGCCGGCTTTTGTAAGTATATCGCAGCACGACGTAAAATGCAGCGCCGCGAACATCCTCCGCCGAGCGGCGGCTCATCGAAAGAATCAATCATCTTTTTTATGGGACTCGAAATGCCGCTTGTAACGGAATTGCAGGGGTGTGCCGGTCGTTCGGACAGCAACTCAGAGCCGGACAGCAACTCAGAGCTGCACGAAGCCGGCTTTGGAGCCGCTCTGGAGAGCAGCCTGGTTCGCCGGGCGCAGGTGGGTGACGGAGCGGC
>JAFAIN010000283.1 GCA_019236695.1 Acidobacteriota bacterium | reverse complement strand
ATCGGTCTCGGGCTGATGCGTGTACGGCGAAGGGTGGTGCCGCCCTCCGGAACCGCAGTCGAAGAAATCATCGAGGGCTTCCGCTTCGTGCGTGAAACCCAGCCGATTCGCGCGCTGCTGCTCCTTATCGGGGTGGTCAGCCTCACGGCAATGCCCTATGCCGTCCTGATGCCGATTTTTGCCGATCGCATCCTGCATAGCGGAGCAAAAGGCCTCGGCTACCTGATGGGCGCGAGCGGCGTAGGCGCGCTAGGCGGAGCGTTGACGCTGGCCGCCCGCACGGGCGTGAGCGGCCTCGGCAATTGGGTCATGGTGGCGACCGGCGGCGTTGGAGCAAGCCTGATTGCGTTTGGTTTTTCGCGTTCTCTCTGGCTCTCGGCGGCGCTGCTCCTGCCGGTCGGCTTTTGCATGATGCTGCAGATGTCATCCTCGAACACTTTGATCCAGTCCATGGTCCCCGACCGGCTGCGTGGGCGCGTGATGTCGGTGTATTCCATGATGTTCATGGGCATGGCGCCGATTGGCTCGCTGCTGGCGGGTTGGGTTGCCGAGCGCACGACCGCGCCCGCCGCGGTCATTTTTGGGGGCGTTGTGGCGATGATTGGCGCCATCGCGTTCGGATTCAGGCTGCCGAGGCTGCGGATTCAAGGCCGCGAATTGATCATTGCCCAGGGGCTCGCGGGCGGCGATCCAGCCCAGGAACTGAACCCGCGCGCTGTGCCCGAAGAAGCAGAGGACGCCTAAATGGCGGCACTTCAATGATTGGCGAGTGTCTCCAGCCGCCATGTCAAGCCCCCATCTGCGCTGATCCAGTTCTGGCCCAACGAGGTCTTCACGCGCACGATTTGATCATTCGGCCCGGTCACGCGAATCGAGATGATATCTCCTTCAAGCCTGCGCTCGCCCGATTGCGGCGCCACCCGAGTCCAATTCGCCCCAGCATCCGTGCTGTGAAACAAAGAGCCTGCACTGCCGCCCGCCCACACGTCACTCTTGCTGGCGCTGACGGCCCGGAAGACCACGCCCGCTTCAACTGCTACGTTGCCCCACACTTCTCCTGATGGACCGGCGATCGCACGCTGCAGCCTGCCATCAGGCGCGATGGTCCACTGCGCTCCCGCACCCAATTCGCGAGGAACTGCCTTGCCGGCCCGCGCAGGCGCTCCGGAATATGCCTGGGCCAGGGCGATCTCCGGCTGTGGTGCCCGAACGGCTTTGCCCTGCGGCTCTCTGTTGTTTGCGTTCTCCGCCTGTGCGGCTGCGGCAGAACCTGGAGCGACAATGTTGCGGCGTTCAAGGCGAGGCTGGGCGACGCCGCCAAGTGTGTCCTCAGTCATTGCCGGCGCAGGTGGAGATGGAGGAGGCGCGGATGGCCTGGGGCTCGCATCGGCAACGACCGCCGGCTGGCCCGTATCGGCAGGTGCTGATCGGGAAGAGGCTTCGGGAATCCCGGGTAGCCGAGCCGGAACCGGGCGCACCTGCGCGGCCGGCGGCATCTTCAGGTCCGCACCGCCTCTCGATTCCTGCACTGTTGCAGCCTGCGGAGCTGGCGACGACGTCTGTTTCTTGGTTTCCGCGGCAGGCGCCGCAGCAACCGGGGCACCTGCTGTCCTGGCGGCAAACAGTACGGTCCGCCGGCTCTCGAGGCGCAACAGCACGGTGGCGGCCACCGCGAGTACCACAAGCGCCCCGACCGTAGCCATACGCCACGCATTAATTCGAACCCGGGATGCTGAAGCTGGGGACGCCGCAGGCACCTCGGCCGGTTCAGCCGCACCCGCAAAGGCGACTGCCTGCCGGCATGCAGAGCAGCCGGAAAGGTGCTCCAGGGCCGCATCCCGCTGCCGAACCTCGAGGCGGTGCTCGAGAAAAGCGGCCAGAAAATCGGAATCCAGATGCTCGCCGGTTCGGTGCCGGCGCTCGAGCCCGGCTCGTACGAGTTGTGAGAATTCAGCCAGAAAAACCTTCTCTCTTCAGAACGGTCCGCTTACCTCTTCTTGCAGGAAAATCACGCACTTCACGGCCCTGGGGTACCTTTCTGCCTGCGCTGCTGCAGCCGCGAACGAACATCCACCATTACGTCGCGAACGTCAACTTCAAGGGCCTCCTGCGCCTGGCGGCGGCTCATGCCGGCCGCATGCAGGTGGCCTATGACGCGCTTCCGCAGGCAAAGCACCAGCTTATCGAGCCGCCGGCTTACGCTCGATTCGTGAATCCCCAACGCCCTGCCGATCTGATTGAGCGTCTGACCATCCAGAAAATAAGCCGCCAGCATAAAGCGTTCTTCCGCATTCAGTTCACCAAGCGATGCATCCACTGCGAAAGCAAGGCGAGTGTCTGGGACGTGCGATCGTTCCGGCTGAGCGGAAGTGAATTGCGCGCCTTGCTCTTCCTGTTCGTGGAGGCTTACCAATCGTGACTCGGCGCGGTAGCGGTTTATGAACTCCTGGGCCAGCACAGTTCGCAGCCATCCTTCGAGCGAGCCGCGTCCCGTGTACGAGGCCAGTTTCGAAACCCGCCGCCCTTCCCGTGTAGAGATGCCGTAAAGCTCGGCATACACGCCGTCAGCCAGTTCGCGCCCGCGCGCGTCATTACGGGCAATGGCATATGCCATCGAGTAAAGCTTTTCCCGAAATCGGCTGAGGAACGCTTCCCATGCCCTTTCATTGCCCCGGGCGCATGCCTGCGCCAGTGCCAGGTCTTCCAGGTGCAACTTGCGAAGCGCGACCAGAGCTTCCGCCGGCGTGGCGCCTGGGCAAATCCGCTCCGCCACGGACTCCAGTATCTGCCC
>JAFAIN010000197.1 GCA_019236695.1 Acidobacteriota bacterium | reverse complement strand
ACGCGTGCCCATTGATCTGGTATCCGGCGCCGGCTGCGGAAGGATCAGAACCGTATTTGTCGTGCCATACGCGGTAGCTCATTACCGCAACCGGCGGCGCACCCTCTTTGTCATCCTCGTCGGTAAGGAGCCGGCCGATCCAGGGCTGCACGCCGAAGGTCCTGAAAAAATTGCCCGACACATACTCGCCATTGCGCGTGATGGCCGCCGCCTGCGATCCGGCTCTGCGCACGCCGAGATTGGTATTCCCCGCCTGCAGTGCGGCCAGATCCACAAACTCAGGCGTGTGCGCGCGAAAATACCGGTACGCCTCCCATGAGAACAGCGAAAAATCGCCGTTCTGTGTATAGCCGCCCCAGTTGCAGCAGCGGGTCTTGTCACCAATGCGCCACAGTTCGCCCGGTTTCGTCACCGGCAGCGACTTCAGCATTACCTGGTGCACCAGCGTAAAGATGGCAGTTGTCGCTCCGATTCCCAGCGCCAGGGTGATCAAAGCTGTGGCCGTAAATCCGGGCGCCTTGCGCAGTTGTCGTACGGCATCACGCAAATCTGGCGGCATTGGCCCTCCCGCATACAGCTTTGACGTAGCTCAGGCAAGTCGGTTAGGCCGAAACGAAAACCCGCCCTCCCATACTCCCCTGCTTCCTGTAGATAGCGCATCGGCCACTGACAACAGGCAACTGAACTAACAACTGCCAACTGGCAACCGCCTGCAACGGGAGATCACCTTGCGTGGCATAGAAATTCATCCCTCCGCCCGGATTGTCGGTCCAATTAGTCAAGCTGCGTAGAAAGCGCGTGAATGCGCGACGAATCATACCGAACCGGCGTAAGCCGTGGGAAGCGTAGCGGAAGGGTTCCAGCCCGCAACAAAGGGGTCCTCGCCAAGCCCGATTTTGGCATGCTGCGGTGGCGGGCGAAAGAATCGGAGGCTGACCCTATTCTTCGACCTTCTAACTACTCGGTTTGGCGGTAGGCGGAAGCAGTCCGTTCAGCCGCAGATAGATAGCCGCGGTTGCGTAGTGATCCGCGTGATCGGCAATCAGAAATATCATCACGTCTGCTCGAGTGTGCTTAAACGCCGGAACCTCTTCCGACAAGCGTGAGTCATCCAGCTTCGCCAGTAGCCCCCTGCAGTACTCGAATGAGGCTTTGACGTCGGCAACCAGCTTGTCTTTGCCATCGCTGTCGGTCACGCCGCTCGCTTTGGGAAGAGGCTCCCCCGCAATCCCCGAGCACATATATCGGTTGGACTCGACGATATGCGTCATCAGGTGCGCAAACGTCATCTGTTGCGGCGTGGGCTGAAACCCATACTTTTCCGCCGGCATGCGCTCCGCCGCCGCAATCAGGTTGGTTGCTTCCCGCTGCAGCCAGCGCCGGGTGGCATCAGACACCGGAGTTCCCGGCGCCTTCGGCGCGGTGGTTTCCTGGCCGAAGGCCATCCCCGCCAGCAATAGAATCGTAACCAGCCTCGTCATGCGACCTCCCTGTCTTTCGCCGCCGCAGCCTGGAGTTGCCCCGTGTGAGTCTTCGACTCCACTGCAGGCAGGCAGATACTAGCTGAAACTACCGAATAGATGTTGCTTATCCCGCGGAGGGCCTGAAATGGCCTGCAGAGCAGCGTTTGGAAATTTCCAAATTACAGAATTATGAAATTACAAATTCCCTCGTCATTCGTATCGCAATGCCGCCATGGGGTCCACCCGCGAGGCGCGGCGGGCGGGGAGATACGATGCCCCGAGCGTAACCGCCAGCAGCAGCACCGGAACCGCAACATAGGTTGCAGCATTGGCCTTGCCCAGGCCAATCAGGCCGGCTTCCAGCGCGCGTGCGGCAAACACGCTGATCGCGCCACCAATGACAATGCCGATTACGGAGAGCGTGAGCCCCTGGCGCAGCACCATGCGCAAAACATCACTGCGGCTGGCGCCAATGGCCATTCGCACTCCGATTTCGCGCGTGCGGCGCGCCACCGAATATGCCACCAGGCCATACAGGCCGATCAGCGCCAGCGATAATCCAACCATGCCCATGGTGCCCACGATCTCCATGATCATCGCAATCACCGACGAGCGCTGCTCATAGAAATTCGTGAAGGTGCGCAGGTTGAAGATAGGCTGGTTGGCATCGAGTGAATGCACCACGTTCCGCAGCGGCCCGGCAAGCGCAGCGGGGTCGCCGAAAGCCTGCGTGAACAGCACCGCGTGCGTGCTCTCGTTCTGCGCAAACGGCAGGTACAGGAAGGGCGTTGGGGGCTCTCCCACGTACGTGTATTTGCCGGTGGCGGCAACGCCGACCACCTCAATCCATTTATCGGCTTTGCTGTTGATGCGCAGCCGCTTGCCCAGGGCAGACTGGTTCGGCCAGTAGCGGTCGGCGAAAGCCTGGTTCACAATGGCCACCAGCGGCATGCCGTCTTTGTCATTCGCCGCAAATGCGCGGCCGCGCACAATCCGCGTGTGCATCAGGGTGAAGTAATTCTCATCCACGGCGGTAAACAGCGTGTTGGCGCTCACCTGGCCTTGGGGAAACGCGTAGCCTTCCGGTGTTACGCCCTCCATGCTTTGCTGCGGCGAAAGGGGAACATAGGTGCCCAGGGCAACCGCCTTCACCCCGGGCAGCGCGGCGGCGCGAGCCCGCAGCTCGCGATAAAAATCATGCGTCTGCTGCGGCGTGTAGCGCACCAGTGATGTATCGAACTCGGAGTTGAGGATGTGTGCGGTCTGGAAGCCGGGATCGAGCACCAGGGCCTTGCGGAAGCCATCGAGCAGCATTCCGGTTGCCACCAGCAGCACCATGGCCAGCGCCACCTGCAGAATTACCAGGCCATTTCGGCCCAGCATGCGCTGCCGCGTGGTCTGCGCCTCGGCATTCTTCAGCGCCGGCACCAGCGATGTTCTGGAAGCTCCCAGCGCCGGCGCCAGCCCAAACACGATAGCGCTCACCACTCCCAGCAGCAGCGCGAATGCCATGACGCGCAAATCGAGCTGCGGCGCGATCACCACCGGAACATCCGTCGGCACACGAATGGTTTGCAGGTAGCGAATGCCGCCGTATGCGAAGCCCATGCCCAGCACAACCCCCAGCAGCGCCAGCAGCATGCTTTCAGTCAGCAGTTGGCGGGCCAGCCGCGAGCGGCTCACGCCGAGCGCAATTCGAATGGCAACTTCGCGCGTGCGCGAACGCGCGCGGCCCAAAAGCAGGTTGGCCACATTGGCGCAGGCAATCAGAAGGACCACCCCGGTTAAGGCCATCAGCAGCGCCACCAGAAACGCGTCGCTGGGGTCGCTGACAATGCGTGCCTGCAATTCCGTGCGCACGTGCGGCACGCGGTGGCGGTCGGCTTCCGTTTGCTCCGGCTCCAGGCCTTTCCATATCGAAGCCAGTTCGGCCTGCGCGGCTTCGCGGGTCACGCCGTCTTTCAGGCGCCCTTTTAGCTCCAGGGCGTGGGCACTGCGGTCGGCAAGCGGATCCCGGGGCAGCCCTTGCAGCCGCTGTTCCATGCTGAGCGGCACATAGAAGTACGGACGCACGTATGCGTCGGTGCTGTGAAAATCCCGGGGGGCCACACCGACGACCGTGAAATCGATGCCGTTGATCCGCAGTGTGCGGCCGAGCATGTTGGGATCGGCGGAGAATTCCGTGCGCCAGAAATCGTATGACAGGATGACGAGCGGATCGCGCCCCGCCACCGTGCCTTCATCGTTGGCGAAAGCCCGGCCAAGCGCCGGCTGCACCCCGAGCGTCTGGAAGTAGTTGCTGCTCACCAGCTCGCCAAAACGCATTTGTGGCGTGTCAGCGGCCGATTTCGCCAGGCTGAGCCTGGCGTAATCGAACCCCACAATACCGTCAAACGATTTTGCGTGGTCGCGAAAGTCCTGATAATCAGGATACGAAACGCCGCCCAGCCCCGCGCCGTCTTCCGGCCGGTCGGTGCTGATCGTCACCATGCGGCTGGGCTCCAGAACATTGAGCGGCCGCAGCAGCAATGTGTCGGCCAGGCTGAAGATGGCGGAGTTGGCCCCGATGCCGAGCGCCAGCGAAAGCGCCGCAATCAAAGTAAACCCGGGGTTGCGTGCCAGCAGGCGGAATGCGTGACGTATCTCTTGCAGCATAGTTGTACCTACGAAAGCGGAATCCAGCAGGTTCCGTTGGATGTAGGACGATCAGGCCGGCCAAAAATTACGCTGAATCCACGTCCCTGTCTGCGCGTCTCCTTCCTCCGTGGTTTTTTGCGGGTGTCACCCGACCCTCAACATCGTCCCGCCCCCGGCGTGCAGCTCGCGAAGCGAGCGGAAGATCGTAGCCCACAGCGTAAGCTGTGGGATCACTCCGAGACGGAATCCAGCCCTCGAAGAGGGCGAAAGAAAGATCTAGTGCCGCCCCAGCCTCTCGCCATTCAATGACTCAATAACCCAATCGCCCTACAGCCGCACCAGCCCCTGCTGGATCATCCACAGTGAAACCGCCGCTACCGCCAGCCACAGGAAGATGCCTTGTAACAGGGGGCGCGCGCCGACCTGCCTCAGCATGGGGCGTGAGATGTTGCTGCCGATCAGGAATAACGTCAGGGTGAGGCCAACCACTCCAATATGCGCCGCGCCCTTGAATGCCGCAGGCGGCAGCGGAACATAAGTGGCGGCAACCGCCGCGAGCACGAAAAACAAAATGAACCAGGGATATTGCACCCGAACTCTGCTGCCCTTCACCATCGCCGTCGCGAGCGCCATCGGAACAATCCAGAGCGCCCGAGCCAGCTTTACGGTGGTTCCCACTGCGAGCGCAACCGCGCCATATTTCGTGGCGGCTCCCACCACGGAGCTTGTGTCATGGATGGCCAGCGCCGCCCACAGCCCAAACTGCTCCTGCGACAAACGCAAAAGTGCGCCGATACGCGGAAACGTGAGCAGCGCGACCGAGTTCAGCACGAAGATTGTGCCCAGCGAGATGGACATCTCCTCGTCATTCGCGCCGCTAATGGGCCCTAAAGCCGCGATCGCGCTTCCCCCGCAAATGGCGGTGCCGCTGGAGATGAGGAATGCGGCCGTGCGTTCCACGTTGAGCACGCGGCCCAGCACGTAGCCAACCAGCATGGCGAACGCGATTCCCAGGGAGGTATAGAGAAATCCGCTCCGGCCGGCTCGGACCACCTGGTGAAGGTTCATGCCGAACCCCAGCAGGACCACCGAGGTCTGCAGAAGCACGCGCGTCAGCCTCTTTATCGCGGTGCGGTACGGATGAATGCCGCCGAGCCCCAGCGCAAGCCCAATCACCAGCGCCGCAGGAGGCCCAATCCAGGGGGTCAGGCTGAGGGCTGCCGCTGCGAGAAAGATCGCCCGCTGAATTCCCATGCTGTTTGGTGAGCATAGCATTCTGCGGCGCTGTGACGTGGGCCGGTCAGCCGGCCAGTCGTTGCGGAACGGGATCTCTGCGCTTTCCTGGCAGTTGACATACTTATGTCTGCTGCGTATGCTTTGACATATGCGAACCACGGTCCGGCTGTCCGGCGAACTTCTGCGCAGGGCGAAGAGGAGAGCAGCCGAGCAGGGGCGCACTCTCACATCGCTTCTGGAGGAAGGGCTCCGGGCGGTGCTGTCGGAGCCGCCACATGCGCGACGCGAGATTGTCCGCCTGCCGGTCTCCAAAGCTGCAGGCGGTACGCTGCCGGGAATCGATTTGAACCGCTCCGCCGACCTGGAAGACAGAATGGACGGGCTGTGATCCTCCCCGACGTCAATGTTCTGGTGCACGCGTTTCGCTCGGATTCCAGCGATCATCGCCTTTGCCGAGGCTGGCTTAACAGCGTGGTCGCCGGCAATTCGCGTTACGGAATCTCACCCCAGGTGCTGGCCGGAATGATTCGGGTTGTTACGCATCCCCGGATTTTTCGGCATCCCAGCGGTCTCGGCGAGTGCAAGGCATTCTGCGAGAGGCTGACCGCGCCACCGCAGTGCGCTTTGATCTATCCCGGCGCCGAACACTTCAGGATGTTCCTGGCCATGTGCGAGCAGGCGGATGCGCGCGGCAACCTCGTTTCCGATGCCTGGTACGCCGCTCTGGCCATTGAGGCAGGGTGCGAATGGATTACGCTTGACCGCGACTACGCCCGTTTTCCCGGGCTGAAGTGGGGCACACCAAAGTAAATAGGGCTGCAATGATTTCCGAAACCTGGTGCCGAAGAAGGGACTCGAACTTGAGGCGCCACGCGGCGTGAGGCCGCGCCTTTTGCGGCCGGGAGCCGCGTGCCGAAATCCTGAGCGCCCAGCGAAGGACCTTGCTTATAGCTGGTGCCGAAGAAGGGACTCGAACCCCCACGCCCTTGCGGGCACATGGACCTGAACCATGCGCGTCTGCCAGTTCCGCCACTTCGGCAATTCATAGACAGCCGCCGGCAAGCCGCGGCCGCTGGTGGGAACGACTCTTCAATTCTGACAGAGAGGCAAAGGAGTGGTCAAACTTACGGAGAGCCCCGGTGAAGGGGCTCAGGGGGACCGTTGGTTTGCGGTCCTCCTGAGCGTTCCCCTGACAGTTTCATCAGGTCGGATTAAATACGTCCTGATCTCTAAGATGCGCTTCCGAGGCCCGCGGAGCGCCGCGAATTTCGTAATTGTGATCTCGTAATCTCAAAAAGCCCGCCCGACCCTCCTCTTGGAGAGGCGCCCGACCCGCCCCCCAATGTCATTCTGACGCCGCGCAGCGGCGGAAGAATCTGGCCGCAGACTGAACCGGCCCCCCACGGTTCGTCGTCTCCGCCTCAGCCCTTTTTCTTCCCCTAAGTTTTACAAAATTTAACCCAAGTTGTTGCTGCCATTGTCTTTGCGGCGCGTCTCTTAGGTGGGATAATGTGCGGGCTCTCCATCATTCCGCGAAAGCAAGCGACAATCATGAACTGGAAAAATAAAAAATGGCTCATCGTGCTGGTCGTCCTGATCGGGGTGGGCGTGTTTGCCGCGTTCACGCTGAATAAGAAGGATAAGACGCAGTACTACACACAGCAGCCTGACCGCGGCGACATCCGCGAAGTGGTGGACGCCACCGGCACCATCAGCGCGGTGACCACGGTGCAGGTGGGCTCGCAGGTTTCCGGAACGGTGCAGAAGCTCGCCGCCGACTTCAACTCGCACGTAAAGAAAGGGCAGTTGGTGGCGCAGCTCGATCCCGCGCTGTTCAGCGGCGCGCTGCTGCAGGCCCAGGCTGACCTGGCGAATGCGAAGGCCAACCTGCTGGCGGCGCAGGCCACGCTGGAGAAGGCAAAGGCCACGGCCGTGCAATCCGATCAGGATTACCAGCGCACTGTAGGTCTGTTCCAGGCCGGCGTGACGGCGCAGCAGCAGCTCGATGCGGCCAAGGCGACGCTCGACTCCAACAATGCTGCGGTTTCAGCGGCGCAGGCCGGTGTAACCCAGGCCTCGGCCCAGGTGCAACTCAAGGACGCCGCCGTAAAAATTGCGCAGACCAACTTGAACTACACCACCATTTATTCCCCCGTCGATGGAACCGTGGTGGCGCGAAACGTTGATGTCGGCCAGACCGTTGCGGCATCCCTGCAGGCCCCCACGCTGTTCGTCATTGCCCAGGACCTCACCAAGATGCAGGTGTATGTCGCCACGGATGAATCGGATGTCGGCATGATCAAGGTGGGCCAGCCGGCTACGTTCAAGGTTGACGCCTTCCCGCGCGACACATTTCACGGCACGGTTGACCAGATCAGGCTGAACGCCACCACTGTCCAGAATGTTGTCACCTACACCACGGTGGTTGATTTCGCCAACCCCGATTTGAAGCTGTTTCCCGGAATGACGGCCTATGTCACCATTCCGGTGGCCACGGCTTCGAATGCATTGAGAGTTCCCAATGGGGCGCTGCGCTACAAGCCTGACCTTTCGGCCACGCAGCAGCGCGCGCTTCTTGCCGCGATCGGCGTGCAGGCGGGCAGCGCCGGCCAGCAGCGCGCGCAAAACAATTCGGCTGGCGCTGGCGCCCCAGGCCCGGCTCCGGGTGCGGGCGCCAGGCAGGCCGCACCGGGCCGGCAGGCGCGGCCCGCCGGCCAGGGACCTGCAGGCAGCGGCGAGCAGCCCGGAGGCGGTACCATGCGCGGCCAATCCGGCGGCAGCCTCGCCGATATTGCCGTCCTGTGGAAGTACCATCCCGATACCAGGCAGCTCGAGCCGGTTCAGGTCCGCACCGGCATCACCGACCATACATTTACAGAGATCGTTACGGTGCTGCATGGAACGTTGAATGAATCTGACAGTCTGGTCGTAGGCTCCGCCGGCGGTCGCTCCGGCGGCAGCGCGCCAGGCGGAGCGGCAGCCGGCCCGGGCGGCGTGAGGCCGCCAGGAAGGTAATTGCGGAGTTGCCAGGCATGTCAACGCTGACCCAACCCGAACTCAGGCGCCCTGTGGAAGCCGCCGACGCCGTAATTCGCGTGCTGGATGTGCACAAGGAATACGACCTTGGCGAAACCAAGGTGCACGCGCTCCGCGGCATCGATGTCGAAATCCATCGTGGCGAGTTTGTCGCCATCATGGGCGCCAGCGGCAGCGGCAAATCCACATTCATGAACCTGCTGGGTTGCCTCGATAAGCCCTCTTCCGGCGAGTACTTCCTCGATGGCGTGGATGTCTCCACCATGACCAAGCCCGAGCTGGCCGCCATCCGCAACCGCAAAATCGGTTTTGTGTTTCAGGGCTTCAACCTGCTGGCCCGCACTACCGCACTCGAAAACGTGGAACTGCCCACGCTGTACGCGCGCCTGGCACGCGATCAACGCCTCGAGCGCGCCCGCGAGGCTCTGGAACTCGTAGGCCTGGGCCAGCGCATGGACCACTTTCCCTCGCAGCTCTCCGGAGGGCAGCAGCAGCGCGTCGCCATCGCCCGCGCCCTGGTCAACAAGCCTTCCCTTTTGCTGGCCGATGAGCCCACCGGCAACCTCGACAGCCGCACGTCTATCGAGATCATGCAGATTTTCCAGGAACTGAACGACAAAGGCCTCACCGTCGTGCTGGTCACCCACGAGAACGATATCGCCCAGTTCGCGCGCCGCGTCATCGTGTTCCGCGACGGTAAAATAAAGCGCGACTACCAGGTCGAGAATCGCCCGCTGGCGGCGAACGTGCTCCAGACCATGCCCGTAATCGAGGATTAGCGCTCTCTCAAGGGGCCCTCAGCTTTCAGCTCTCAGCTTTCAGCTTTCAGCTTTCAGTCGGAGTGCACATCCGCAGAGCTTATGGCTGGCTCCCGTTTGCAGCTTCGGAGCGAAAATTAACCGAAAATTGTCTTGCTTTCCACAGGCTCCCGGGCTTACCCTATACATGCGCGGTTTTGTGCACGGCTCCGCCTGTTAACCAGAGAGTACACAAAACGCGCAAAAAACCTCCCACTGCGTTTCTCACTGCGTGCAGTGAGGATTTGTTTACCTTTTGGTAATAAAACGGCCCTGTTTTTCAGCTCCAGCCAAAGCCTTTCTCCGTGCCTCCGTGTCTCCGGTGTGAAATAACATCTTTGAGGATTCCGCTTGCTCGATTTTCTCGGTGATCTGCGGCGCACGCACATGTGCGGAGAGCTGCGCGGTGGCGATGCCGGCGCGCACGTCACGCTGATGGGCTGGGTGAACCGCCGGCGCGATCTTGGCGGCCTCATCTTCGTGGATGTGCGCGATCGCACCGGGCTCACGCAGGTGGTTTTCGATCCCGAACGCGATTCTATGCTGCACGCCAAAGCCGGCGGCTTGCGCAACGAATTCGTCATCGCCGTTGCGGGCAAGGTTGCGCACCGCGAGGCCAAAGCCCTGAACCCCGGAATGCCAACCGGCGAAATCGAAGTCGTCGCCGAGGATCTGCGCCTTCTGAACACCAGCGACACTCCCCCGTTTTCGCCCGCCGACGCAGCCTTGCCCACCGAGGAAACCCGCCTGCAGTACCGCTATCTCGACCTGCGGCGGCAATCCATGCAGCGAAACCTCGAACTGCGCCACCGGGTGGCGCTGGCCATGCGGCAGCATCTTGCCTCGCAGGGCTTCCTCGAAGTGGAAACGCCGTTCCTCACGCGTTCCACTCCGGAAGGCGCGCGCGATTACCTGGTCCCCAGCCGGATTTATCCCGGTTCCTTCTACGCACTGCCGCAGTCGCCGCAATTGTTCAAGCAGATCCTGATGATTGCCGGCACCGATAAGTACTTCCAGATTGTGCGCTGCTTCCGGGATGAGGATCTGCGCGCCGACCGTCAGCCGGAATTCACCCAGCTCGACCTGGAAATGAGCTTCCCCACCCAGGAACGCGTTTTTGAAGCTGTGGAAGGCATGCTGCAGGCGGTGTGGGAGGCAGCCGGAGTGGCAGGAGTGAAGGGCCCGTTTCCGCGCATGACCTATGACGAAGCTATGCGCCTTTATGGCAGTGACAAGCCTGACCGGCGCCTGCCGGCCATGGCCGATGTGCGCGAGGCCTTCGCGCCCGAGCACCTGCAAACCCTGAACATCGCGGCTGGGTTGCCGGTGCTCGCCATCCGCATCCCCGGCGTGGGCGAACTCTCGCGCCGCGAGCGCGACGAGCTCAAGCCTCTGCTCCCCGCACGCTCTGGCTCCAGGCTCTTCGAGGATGCCAAACGGCTCGAGAAATCGTTTCCCGAAGCCATGCGGCAGGTTCGCGAACTCGCTGCGGTTGCCGAAGGCGATCTGCTGGTCCTGGTTGCCGGCGCAGATTTCAAGGCCGCCGGCACGCTGCGCGTTGCGCTGGGAGAACGTTTTGCCGCGCGGCACAAAGCCTTTAGCGGCGATATCCGGCACGCTGCCTCGTATGACTTCCTTTGGGTCACTGACTTCCCCATGTTCGAGTGGAGCGAAGAAGATGGGCGGTGGATGGCGGCGCACCATCCTTTTACCTCGCCGCACGAGAGCGACATGGAAGCCGTGATCGCCCAGCGCGCTCTCGGCAGCGTGCGCGCCAACGCCTATGACGTTGTGCTGAACGGCATGGAACTCGGTTCCGGTTCCATCCGAATCCACCGCCAGGATGTTCAGGCGGCGATCTTCCGCGCGCTCGGCATGACCGATGAAGAAGCTCGCAACCGCTTCGGATTTTTCCTGGAGGCGCTCCGCTACGGCACGCCCCCGCATGGCGGCATCGCGCTGGGGCTCGACCGCATCGTCATGCTGCTCGCCGGCGCCGAATCGCTGCGCGAAGTGATTCCCTTCCCCAAAACCACCAAAGCCGTTGACCTCATGGTGGATGCCCCAACCTCGGTGAGCGAAGCACAGTTGAAAGAGCTGGGAATCCAGGTTCGCAAGAGCTCCACATAAACCAGGAACACCTGTTAGAAGAAAATCAGCTCGCGAAGCGAGCGCAGCTCCCCCAGCGCAGCTCGCGAAGCGAGCGATAGACCATAGCCCAGCGGCTTAAGCCCTGGGTAGTCGCCGGAATATGCGGCAAGCCCGCGCAGCGGGCGAAAGAAATACGCGGGCTCAATTCCGCACTTCCGCACTTCCGCACTTCCGCACTTCCGCGAACGGCCACGTTCGCGACAAGCCTGCATGAATCAGAAACGCGGCTCCGCCCGCCGCAATCACTGCCAGCGACCACTCCACGTAAACCGCGCCCGAGAGCACGAAGATGCCGACCCAGCCCGCCAGGGCAACCAGGGCTGGCAACGGATACAGCGGCATGCGGTAAGGCCGTTCGCCGGCACTGAGCCGGCGGCGCATCAGGGGCAGCGCGAGAATCTGCATCACCGACGAGGTCAGAATGCTGGCCGTCACTCCCAGGGTGATGACTTTTTCCAGATCGAAGAATGAGGCCACGATGGCCGCCGCCCCAAGGACCAGCAGAGAGATATGGGGAATGCGTTTGCTCCGGTGCACGCGGGCAAAAACCGGAAAGAAGTAGCCGTCGCGCGCTGCCGCATAGGGAATTCGTGAAGCGCCCAGCATCCCGCCGAACAGCGAAGCGAACGCGGTCACCAGAATCAGCCCCGTGATGGCCACCGCGGCGCCCCTTCCCTGCACCCGCTCCATAAACTGCGACACCACAAACTGCGAATGCACCGCGTCACGCCAGGGCACCACTCCCACGATCACGATCTCCATGGCCAGGTAGAACGCGGCCGTGATGAGCACGCACAGGATGATGGAGCGCGGCAGCGTTTTTTCCGGCTGCTTCACTTCGTCGCCGATGTAGCAGACCTCGGCATAGCCCACGTAGTCGTAGATCGCAATCAGCATGGCCGAGCCCAGCCCCAGGAAAAACCCGCGGTTGAAGCCCATCCAGTGCGGCGGGAAGGCGAACGCCATTCCGGGGTTGAATTTCCCGAGCCCCAGAACCACCACCGCGCTCATGGTCGCGATGGTGGCAATGCCGAGCGCGACCGTCATTTTTCCCACCGAGTGGATGCGGCGGTAAAGGGCGAGGATGGTGATGGCGCCTACTCCGGCGGCAATCAGCTTCTCCGCCGCGGCGGAAAGCGGCCACACGTAGGTGCAGTACTGGGCAAAGCCGATGAAGCCGCTGGCCAGAACCAGCGGGCCGCTCAAAATGAATTGCCATATAAACAGGAAGGCCGCGAGCCTGCCCCAGGATTCGTGCCCGTAGGCTTCGCGCAGATAACGGTAGGTTCCGCCCGAGCCCGGCCACGCCGCCCCGAGTTCCGCCCACACCAGCCCATCGCACATGGCGAGAATGGCGCCGGCCACCCAGCCCAGCAGTGCCTGCGGCCCTCCCATGGCGCCCAGCATCAGCGGAATGGTGATAAACGGTCCCACCCCAACTACGGTGTTCACGTTCATCGCGGTGGCGCGCAGCAGGCCAAAATCGCGCGCCAGCTCGGGAGAAGAGGTTGGCTTTGCCGGCATGAGCTATTCGAGGGTAGTGCGAAACTGCGGAAGCGCGAAAGTGCGAAATTTGCAACAACCACAAAGGTCACAAAGTGACACAAAGGATTTGGTTCTCGATTTCTGCGTGTTCCTTCGTGTTCTCTTGTGCCCTTTGTGGTTGATTTCGAATTTCCGCGGATCCCAAATTGCGTATTTTGCGACAGTTCGTCGCGAAGCGCCGCCCGGAATAGGGCTCGATTCACCTTCCTGAATTCGTACGAACCTACCAGTTCTCACAGTTGCAAAATGTTGAGGTGGCGCGACTTTTCGTGTTGACACCGGCCTCTCACGCTCCTAGCATTAGCCGATTTCAAAAAAACGGGTTCGCCTGCACCGCGGGGAATGGGAGAGGCGGACAGCACGCCCGTCGCAGAACAAAAAACACAGGAGGGGGAGTATGCGGTTCAAGGTGGTAGCTGCCATCCTAGGCGCCGTGTTGTTGTTCAGCATTGGCGCAATCGCGCAACAGAATACGGGCGACATTTCCGGCACGGTAAAGGATCCGAGCGGGGCAGTTGTTCCCAATGCCAAGGTCACGCTGACCGACACGGACAAGAATGTAGTAGTGCGGACATATGTCACGAACAACAGCGGCGATTTTTCCTTTCCCCAGTTGACCATCGGTCATTATTCGATCCTGGTCGAAGCTCCGAACTTCCAGAAGTACGCGGAGACGAGAATCAACCTCAACGTAAATGACAAGCTCACGTTCTTCCCGCAACTCACCGTGGGAGCGGCAGGAGAGACCGTAACGGTGGAAGCGGCGGCCCAGCAGGTGAACATGGAGGACGCAACCGCCTCCGGCGTGGTCAACGGCACGCAAATCCGCGAGCTTTCCACCAATAACCGGGTGTGGGAACAACTCGTCACACTGGTGCCGGGTGTCAGCGACAGCAACAACACCGACCAGTATTACGTGGGAGCAACCAACCCGTTTGGCGGCTCGGCCACCAATACGATTGGGTTCCAGGTGAACGGCGGCCGTCGCGAGGAAAACAACATGCTGGTCGACGGCATGGACAACATTGACCGCGGCTCGAACCTGACTCTGCTCTCCTTCCCCAGCATTGACGCTATCGCGGAGTTCCGCATCGTGCGCGGGGTTTATGATCCCGAACTCGGGCGCTCGGCCGGCGCACAGGTCAATGTGGTCACGCGCTCCGGCGGCAGCAATTTTCACGGCGGTGCTTACGAGTTCTTCCGCAATGACGATCTGAATGCAGCTCAATATTTCAGCAACCGCGCGGGTGTGGCCCGCCCCAAGCTGCGTTACAACGACTTCGGCGGAACCTTCGGCGGCCCAATACCGGTCGGCAAGCTCCGCCAGAACACGTTCTTCTTTGTCTCTGAAGAGGCGCGCCGGGTCATCACCTACAGCACCACCACCGCAACGGGTGTGCCCACTCCCGGAATGCTTACCGGAACCTTTCTGCACCCGGTTTGCACGGCTTGGACTGACAACGGCACCATTGGACCTTGCACGGCGACGGGGACAACCATCGCCAGCATCAATCCGATCGCGCAGGCCTACATTAAGGACATCTACTCCAAATTCCCTGCCATCAACTCCGGCACGTTCAACGTAGTGTCGAACCTGAGGAACATCAGCAATTTCCGGGAAGACCTGGTCAGGGTTGACCACAATTTCGGCAGCAAATTCTCCGTTTACGGCAAGTACCAGCGCGATTCGATTCCCACCACCGAGGCGGGCGGCCTGTTCACCGGTTATCCGATCGATAACATCGCCACGACCTCCACAAACTCGCCTGGGCATCAATACAGTGTCCACGCCACCGCTACGGTCTCGCCGACGTTCCTCATCGATGGCGCCTACGGATACTCCTATGGGGCGATCCTGAGTTCGGTAATTGGCGCGGAGAATTTTTCGCAGTCGCCTGACGTCAAATCGGCATTCGGCACGCTGCTGCCGTTCACCAACCTGCTGGGCCGCGTTGCCGGCATCAGCATCAGCGGCGGCACCGGCGTCTCGACCTTCGGCCCGTATAACGACTTCAACGTCAACCACACGGTGTTCGGAAACGTGACCAAGGTCCACGGTTCGCACACTCTGAAATTTGGCGCCATCTATTACCACTACAACAAACACGAAAATCAGTTGACCGGCTCGAATAACGGATCCTTCAGCTTTGCAGGAACCAATGCACCGGCGGGAACCAGCGTCTTCGAGCAGGCCTGGGCCAACTTCCTGCTGGGCAACGCGGCATCGTTCTCGCAGGCGAACCTTGACGTTACGGCCAACATTTTCGATAACCAGTTCGAGTATTACGGGCAGGACACGTGGCGCGTCAAGCCGAACCTTACGCTGACATTCGGCGCCCGCCATTCATTCTTCCGGCAGCCCACTGACGCTAGCGGCCCCGGCGGCACCAGCCGGCTGAGCAATTTTGATCCGGCGGTGTGGAAGGCCTCCATGGCGCCCTGCGTGCTCGCCGCGCCCACCGGCAACCTCGACGTGACGTTGACAAACGGAATCCCGACCTCCAGCGCCTGCAATCCCAATTACAGCCCGCTGAACGGCTTCATCTACGCCGCTCCGCCGGGTGTGGGCGGAGTTCCCAGCTACAACGGGTTTGTGGGAATCAAATCGCCCTGGGGAAGCAAAGTAGGCAAGGAGTTCGACCGGGCCATCGCTCCCCGGGTTGGGCTGGCCTGGGACCCCATGGGTGACGGCCGCACCTCGGTTCGCGCCGGCTACGGCATGTTCTTTGATAACGGCCTGGAATTCGGCAATCCCGAGCTCGCCGTCGGCCTGAATCCCGGCTTCGTCACCAACCTGAACTTCAGCAACGTGACGCTGTCGGCTCCCACCGGCGCCACCACGACCATTACCAGCGTGGCTGCCGGCACGGTTCGCGACAGCCTGCCCATCAATTACAAATCGCCCTACAGCCAGCAATGGAGCCTCGACATCCAGCGCCAGATTCACCAGACCTGGATGGTGGATGTCGGCTATTACGGGAATAACGGTGTCCATTTGCCGGGCTACATCGATACCAATGCTCCCACGCCTGATGCCTGGCTGAACTGCACCACCGCAGCCTGCAAAGGCGGCCCCAACGGCGCTTCAGTCATTCAGTTCACTTCGGCCAACGGCGGCGCGGCCTGCAATGGGATGGCCTGCGTCACCAGCAACAACACCAACCTGCTGAACGCCCTCCGCCCCTACACCGGGTATGCCGGCTTCTACGACTTCGAGGATGTGTTCACCTCGAATTACAACGGCCTGCAGACTCAGGTGCAGAAGAAGTTCTCCGGCAATTCCCTGGTCAACCTTTCCTACACCTGGTCACACGGCTTGACCACCAGCCAGGCTGACCGCAGCACCGGGGCGGTAATGCCGCAGAGCTACCTGGCAATCGGCAACAACTATGGCCCCAACGTCGCTGACCGCCGGCACGTGCTTACCGGCAACTTCGTGTGGGACGTGCCCATCATGCGCGATCAGCGCGGCTTTGCCGGCCATATCCTGGGCGGTTGGGAGATCAGCGGCGTCCAGACGTTCCAGACAGGTCTTCCTCTGACCGTGTCCATCACGGGCGCCGGGGTTGTGGATCCAGCCGGGCTGGGCTGCCTGGGAAGCACACCGTGTTCCCTGCGCCCGGATGAAATCGGCAACCCTGACGCGTCAGCGGGCTGCACTGCCACCCAGGCCGTCCCCTGCTTCCACACCTACCAGCAGGTGGGCGGACTGAACGGACCGTGGTTCAACCAGAGCGTTTTTGAGGGAGGCGCCGGCAACGTGAAAGTGACCAGCCCAGCGTTCCAGTGCTATGGTTCGGCCAATGGCTGCGTTCCCTACACCGGCCAGACAAACATTGGTACCGCCCGGCCCGGCAATTACCGTGGTCCCGGCTTCTGGCGCACCGACCTGGGAGCGTTCAAGAACATCAAGTTCAGCGAGCGCCTCTCAGGCCAGCTCCGCCTCGAAACCTTCAACACTTTCAACCACACCAACCCAATTGCCCCCGGCACCGGCGGCTCCTCCAACAGCATGACCAGCACGGCCTTCAACCAGGTTCTGCTGGCACGCGACCCGCGCCTGCTGCAGTTGGGCATCAAGATCAACTTCTGATCGGTTTTCGCCGCAAAGCCCTCCCGCTCGCGGGAGGGCTTTTTTTGTGCTGCGAAGGCCATGCGGGCGGCAGGTGTGGCGGCCCGCCGCCCGTGTCATTCTGACGCCGCGCAGCGGCGGAAGAATCTGGCAGCACACTGAACCGGCCGCCAACGGTTAGTCGTCTTCCCGCGCGGCTGACCTC
>JAFAIN010000132.1 GCA_019236695.1 Acidobacteriota bacterium | reverse complement strand
GTGCAGGTCGAGCATGAAATTCGCCAGCGCGCGCTCCAGCTTCGCGCCGGCCTCCCAGTAGAGCGCAAAGCGCGCCCCGCTCAGTTTGGTGGCGCGCGGCAGATCGAGAATTCCGAGTTGCTCGCCCAATTCCCAGTGCGGCCGGGGCTCAAAATCGAACTCGGGCGGGCTGCCCCAGCGCCGGACTTCGAGGTTTTCCTCGGCGGAAGAACCCACCGGAACCGAATCCTGGGGCAGGTTGGGAATGCCAATCAGGATATTCCGCAGCGACGAATCCAGCTCCCCGGCGGCAACTTCTGCGGCGGCAATTTCCTCGCGCAACTGGCGCGTGCGCGCGATGAGGTCGGCCGCATCCTGTTTTTGCTGCTTGCTGCGTGCAATCTCCTCCGAGGCCCGGTTGCGCTCGGCTTTGAGCGCCTCGGCACGCGTAATCGCCTGCCGGCGCTCCTCATTGATCCGGCGGAACTCGCCCAGGACGGCAGCCGGATCAAGGCCGCGCGCGCGCAGCTTGCGCTCCACCAGCTCGAGATGGTCGCGCACGAATGCAAGATCGAGCATGCCAGCAATGTAACACTTCGATTCCCGGCGCCGCGCCCGGCGCAGTCTTGTTAATCTGCTCCTGCTGCATGCCGATTTCCGCCACCCGTCCGGCCGGTTTCGCGGGCCGCTTTCGAGCGGTGATTGCTCGCGAACTGCGCCCCACGCTGCGCCTCGCCGTTCCGCTGGCGCTCGCCGAGTTGGGGTGGATGGCGATGGGCATCGTGGATTCGCTGATGGTAGGGCGGCTGCCGCGGAGCGCGGTTGCGCTCGGCGCCGTCAGCCTGGGCAGCACGCTGTATCACACAGTGGCGATCTTCGCCAACGGCCTGCTGCTCGGGCTCGATACCACGGTGGCGCAGGCCTTCGGGCGCGGCGACCATGATGACGCCCGCACTTCGCTGCGCACCGGCATCGTTCTGGCGCTGGCGTTGTCGGCGCCCGTCATGCTGGCGGCATCGCTCGCGCCGGCTGTGGTCCGCCGCGCCGGGGTCGCGCCCGAAATCGTGGCGGCCATGGCCCCATTCCTTCGCGCGCTGAACTGGGGCACGCCGCCGCTGCTGTTTTATTTTGCCTTGCGGCGTTATCTCCAGGCGGTGAACATCGTCGCCCCCGTCACCTTCGCATACATCTCGGCGAATGCCGTGAATGCATTCTTCAACTGGGTATTCATCTTTGGCCACCTGGGCTCGCCCGCGATGGGCGTTTCCGGCTCGGGATGGTCCACCTGCGTGGCCCGCATCTACATGGCGGCCGTGCTGGCCGCGGCTGCCTGGAAGGCGGCTCGCGCCGCTCCCTATTCCAAAGCGCCGGCTGTGGACTGGGTGCGCGTTCGCCGGCTGCTCGGCCTCGGCTTGCCCGCCGCCATGCAGATCCTGATGGAAATCGGCGTATTTGCCACCGTCGGCACACTCATTGGAAAGCTTGGAGCGGTGCCGCTCGCGGCCCACCAGATTGCCATCAATTGCGCCGCGTTCACTTACATGGTGCCGCTCGGCATCAGCTCGGCCGCGGCCGTTCGGGTGGGCAATGCTCTGGGCCGCGGCGATTCGGAAGGCGCCAGGGATAGCGGCTGGATGGCAATCCTGCTGGGGGCGGGATTCATGGCCGCTGCAGGCGTGTTTCTGGCGGCTATGCCTCGGGTGATCGCCCGCGCATTCACGGGCGATGGCGCCGTGATCTCGGCTGCCGCCACGCTGTTGATGATTGCTGCCGCATTCCAGCTCTTCGATGGGCTGCAGACCGTGGCCACAGGAGCGCTCCGCGGCGCAGGCAATACACGGACCCCCATGATTGCCAATCTGGCGGCATACTGGCTCATCGGGCTTCCGGTTGGCTGTGTTCTCGGTTTCAAGCTGAGATGGGGCGCGGCGGGATTGTGGGCCGGCCTCTGCGTTGGCCTCATCCTGCTCGGGACTGGGCTTCTCGCAGCCTGGCACCGGACGAGCGCATTGCGGAATTGCCGAACTGCGGAATTGCCGAATTGAAAAATTCCAGAACTGGCATCCGCCCAAAATTCGGCAGTTCGCAACGTGGTATAATTCTTATTGTCTCGGGTACAACTAACATCCTGTAAATCCAAGCACTTGTGTGAAATTGCCATCCCCCCGGCCTGAGATTGGGCGAAGCGGTAATTCGGCAATTTCACATTCGGCAATTCGGCAATTTTCATGGCTGACGAACCTGTAAATCCGACTCAACCGCCCCTGCTGCCCCCGGATGGAGGCGGGCCGCAGGGTCCCGGGGCGGCCAACATCCAGCCGGTAAACATTGAAGAGGAGATGCGGCGCTCGTATCTCGACTATTCAATGTCGGTCATCATTGGCCGCGCGCTGCCCGACGTGCGCGACGGCCTGAAGCCGGTGCACCGGCGCATTCTGTATGCCATGCAGGACATGAACCTGCTGCACAACCGCAAGCACAGCAAGTGTGCCGGCGTGGTTGGCGAGTTGCTCAAGAGATACCATCCGCATGGCGATGGCGCGGTTTACGACGCCCTAGTGCGCATGGCCCAGCCATTCTCCATGCGCTACCCGCTGGTGGATGGGCAGGGGAATTTCGGCTCTGTGGATGGCGATCCCCCGGCGGCCTATCGCTATACCGAGTGCCGCCTGACGCGCATTGCGGAAGAGATGATGGCCGACATCGATAAGGATTCGGTAGATTTCGTGCCCAACTTCGACGAAACCACCGAAGAACCGGCCGTCCTTCCGACCCGCATCCCCAATTTGCTGATCAACGGCGCCAACGGAATCGCGGTGGGCATGGCGACCAACGTGCCGCCCCACAACCTTACGGAAGTGGTGAATGCCACCATCGCGCTGGTGAATAACCCGGCGGCCGGGCTCGCGGAAATGCTGCAGTACGTAAAAGGCCCTGATTTCCCCACCGGCGCCTACATTTACGGCAAGGCGGGAATCGCCCAGGCATACAAGACCGGCCGCGGCCGCTTCGTGATGCGGGCCAAGGCGGCGATTGAAAATCTTTCGAAAGACCGCCAGGCCATCATCGTCACCGAGATTCCTTTCCAGGTAAACAAGGCGAGGCTGATCGAGCGCATCGCGGAACTGGTGAACAACAAGGTGATCGATGACATCAGCGACATGCGCGATGAAAGCGACCGCGACGGGATGCGCATTGTCATCGAGCTGAAGCGCGGCGCCGAGCCCCAGATCGTCCTGAACCAGCTCTACAAGCACACTTCCATGCAGGAGAGCTTCAGCATGATCTTCCTCGCGGTGGTGAATGGCCAGCCGCGCGAACTGGGCCTGATTGCGGCCATTCAGCACTTTATTGATCACCGTGTGGATGTGGTGCGGCGGCGCACCGCCTACCTGCTGGCGCGGGCACGCGAGCGCGAGCACATCCTGGTGGGTTACCTGACGGCCCTGGAGCGCGTGGATGACGTGATTGCCATCATCCGCTCGAGCGGCAACCGCGCCGAAGCGCGCGAGAACCTGGTGGCTTATTTTGGCGGAAAGAAAATTGACGTCAACGTCGCCGGCCGCAAGAGCACGGTGGAGCGCGGCCGCCGCAAGCCCGAGGAGGGAACTTTCACCGCCACCCAGGCTGACGCCATCCTGGAATTGCAACTGCACCGGCTCACCCGGCTCTCGATTGATGAAATCGTGAAGGAGCTGGGCGAAATCCGCGAGCGAATTGCGGAATATGAGTCGGTCCTCGGCTCCGAGAAAAAGCTGCGCAACGTCATCATCAAAGAGCTGGAAGAAATCCGCAAAAATTATGGCGATGAGCGGCGCACTGCGATCCTGGATGAAGCCGCGGAGATCAGGCTGGAAGACCTGATCGCCGACGAGCAGGTGGCCGTAACGGTGTCGCACTCGGGATACCTGAAGCGTACCCCGGTTTCCACCTACCGGCAGCAGCGCCGCGGCGGAACGGGGCGCATGGGCATGCGGACCAAGGAAGAGGATTTCGTCGAGCAGTTGCTGGTAGCTTCAACCCATGCCTACCTGCTCATCTTCACCAACACGGGGCGCGTGTACTGGCTCAAGGTGTATGAGATTCCCGATGTTGGTCCGGCGGGCAAGGGCAAACACGTGCAGAATCTGGTTGCGCTGCAGCCGGGCGAAACCGTGCGCGCAATTCTCAACGTTCGCGACCTGGAGGATGCCAGCAAGTTCGTCATTTTCGCCACCCGCAATGGCACGGTGAAGAAGACGCCGCTTCCGGATTTTTCCAATGTGATGTCGCGCGGCATCATCGCCATCGGCATTGATAAAGGCGACGAACTGGTCGCCGCTACGGTTACGGATGGCAGCCAGATCGTGTTCCTGGCTTCGCATGAAGGCATGGCCATCCGCTTCGAGGAAGAGGATGTGCGCCCCATGGGGCGCCCCGCCTATGGGGTTCGCGGCATGGATATGGATGACGGCGATTACATCGTCGGCATGGCCGTCACGCCCAAAGATCACGGCAAACCAAACGCCCAGAAGAACGGCAAGGCCGAAACCGATGCGGCCGAAGGCGCAGCCGACATGATCCTGAGCGTGACGGAGAACGGCTACGGAAAACGCACGGTCATCGGCGAATACCGCCAGCAATCGCGCGGCGGCAAGGGCGTAATCAACGTGAAGACCACCGAGCGCAACGGCAAAGTGGTGGGTATCCTGCTGGTGGATGAAGACGCAGAAGCCATGCTGATTTCGCAATACGGCAAAATTATCCGCATCGACACTACGCAAATCCGCGAAGCCGGGCGCTCCACCCAGGGTGTCCGCCTGCTGCACCTCGATGCCGGCGACAAGGTTGCCGCCGCCGTCGTGATCCCGCACCAGGAGGAAGAGAACGGGTCATTGTTGAATTGAGCTATTGGGTTATTGAGTTATTGGGTTATTAAGGAATTGGTTTCCCCTAAGGGTTGTCATCTGGAGCGAAGCGACGACTCCGTAAAATACTCAATGAGTCAATAACTCAATTGCTCAATAACTCAATTGCTCAATACCCCCTCCCTCTCCGTGGTATCGTGTTCGCCATCCGAAAAACATCGATCAGGAGAACGCAAATGAAACGTGCTGTTTGTGTCGCCATGCTGGTGTGCTCGTTTTCCATGCTGCCCGCTCAGGAGAGTTCGCCGGCGAAGGCCGCCGCGAAGCCGTCGGCGCAGGGCCCTGCGAAGCCCGCGGCGGCGCCCACTGTCGCGCGCGTGCTCGATCTTGAGATCAGCATCATTGAGCGCGAGTTCGTCGGGGCAGCCGAGGCCATGCCCGAGGACAAGTACAGCTTTACGCCTGAGTCGCTCGGAATGGCGGGCAGCGACTTCAAAGGTGTGCGCACGTTCGCCGCGCAGGCCAAGCACGTGGCCACGGTGAACTACATGATGTGGGGCGCGATTACGGGCGACGCCATGCCCGCCAACATCAAGGACGAAGACGGCCCCGCCGACATGACTTCGAAGGCCGATATCGTGAAATTTGTGAAGGATTCGTTCGCGCTTGGCCATAAGGCGGCTGCCATGATCACCGCCGAGAATTCAATGAAAACGGCAAAGATTCCGATCTTCCCGAATCCGGTTTCACGGCTTTTCCTCTGCACCTTCGCCGTGCAACACGTGAACGATCATTACGGCCAGATGGTGGAATACCTGCGCATGAACGGCCTGGTGCCGCCTGCCAGCCGGCAGCAGTAGTTGCGCATGGAACGCGACGGCGACAGGTTGAGCCGGATAGCGGCCGCGCTTGAGGCGGCTGAGCTCGATGCGCTTGCCTGTTCGCTGCCTTCCCACGTGCTGCTGCTCAGCGGCTACTGGCCGGTGGTTGGCGTGTCGGTGGCCATTGTGACGCGCAGCGGCCAGGCGGCTCTAGTGGTACCCGCCGACGAGCAGGAACTCGCGCAGGCAGGATGGGCGGCTTCTATACATGCCTTCGAGCCCTCTTCGCTCAAGCGGCTGAAGAATGTAGCTGACGTGCTGGAAGTTCCGCTGCGCTCAGCGCTCGTGGGGCTTTGCGGGCTGGGGGCGCGAATCGGATGCGATGCCGGGCTGGCCAGCCAGCCGGCATCGTATGCGGCCATGAACATTTATGGAGCGGAGCTGCTGCGGGTATTGCGCGCCGCCGCTCCCAAATCGCACATTTCGCGGGCGGGCCGGCTGCTCGCCAAACTGAAGGCGAGCCTCACGCCCGGCGAGATTGAGCGCGTCCTGCTCGCCTGCTGCATTGCGCGCGAGGCATTCCGCGAGGGTCGAGCGGCTCTGCGGCCGGGCATCGAAGAAGCCCAGGCGGCCGCGCATTTCACCTCTCCTCTCGGCGCCATCGGTACCGGCATGCCGGAAGTCCAGCGCGCCGGGGGCTTTGCCATGTGCATGTCGGGGCCGAATTCTGCCCAGGCCTCGGCCGCTTATGCGCGTTCCCGCGCGCGCACCCTGCAGGCGGGCGAGTCCGTGCTGGTGCACTGCAATTCGTACGTAGACGGATACTGGACCGACATTACGCGCACTTATGTTCTGGGAGAGCCGGATGCCCGGCAACAGCAAATCATGGCCGCGATCTTCGAAGCCCGCGCAGCGGCCCTGAGCGCCATTCGCCCGGGCGTGCGCGGCGCTGAAGTGGATCGCGCTGCGCGCGAAGTCCTGACCGGCCACGGTTTTGGCGCCGAATTCAGGCACGCCACCGGGCACGGAGTGGGCTTTGCGGCCATCGACCCCAGCGCCCTTCCGCGCCTGCATCCAAAATCGCCCGACGTGCTGGCCCCGGGCATGGTTTTTAATGTGGAGCCGGCAGTGTACATCGATGGCTGGGGCGGCGCCCGCCACTGCGATACCGTCGTGGTGACCGAACAGGGCGCTGAAGTGCTCAGCGATTTTCAGAACACGGCGGAAGAGCTGATTATTTGAAGCTTGAATCAAGGGTGCAGCAGCTCGGCCAGGGAAATTACAAATTACGAAATTACAAATTGCTCTATGCCTGACGCGGTAAAGATTGCCCAACAACGTCATGGGCTCGAAGGCGTCGCTTCTACAAAACTTAAAAAATAGGGGATGTCATGCCGAAGCGCAGCGAGGAATCCCGAAGCCGCTTGCCGTACGCGATTGCCGGCATTTCCGGCCAATGCCCCTCGTAGGATCCTGCCCACGCCTGCGATACTGCCGGTCTGCGGGGATCCTTCGCTGCGCTTCAGGATGACAGTGACTTT
>JAFAIN010000106.1 GCA_019236695.1 Acidobacteriota bacterium | reverse complement strand
AGATTTTCATTATATCGCGAGCGCCGAGTTCCGAAGATAACCACAAAGGGCACAAAGGAGCACGAAGGGCAGGACAGATAACCACGAATGGCGCGAAGGAACACGAAAGGGCGCGGAGGGCGGGCGGACCGGGCGGTCTTTCTTTGTGGCCTTTGTGCCCTTTGTGGTTCGTTTTTCGGCTTTGGGCAGCATCTAATCACAGAGCCCGGTGGTATGGGACGGGGCGTATAATTTCGTTATCTTCGGTAAACCCGTCATGGCCCGTATTGGCATTATGGCAGTGGCATCGCTGGCGTTCCTGGTCGCCACCGGGCCGCGCCTGTTTCCTACCGACAAGCAACCGGCACAGCGGCTCACCACCGAGCAGCGCATCGATCTCGTGCGCGGCCTGCAGTCCGAATTCGTATTTGTGCGCCGCACCTTTCCCATGGGCATGAAGGGCCTGACCCTGAAGGATGGGAAGATCAGCCCTGACGAAAGCGGCATCCACAACGCAGTGGCGGCGAATGGCGTGGCTGCCCGTCCGGGCGACCGCGCGCAGATTACGAATGTCGTCATCCGCGACAAGAGCATCGTGTTCGAGCTGAACGGCGGGCCGAAAAAGAAAACCAAGTGGTACCAGCACGTGAGCGTGGGGATGGGTGGGATGGAAGCCCCTATTTCGCAGGCTCCGGACGCGATGGCCAGGGGATCTGTGCTGACCCTGGAATTCAACGGCGCCATTCCCGGCATCACGGCCGACCAGGTAAAGAAGATGCTGGAGCCGGTGTTCGATTTCTCGGGCCACTCGGCCGCCGAGCTGTTCGTGAAGCAGTTTCCTCCGGAAGTGCAGTCGGCGCTGAAGGATCATAAAGTGCTGGTCGGAATGGACAAGGAGCTGGTGACGGATGCGAAAGGCCGGCCCGACCAGCGGCTGCACGAGAAAGACGCCAACGGGGATCCCTACGAAGAGTGGATTTACGGCACGCCTCCGCAGGAGGTAATGTTTGTCCGCTTCCATGGCGATGAAGTTTCACAGGTCGAGATCATGCAGGTGGATGGACAGAAGATTGTCCGCACCGAAAAGGAAATCGATCTCAAAGCGCTCGCTCAGGCTCACCGGCAGGAAGAGCAAAAAGCGGGTGAGCAGCCGGGCGGGGCTGTGGCCTCGTCGCCCCCGGCTGACGCCAGCCAGATCCCAGAGGAGGCCAAGGGCCCCAAGGGCCGGCCGACTCTGCGCCGTCCCGGCGAACCGGAACAGGATCCGGCCACCACGATCAGCAATCCGGGAATTCCTCGCAATCCCACAGGCCCCACATCGCCGCCCGGCCAAACCCCGCCAACAGCCTGCCCCAACCCGCCCTGCCCGTGTGTTTTCTAGGGCTTTCCAACCTGCAGTCTCTCCCAATCAACGTGCTTATAACTTCCGTGCTTTGCTTGACATTAATCCTCTATACGAGTTATTATGGTTACGTAGACATTCGGGTACCGTCCCAAACGCTCGCCGGCGCGTAATAAGCCGTTAGACCAGCAAGACACGACATCCCTGCCCAACCAAGTTCTGACGTGGGTCCGGCCGCCCTCGGCCGGACAGGCGGCCGTTAAGGCCGCAAATGCGGCGACAGATCATCAACTCCGGGGCGAAAGAGGTTGTTACGAAACTCTAGCCGCGGAGACCTGCTCTGGGTAGCACGCGGTACAGGGTTTCGAGCGCCGTAGGC
This sequence comes from Acidobacteriota bacterium, assembly GCA_019236695.1. Lineage (GTDB taxonomy): Bacteria > Acidobacteriota > Terriglobia > Terriglobales > Acidobacteriaceae > JAFAIN01. Next base: position 22,170 of record JAFAIN010000106.1, on the reverse strand, counting down.
GCGACCCCACACTTAGCCCGGCGCGGAAGCGCTGGGAATGGTCACGATCGAATTCGAGCGCCGTAGGCGCGACCCAGACATTTAGCCCCACGTCTTCAACCCTGGGCACAAGCTCAAGGATGCCGCAGGCGCGGCACCCCCCTGTTAACCGATCAGTAAAAAATCAGCCCCTTGCAAAAAACGAATTTCTCCACTGTTAGCAGTGGAGAAATTTTACTTTCTAGTAACTTTCGCCACGAGGTGAATGATGCCCAATCTTACGCCCTGGCAGCCCGGCCAAAGCGGCAACCCGGCCGGCCGCCCCAAAAATTCGCTGCTCGATGACATCCTTAGGGAGCGGCTCGCAAAAGATGGCTGCACCGCCGCATACCGCATCGCTGACCAGCTCCTGCAAGATGCCGAACTTGGCGATCTCAATTCCATCAAACTGATCGCCAATCGCACTCAACCCCGGCATGCCTCAGCCTCTGAGTTGCGGGAGCTCATCAACCGGCTCACCAATCTTGAAATCGAGATGATGGAAGTGCTCAGGCGCTCCAAACAAATGCTCGAACGAAATCAGCAGAAGTAGTTCCGCCCGCGAACAAAGCGGCTCCTCAAGCGCCGCGGCTTCCGCTTCGATCAGGAGGCTATACCTTGGGCTGCTCTTGGGCGGTATAGGCCGGCGCCCACCAGGATCCAGGCCACGCAGAGCGCGTACTCGGTTCTGGTGAAGTGCCCGGGGACCATGGGCAGGAGTTTGATGGCCAGCAGCGCCGCGGCTACGGCGGCGCCGGCCAGAGCGATGGCAGCATTTCTTCTGGCTTTGTTCTGCCTGCCCAGGAGCAGATGCGAGACACAGGCGAACAGCCAGCCTGCGGCGCCGGCGGCCGAGCCGATTTCGGTAATCGGCACCAGCGAAGATTCGCCGGCCAGCACGGCAAGGCCGGTGACGATGGCCAGAGCCACAATCGCTGCCACCGGGGTTTGATGCCGCGGGTTGAGCCTGCCGAGGGCTCGAGGAACGTAGCCTCCGCGGCCCAGGGCAAACAGCAGGCGGGTGGCAGCCACGAAGTTGCCATTGAAAATCTTGACCAGGGAGATGAGCGCGGCGGCCAGGATGGCGTTGGCCAGCCATGGCGCTCCAAAAGCCCGCTCGAACGCGACCGCGGTGAGCAGCGTGCCCGAAGGGATGGTTCGCCACGGATAGACGTACGAGGCCGCGGCAATCATCGCCACGTAGAACGCCACCCCAACCGTGAGCGCGAGCACGATGGGGAGAAAGAAGCGGCGACTGTCGAAGTCTGCTCGCGCCTCCTCCGAGCACTTGCCCACCGCCTCAAAGCCAGTGAGGAAATACGGGGCAATCTGCAGCACCAGCAGGACTGAAATCCATGGACTGCCCTGAAACAAGGGCTGCAGGTTGCGCGGCGATCCGCGCACCGCGGCGAGCAGAACGAACACCAGGCCGAACGCCAGCACGATGAAGCTGGCCCAGTTCTGGAAGCGGGCGGTGACCGCGATTCCGCGGTAATTCAGGCAGGCGATGGCGGCAATCAGGGCAAAGCCAATGGCGAGTTGCGGCAGATGAACCGGCGTTCCGGCTACGCGGTAGAGGGTCAGGGTAGCGAGCGCGGGAAACAGGCGGGCAAGTATTTTCCCCACCGCGACTGCCTCCCACGGGCAGACCACCAGGTAAGCGGGGATCATGAGCCAGCCGGCAAAGAAGCTTGCGCGCGGCGGCATAACGGCTTCGGCATAGGCCAACTCAGCTCCCGCCGCCGGCATGGCAGCCACGAGTTGCCCATATACCCAGGCGATGGGCAGCAGCGCCACACCGCAGAGCGCGAAGCCCAGGATGGCGCCCGCGGCGCCGCCCCGCGCCAGCCAGTCATCCATGAGAACCAGCCAGCCGGCGCCGATCATCGTTCCCCAGCTCAGGCTGAAGAAATCAACCGTGCGCAGCTTGCGAGCCAGAGCCATGGGGATTGCAAAATTTTGAAATTTCAAATTTCGAAATTACGAAATTTGTTTACAGTCGAGCATAGCCCCGGCGGAGCCTCCGCGCGCCAGCCAGTCATCCATCAGGACGAGCCAGCCAGCCCCGATCATGGTTCCCCAGCCCAGGCTGAAGAAATCAACCAAGCGGAGCTTGCGGGCGAGAGCCATGGGGATTGCGAAATTTGGAAATTTCAAAATTTCAAATTTCGAAATTACGAAATTTGTTTATTCGGGCTCCGATCTCTGTTCCAGCGACAGCTCGGGCAGGCCCGCCTGCTTGAGCTGGGCATTGATTCCGGGCAGCGAGTTCAGGAAGTCATGGAAACGAGTGGCCAGCGCATCGAACTGGCGATGCAGGTCGTCAGCGGCGGCGGCTTCCTGCGACGTCGGAGCGGCATCGGCTTCCTGCACCAGGTTGAGGAGCGCAAGCAGGGAGCCTCGCAGGGCGGTGACGGTGTCCTGGCGGCCGGCTCCGCCGCGCCCCCCGCCTCCGCCAAAGAATCCCTGCTCCTGCCCAAGCAATGCAGTGACTTTTTGCTGCGTGTCGGTTACGGCGGCCGGCGCGGCCTGGCCGGCCTTGTTCATGCGGTTCAACTGCTCGCGCAATGACTGCAGCATCTGCATGGCATGGCTGGCCTGCATGGCCTGTTCATAAAGAGTTTTGGAGAGCGATGACTGCGCCTGCCAATCGGCGGGCGAGGTTTTTACACGCGGATCCATCCTGACCTCGAGCGTCTGGGAGGCGGACTGTCCGTTGGCCGTGACGGTGACTTTGTAGTGCCCGGGAAGAGCCCAGGGTGACGATGGCGGGGGGGCGGTATCGTGCGGCACTGCGGCGATCGGATAGTTGGGGCGGATGCCGGGTACGGGCGCCCAGTGCAGATCCCACACGAAGCGATGCATTCCCGCAGAGGTTTCAAGCTGCTGCGGCGGGCGGACCCAGTATGTGGGGATGGGCAGGCGCGGATCGGGCGGCGGAATCGGGTCGGCGCTGGAATATTTCCGGACCACCGCGCCGGTGGAATCCTGAACCTGAATGGTGACCGGGCCGGAGGCGGCGCTGCCCAGGTAGTAGTTGAGGATGGCGCCATCGGGCGGGTTCTGGCCGGCAGGAGTATCGGGCGGCAGGGGCGTATCGGGATTCATGTCCCAGCGCACACGGGTGGCGGTCTCAGGGGCAAAGAGCACCAGCGGCTTGTGGGCGGTGGCGGAATCGAGCTGGCGCAGCGGCGTAATGTCATCGAGAACCCAGAAGCCGCGGCCGTGAGTGCCGGCGATCAGGTCATCATCTTTGATGATGATGTCGCGAACCGAGCTGGCGGGCATGTTCAGGCGCAGGGATTGCCAGTGGGCGCCATCGTCAAAGCTGACGTAAACGGCGCGTTCGGTGGAGGCAAACAGCAGGCCTTTGGTCCTGGAGTCCTCACGAACAGAGTTCACGTTTTCGTCGGCCGGGATGCCGGTAACGATTTCGGTCCAGGTGGCGCCGCCATCGTGGGTGCGGAAGATGTGCGGGCGCAGGTCATCGAGGCGAATGGTGTTGATGGCGGCGTAGGCGGTGGAGGCATCGAAGTGGCCGGCATCGAGCTGCGAGACCTTGGCCCAGGGAAGAAGCTGCGGCGGAGTGACGTTAGTCCAGGTGGCGCCGCCGTCGCGGGTGAGGTGGATGAGGCCGTCATCCGTGCCGGCCCAGATGATGCCGGCCTCCAGAGGCGAAGGACCCACGGCGTAGATAACGCCGCGCTGCGCGGGCTGCGCGCTCTGCTCGCCGCGATACTTGCCGATGCTGGCGGGAATTTCCCATGTGGCGCGGGTCAGGTCCTGGGAGATCTGCTTCCAGTTATTTCCGCCATCGCGCGTTTCCCAGAGCACATTGCTGGCGAAGTAAAGAATGCTGGGATCTTTGGGCGAAAAAATAACGGGCTCGGTGCGCACCACGCGGAAATCGGGGCCGCGCAGCGGCCGGGGCGCAATGTTCTGCACCTGCCCGGTGCGGCGATTATAGCGGGTCAGCTTGCCGCCATAGACCATGTCAGGGTCCCTGGGATCGGGCGCGGCGTAGCCGTATTCCTCGACCGCAACGGGATGCCAATCGCGCATGGTGATTTCGCCGTCGTTTCCGCGGGTGCGAACGCAGACGGAGCCGCTATCCTGTTGGCCGCTGCACACCCGGTAGGGGAAGGCATTGTCGGCGGCTACGTGATAGACGGCGGCGGTGGGCTGGTTGTACCAGGAGCTCCACGTGGCTCCTCCATTGACGCTGACGATGGCGCCTTGATCGCTGGTGATGTAGATGATGTGAGAGTCGTTGGGATTAATCCAGATGTTTTGGTAATCATCGCCGCCGGGCGCGCCGCGAATGCCAGTCCAGGTCTTGCCGGCATCTGAGGATTTCCAAACCACGGTGCTGGTGATGTAGAGCACATCAGGATTTTTGGGATCCACCCGGGGCACCGGCAAATCGCCGCCGCCGATGCGGGATGCGGGCCGCGGATCATTGGTGGCCGCGCTCCAGCTTTCGCCGGCGTCGTTCGAGCTGTAAATGGAGACGCCGCGCCCGGCGGCTACGCTGGCATACAGGCGGCGCGGGTCGCTGGGCGAGATGGTCACATCCACCTGCACGGTACCTTCCGGAAGACCCTTGGTGAGCGGATGCCAGGTAGTGCCCCCGTCGGTGGATTTGAACAAGCCGCCGCCGGGACCGCCCCACTGCGAGTTCTCCCACGGTCCCTGCCGGGCCTCCCACAGCGCGGCATAGACGATGTGCGGGTCTGTGGGATCGATTTCGACGAACGAGCCGCCGGTGTTCTCGTCCTTGTAAAGCACTTTTTCGAAGGTGCGGCCGCCGTCGCTGGAGCGGAAGATGCCGCGCTCAGGGTTGGGCCCGTAGGGATGGCCAAGCGCCGCGACAAACAGGCGGTTGGGGTCGCGCGGGTCAACCGAGATCCAGGGAATCTGCTGGGAATCGCGGAGGCCGAGGTGCGCCCAGGTCTTGCCGCCATCTTGCGATTTGTACATGCCATCGCCCAGGGCGAGGTCAGGCCGGTTGAGGCCTTCTCCGGTGCCCACGTAGATGGTGTTGGGATCGGCCGGCGAGATGCCGATGGCGCCAATCGAGCCGACCGGCTGATCGTCCCACTGCGATTGCCAGGTGTGCCCATAGTCGGTGGTTTTCCAGACTCCGCCATTGGAGACGCCAATGAAGGCGACATTCGGCTGGTTCGGGATGCCGGCGAGGGCACGCGTGCGCCCGCCGCGGTATGGACCAATTTCGCGCCACTTCATCCCGGCAAACAGGCGGGAGTCGAGCGGTTGGGCAGCCAGGGGAAGAACAGAGCAAAAGGAGACGAGCGCCAGCAGGAAAAGTTGTATGCGTTTCACGGCGATAAAGATAAAGCGGAAAAGGCAAAAGGTAAAAGGCAAAAGGTAAATGCCAAAAGGTTGAATCGCTGGATAGCTGAATTCGGCTGATGAACGGCAGAAGGCGCTTGCCCGGCGGGTGAAGCTGAAAACCGGCTGACTGGCAGCCAGTTATTTAGCCGTCTTGTGGATTTCGACTGTGCTCCAGGTTTTGTCGGCGGCGTGGCAATGCTTTTCGAGAGGGCATTCGGCGCATTTGGGCCGGCGGGCGATGCATAGCCTGCGGCCGTGCCAGATTACCTGATGCGAAAAATCTGTCCAGCGATCGCGCGGGATGATGCGCATGAGGTCCTGCTCGATTTTTCCGGGATCGTCATTGCGCGTGAGCTCGAGGCGGCGGGCAATGCGATGCACGTGAGTATCGACTACCACGCCTTCATTTTTTTTGAACCAGGTGCCCAGCACCACGTTGGCGGTTTTGCGCGCCACACCGGGCAGCGTAAGCAGTTCCTCCATGGTTTCAGGAACGCGGCCCCGGAAATCAGTTGCCACCTTCTTCGCCGCGCCGACCAGCGACCGTGACTTGTTGCGAAAGAACCCGGTGGAGCGGATGTCGGGCTCGAGCTGTTCCGGCTTAAGCGCAGCGAACGCGACGGGAGAGGGATATTTGCGAAACAGCTCGGGTGTGACCAGGTTGACGCGAACGTCGGTGCACTGCGCCGAAAGGATCGTGGCAACCAGCAGTTCCCAGGCGCTGCCGTGGTGCAGGGCGCAGGTGGCGGCAGGGTAAGCGGAATCTAGGATCTGAAGGATGGCGCGAACGCGTTCCGGAGCCAGCGGAGATTCCTTGCGCGAGGCGGCGCGGCGCAGCGGCTTCTTTCTGGCAAGCATAGAAAGGGCAGCGTAACAAAATATTGCCGGATTGCCGAATTGCAAAGATTACGGACCGTGCATTAAAGAGTGACACCCTCAGCAACAGGAAGCCATACAGCCAGGCAGCTATGCAGCCAGACAGCCAGACTGCTCTAGCCGAGGCGGCCGAGCATTTCTTCCGGAGTCGTGCGGACGCAGGTGAACACAGGGATATCGCGATGGTTGTAGCGGTTGGATTCGGTTTCACGAGTGGCCTGAACAACGTCGGCCACATCTTGCGGAAAGTCGCTTTCGTAAGCCAGCAGGTAATCCTGATCGTCCATTCCGAATGAATACACAATGTTCAGCTTGACGCGGGGGAAGCCGGCGAGCTCCTTGAGTTGGTCATTGATGATGAGCTGCCGCTGATCGGGATCGAGGCTGTACCAGGCGGCAGTCTTTACCAGCGGCATGAGGAAAAGGTACTGGTGCTCGCCTGGGCGGATGGCACGAATGTCAACCTGGTGACTGGTCTCATGCTGGATCATGTAGCGCGAGCGTTTGGTCATGCCGAGGTAATTGTGCGCGATTCGAAGATAGCCGCCCAGCCGGGTGCCGAGCAGCTCGGCCGACATATTCTGCAATTCCTCGAGGGAGTAGCAGATGCGCCACAGCATCATCTGCGATTCGGCGCGGGTACCGACGGTGGAGTAGGAGACGATGCGCATTTTGCCGGCGGCATTCCAGCGGTGGATGACTTCGGCAAATTCGCGGCGGTGCTCGGCACGCTCGGCGGCAGCAACCCGCCGCCATTCGGGTTGCGCCCGGTAAAACGTAAACGTAATGATCTGGCGGCGAAGCTCAGCCATGGGCAGCAATCTTAGCAGTCGGTTGGATGACGGGGAATTCACAACGGAGGCATGGATGGATTGCCGAGTCGCGGAACTGCGGAATTGCCGAATTGCCGAATTGCGGAGTTGGACTGCCGGCCCCACTTCATTTCTTAGCCAGCCAGGCAGCCAGGAAGCCAGTTACCCGTCTTGCTAGCGGGCGGCGCGGGATGGGGCGGGGGTTTCGCGCTGCAGCCCGAGCAGCGATTCCAGCACTTCGGGCTTGCTGAAGTCCGCCGGGCCGACAAACTTGCGCCGCACGATACCGTTAGGATCGATGACGTAGGTTTCGGGAAACTGGAACGTGCCGTAGAGCGGGGCCGCGGACCGCTGCGCGTCACGCACAGTGGTCAGCATCTCCATATGATGATCGGAGAGGAACTGGCGGTAGTTGGTTTCGCTTTCGTCTTCGCTGACGGCGAGCACTACGATGCCGTGCTGCTGCGCCTGCTGTGCCATCACCTGGAGCGACGGCAGTTCCTCAATGCAGGGCGGGCACCAGGAAGCCCAAAAGTTCAACACCACAACACGGCCGCGAAACTGATCGAGCGTAATGGTCTTATCGGAGTCGCGGATTTCGAAACGCGGCGCCGTGGCGCCCACGAACACGGGGCGGGAGCGGGTGCCGCGGTCGCACCCGGCGAGAATTCCCAGCATCGCAACCAGTAAAACCAGCCTGCCCACCCTCCTATAATAGCCAAACATGGCTTAACTGCCGTGATCTAAATCACATGATGGGAGCCGACGGGCATAACGAAAGTGTGTCGGTGCTGGTGCCGGCGCGCAACGAAGAGGAGAACCTTGCCGCCTGCCTGGGTTCGCTGGTACGGCAGGATGGCATTGCGTACGAGATCATCGTGATTGATGACCACTCGACCGACCGCACCGCCGAAATCGCCAGCCGTTTCCACGGCGTAAGGCTCGTAAAAGCCGATGAATTGCCGGAAGGATGGTGCGGAAAGCAGCACGCGCTGGAGTGCGGAGTGAGGCATGCAGGAGGAGAGTGGCTGCTGTTTACGGATGCCGACACGGTGCACCAGCCCGGATCGCTCAGGCAAGCGGTAAACGAGGCGCGCGAACACGGAGCCGACCTGCTTTCGTACTCTCCCGCGCAGGAGGTTCGGACGTTCTGGGAACTGGCGCTGATGCCGGTGGTGTTTGCCGAACTGGCCCGCACTTACCGGCCAGGGGATGTTTGCAATCCGGAGTCTCCGGTAGCGGCGGCGAACGGGCAGTATCTGCTGATCCGGCGAGCGGCCTACGACCGCATTGGCGGGCATGCGGCGGTAAGGAACACGCTGCTGGAAGATGTGGCGCTGGCCAGGAATGTGAAGCAGGGCGGAGGCCGCCTGCGGTTCCGCTACGGCGGCGACGCGGTGAGCGCGCGGATGTACCGCACTCTGGGTGCGATGTGCGAAGGCTGGACCAAGAACCTGGCGGTACTTTTCCCGCGCGCCAGGCGGCTGGCCGGGCTGCGGATGCTGGAGTTCGTTGCCATTGTGGGATTCGCGGCCAGCACCGCGGTGAGCGCATTGCGGGGCGAACCTGCAGTGGCAATTGTCGCAGGGCTGGGCGGGGTTGTTGTTTATGCCGGCTTTCTGCGGCGGGTGGTGAACGCGCATTTCGGCCGGGCTGCCGGCATCCTGGCGCTGGCTGGGCTGCCGATTTTTTCGCTCTTTTTGCTGCGCTCGGCAATCTACTACGGTTCGGGAAGAGCGATTTCGTGGCGAGGCAGGGAATACCGGTGGGATAGCTCACACCGTTCAGCCTTCAGCTCTCAGCCGGAAAACTTTTTGGCTGGAGAGGCGGGCAAGGGCGCGAGGTCTGGAAGCTGAGAGCTGAGAGCTGAAAGCTGAGAGCTATGGTTTATCTGACCCGGAAAGCGGAATTTTCAGCGTCGCACTTCTATCACAACCCGGCATTTACGCCGGAGGAGAACCTGCGCCTGTTCGGCAAATGCAACAATCCGCATGGCCATGGGCATAACTACACTCTCGAGGTCACGGTGAAGGGCGAAGTGAATCCGCGATCGGGGTTTGTGGTTGACCTGAAGGATTTAAAGGCCGTTCTGGAGCGCGAGGTCTTGAGCGTTCTGGACCACCGGTTTTTGAACCGCGAAGTGCCGGAATTTGCGGCTACGATTCCGACCACGGAGAACCTCGCCATCAGCATCTGGCGGCGGCTGGAGCCGGGCCTGAAGGCGGCGCGCCTGCATCGCGTGCGCGTGTACGAGACACCCGACCTGTTTGTGGATTTTTACGGGGAAGCGTGAAGGCCTACCTGACCCGCCGCTACCTGTTTTCGGCATCGCACCGGTTGCACAACCCGGAGCTCGGCGAAGCCGACAACCAGGCAACGTACGGAAAGTGCAACAATCCTTACGGACACGGGCACAACTACACACTCGAGGTGACCGTGGGCGGGCAGGTGGATGAGCAGACCGGAATGATCTGCGACCTGGCGGAGCTGGACCGGTTCGTGGTGAAGGAAGTGCTGGAACGCTTTGGCCACGAAAACCTGAACCGCTTGCCGCAGTTTGCCAGTGTGGTTCCGACCACGGAGAATCTTTGCGCCGAGCTGTTTCGAATTTTGCGTGCGTTTCCACGGGCGGCGCTGCAGAAGATCAGGCTTGAAGAAACCATGCTCAATTCGTTTGAATATGCGGGCGGCGGCGAGATGAGGCGGTAGGGACTGCGGAACTGCGAGAGTGCGAAATTTCACGGAGCGTTCGCGCCGTGCGCCTGGCAGGGGCTCCTAAGCTGGCCAGAAATACAGATCCATCGCTTCGTTCGGGATCACACACAGACGTGCAGGGGAGAAAAAAGTGCCGATTGGAATGAAGAAGCCGGTTGAGGAAGTTGCGAGGTTTTCGGGGGCGAGCCTGGCCGAGCTGTATCGGCAGATCATTGAGCGAGTGGGGGAAGACGTTTCGCGCGAAGGGCTGCAGCGCACTCCCGAGAGAGCGGCGAAGGCGCTGGAGGATCTTACGCGCGGATATTCGCAGAGCGCGGAAGAGATTCTTCGCAAGGCGCTGTTCACCGTGAATTATGACGAAATGGTGATCGTGAAAGACATTGAGACATTCAGCCTGTGCGAGCACCACATGCTGCCATTCTTCGGGAAGGTTCACATAGCCTATATCCCGAAAGGGAAGGTAATCGGGCTGAGCAAACTGCCGCGGCTGGTGGATGCGTTTGCGCGCCGGCTGCAGGTACAGGAGCGGCTGACGACTCAGATCGCGGAGGCCATCCAGAACGTGATTGAGCCGCAGGGTGTGGGTGTCGTTATGGAAGCGCGGCACCTGTGCATGATGATGCGCGGCGTGGAGAAGCAGCATTCATCGGCCGTAACCTCATCCATGCTCGGAATTTTCCGCGACTGCGCGCAGACCCGGGAAGAGTTCCTTTCGCTGATCAGGGCGAAGCAGAACGGGGCGTAAGAGCTGGCAGGCTGTACAGCCCGGATAGCTAAATGGCTGAATAGCTGCATGGCTGCGAGGGTGTGCGCAATATGCGCGCGTTCCGGCCATCCAGCTATCCAGCGATTCGCCTGAAAGGACCAACATTGCAGGGCAAGGTTGCGGTCATCACGGGAGCAAGCCGCGGAATCGGCCAGGCGATAGGGTGGGAACTGGCGCGGGCGGGTGCGCGCGTTGTGCTGACCGGCCGCGATGAACAACTGATTGGGGAGCTAGCCGGTCGCATGCGACGCGATGGGTTCGACGCGCTTGCGGTGCCGCTGGACGTGCGCGACGAAGCCAGTGTGCGCGCCGCCTTTGATCGCGTAGGGCAGGATTACGGGCGCCTGGATTTCCTGGTCAACAATGCCGGAATTGCCCACAAGCTTTCGCCGGTTCAGGATCTCGATCCGGGAACCTGGCGCGAAGTGATCGAAACCAACCTGAGCGGGCTCTTCCTGTGCACGCGTTATGCTCTGCCGCGGATGCCGGATGGTGCGTCCATTGTGAACAACCTGTCGGTTGCAGCACAGGGAATGTGGCCGGGGCATGCAGGGTATAACGCTTCAAAGTGGGGCGGCCTGGGTTTGACCAACACGCTGAGAGAAGAATTGCGACCCCGGCGCATTCGCGTAATCGCGCTGCTGCCCGGACCCACCGATACAGCGATCTGGGAGCAATTCATGCCGGAGCGCACGCGGTCGAAGATGATGGCTCCGGAAACGATTGCGCGGGCGATAGTGGATTGCCTTGCGCTGCCGGAAAATGCGGTGGTGGAGGAGATCAGGATCCGGCCGGTTACGGGGGCGATCTGAGGGAGCTTTCAGGCTCTCAGCTTTCAGCGCCAGCTAGACCATCACGTCTGTGAGTCACATTCTTTCGGGGTGTCATCCCGAGCGGAGCGAGGGATCTGTGGACCAAGCCGGCACCACGGCCACATCAATGCCCCTCCCGCTGCGCTAGTCTCCGCGTGGCCCGACCCGCTGGAGCTCAGCGCCGGACCCGGGGGCAATTGGGGAATTGCCGAATTGCGGAGATGGGGAATCCCCTGACAGTTTGGCTAGCTCCAACTGTAGTAACGGTAGCGGCGGGGGCGTGCAGGGAAGATTTTGATGAGGATGATGCCGAGGACGAATCCGCCTACGTGGGCCCAGAAGGCGATGCCGCCTACGCTCTGGGTGGGCGCAATCGCCGTGGCTGCGCCGCTCAGGAATTCGATGACGAACCAGTAGCCGAGCATGACCCAGGCCGGCAGCCATACCAGCCAGACAAAGAGAAAGGGCACCAGCGTGAGCACGCGGGCGCGCGGATAGAGCACGAAGTACGCGCCCATGACGCCCGCGATGGCGCCGCTGGCGCCTACCGTGGGGATGAAACTTCCGGCGCCTGAGAAGACAATGAAGAACGTCTGCACCAGGCTGGCGCCCATGCCGCCGAGCAGGTACATAACTAAATACGGGAAGTGGCCGAGGTGGTCTTCCACGTTATCGCCGAAGATGTAGAGGAACCACATGTTGCCGAGAATGTGCAGCCAGCCTGCGTGCAGGAACATGGAGGTAAGGATGGGTACGAAGGCGCGGGACAAGCTGAATTGTCCCTGGAGGGCAGCCACCGCGAAGCCGGGCACAAAGCCGAAAGTGCACTCAAAATTATCGAGCGGAGAAGCCGGAGCGCCTTGAACCACTTCCAGGCAGAGTCGCGGGTGGGGTCTCAAATCGAAGCGGCTGGAAGGGATGGAAAGCTGGAAGATAAATATTGCGACATTGGCGGCAATCAGGAAATAGTTGATCCAGGGAGTGGTCGAGCGCGGCGCATCATCTTTCAGCGGGATCATGCCTGGCCGTCACAATCGCTAACACGATAACAGAGCTTGAGCGCATGGATGGAGTTTTCGTAATCGACAAGCCGGCCGGGCTGACGTCGCATGACGTGGTGAGCCGGGCGCGCCGCATTCTGGCGGAACGCTCGATTGGCCACCTGGGAACGCTGGATCCCATGGCCACGGGTGTGCTTCCTCTGGTGGTCGGCCGCATGACGCGGCTGGCGCAGTTCTTTGCAGCGGTAGAGAAGCGATACGAAGGGGAAATCCGGCTGGGGTTCGCCACCACGACCTACGATGCCGAGGGCGAAGCGCTTGGGGAAAGCGGCCCAGTCGGCATTTCCATGGGGGAGATTGAGGCGGTTGGGTCGCGGTTTCGTGGCGCGATTGAGCAGAAGCCGCCTCCGTTTTCAGCCAAGAAGATTGGCGGCGTTCCGGCTTACAAGCTGGCCCGCAGGCAGCAGCCGGTGGCGCTTGCGGCGGTGCCGGTGCACGTATACGAATTGGAACTCGGCCCATTGCAGGGGGAATTGCTGGGGTTCCGGGCGCGAGTATCGTCGGGCACTTACCTGCGCAGCATTGCGCATGAACTGGGTGCGGCGCTTGGGGTGGGCGGCCATCTGCACAGGTTGCGGCGCACGGCTGCCGGCGAATTTTCGCTCGCTGACGCGCTGACACTGGACGCGCTGGAGGAGCGGCGGCGGAGCGGCACTCTGGCCGAGGCGGCAGTGCATCCCCGGCGACTGCTGCCGGAGTTTCCTGCGGTCACGGCAAACGAAGAGAGCGAGGCTGCCATTCGCAATGGGCGGCCGGTGAATCTGCCGGACTTCTCCCGCGCGAAATACATAAAGGTGTTTCGCGGGCAGACGGAGCTGATTGCGATTGCGGCACGGATTGCGGGTACGCTGTTTCAACCGAAGGTCGTGCTGAGCGGGAAAGGCAAAAGTTAAAGGCAAAAAGGTAGCCCCGAGGAAGAGATGAGGTGGCTCCGGCCGCCCTCGGCCGGGAGACGGCGAGCGAAGCTCTTCTCGAAGCGTCCGCCCCTGACTTACTCGTTCAGGTTTCTTGCCCGCTGGCGCTCGGTCTCAGTCATTTCGCGCCACAGCATGTCGCGCGTGCGCTGCGCGGTGGAGTTTCGCGGGCTGGCGGCAAGGGCCAGCGTGAACCAACGATAAGCGGTGACGCGGTCAAAGGGTGCGCAATTGCCGGTGGCATACATTCCGCCCAACTGTGAGCGGGCTTCGGCGCTGCCCTGGTTGGCCGCATCGTGAATGAGATTGAGGGCGCGGTCACAACTTTTGTGCACGCCCTGTCCGTAGAGGTAGCGCTGGCCTTCGGCGAGGAGGGAGGCAGAGTGATCGGCCTGGGCGGGGGCCGGCCGGGCATTCGCGGCAGCTTTGGCTTTTTCGAGCCTCGGCGCCGGCTTGGGCTCAAGGGCTGCCCGGGGAGGGATGGTCGCGGGCGCAGGGTCGGCACCGGCGCTTGTGGCCTGGCCGCCGACTTCGGTTGATGGCTTGGGCAGTTGCTTCCAGTCGTCCGCAGGGTTTTGCGGTGCGGCAGTTTCCTTTTGGGCCTTTTTGGCTGCGTCCGTCTGCGCTTTGAGATCGGCGTTAGTTGGCTGAACGTCAATATCGAGGTCGCTGTTATCGGCGGCCGCGGGTGCAGGCTGCTTTGCAGCAGGGGGAGGCGGCTCGGGGGCACGGAGGGTCGGCAAGCCGGTGAATAAAGTTTTGCCGCGCCCGTTTGCGCGCCATTGTCCATAAGCCAGGATCGCCAGCAAGACAACAATTGTGAGGATCCATTTACCGGTGCCATGCCGGGTGTCGTCTTCTTCGAGGAGGTATTGGGGGTCGGTGTTCTGCGGGTCGCCGAGGCCCAGGAATGAAGGTCCGGAAACCGAATAGCCGGCCGGCTGGTCAGCGCCGCCCGGGTCGGAGACAGATGCAGCGGAAGCGGGAGCATCACTGAGTGGCGTGTCGTGGTTCCAGGCGGGGGCGGCAGCGCGAGGAAGCCCAGAGGATGGCCCGCCACGCTCGGAATCCTCAGGCAACAATTCGGAATCGGGAGTGCGGCGCCTTTCCAGCCGCGCCCCGCACATGCCGCAAAAACGGTTTTCGGCCGGATTGCTGTGGTGGCAGGAAGAGCACAGAATCATTCGTCAGCCTCACTTCGAAAACGACATGCGGGCCGGTTGTGCCCAGCCAGTGGGCGGGGCCGGGCCAAGCCGCCCTAGGCCTTCAGTTTAGATGCATTCGCGAGGCGCTGCGCAGTGCTTCGGAGGTTACGGGAGGGCAACCCGTAAGCGGAGGCGTTCGAGCTTGCAGCTTTGAAGCTTATGGCTTAAAGCCCGGCATCTTTACAGTGTTCGTGAGCGGATGTTATTCTCGATACGAAGGTTACGAGACGCAAGCAGGAGCGCATTGGTTGTTAGCCAGAGAGCGGAAAGTCACCATCATTGACCAGTACCAGACGCACGGCACCGACACGGGAAGCCCCGAAGTCCAAATTGCCCTGTTGAGCGAACGTATTGGCCAGCTTACGGAGCACTTCAAGACGCACGCAAAAGACCACGCTTCCCGGCGCGGCCTTCTGATGCTGGTGAGCAAGCGGCGTCGCTTGCTCGATTACCTCAAAAAATACGACTCCGAACGGTACAAAGACGTTATCCAGAAGCTCGGCATCCGAAAGTAGCCAGGTTCGGTGCTGACTCTGGTGGCCACGAGCCGCGCTCGCCGGGTCGCCGCCTGCCGAAGCGGAGGCGGACCATTCCGGTGGTATTGCGGCTGCTCTGTTCCGACAAGTTTCTCCGGCTACATGGCCCCTGCTGAAAAGGAAAATCAATGAAACGCGAAATCAGTGTTGAACTGGCCGGCGGCAAGACCCTAAGTTTTGAAACCGGGCGGCTGGCCAAGCAGGCTCACGGGTCTGCGGTGGTTCGCTTTGCCGATTCTGTAGTACTGGCCACCGCCGTGGCCAATGCCGATCCGCGGGAGGGAATTGATTTCTTTCCCCTGACGGTGGATTACCGTGAATACACCTATGCGGGAGGCCGCATCCCCGGCGGCTTCATCAAGCGTGAAGGGCGGCCCAGCGAGCGCGAAATCCTGACCAGCCGCCAGATCGATCGCCCCACCCGGCCATTGTTTCCGGACGGGTTTCGCTGCGAAACCCAGGTGATTGCCTTTGTGTTGTCGGCCGATACGGAAAATGATCCGGACACGGCAGCACTCAATGCCGCGAGCGCGGCGCTGGCCATTTCGGATATTCCGTTCCTCGGCCCCATCGGCGCGGTGCGCATTGGCCTGAAAGACGGCCAGTTCATCATCAACCCGACGTACGAAGAGCGCCGTGAAGGACAGCTCAACCTGATGGTAGCCGGAACCGCGCAGGGCATTGTGATGATCGAAGCCGGCGCTGATGAGGTTCCGGAGGCCACGGTGGTGGATGCGATTGAATTCGCCCACACGGAGATCAAGAAGATTTGTGCCGCCATTTCCGAGCTGGCGCAGCAAGTGGGCAACAAGAAGCGGGAAGTGACGCCGCCAGAGCTGGATGAAAGCTATGTTGCCGAGTTGCGCGGCAAGCTGGGCAAACGACTCGCCGACGCCCTCGATACCGCCAGGTATCCGAAGGCCGAGAGCTATGCCCGCGTGAAGCAGATCAAAAAGGAATTAAAGGAGTCGTTCACCGAGGAGCAGGAAGAAGAGAGCGCACGGGCGGTTCGGTATTTCGAGATACTGCGCGAGCGCATCTTCCGCGAGCAGGTAATCGGGCAGCGGCGGCGGCCTGACGGGCGGGCGTTCGACGAGATCAGGCCCATTTCGATCGAGGTGGGAATGCTGCCGCGAACCCATGGTTCGGCGGTGTTCACCCGCGGCGAAACCCAGGCGCTGGTGACCACAACGCTGGGCACCACGGATGATGTTCAACGCCTTGAACTGTTTGAAGGCGAGGCCAAAAAGCGGTTCATGCTTCACTATAACTTCCCGCCGTTTTCGGTTGGCGAAGTGGCATTTTTACGCGGCGCCGGCCGCCGTGAAATCGGCCACGGCGCGCTGGCGGAGCGGGCCATCAGCGCTGTATTGCCGACGGAAGAAAACTGGCCCTACACCATGCGAGTGGTGAGCGACATTCTGGAATCGAACGGCTCCTCGTCCATGGCCACCGTATGCGGGGCATCGCTTTCGATGATGGATGCAGGTGTTCCGCTGCGAGCGGCCGTGGCCGGAGTGGCCATGGGCCTGGTGAAGGAAGACGAGCAGTACGCGATTCTGAGCGATATTGCGGGCGCGGAAGATCACTACGGCGATATGGATTTCAAAGTGGCGGGCACGCGCGACGGCATCACCGCCCTGCAGATGGACATCAAGGTGACGGGCATTACGGCCCAGATCATGCGCGAAGCGCTGGAGCAGGCGCGGCGAGGCAGGATGTTCATCCTGGACCGCATGGCGGAGGTGATTGCCGAGGCCCGAGCCAAGATTTCTTCCTTTGCGCCGCGGATTTACACGCTGCAGATTCCGGTGGACAAAATTCGCGATGTCATTGGGCCCGGCGGGAAGGTGATTCGCGGAATCATTGAGGCCACGGGAGTGAAGATTGACGTGGAGGACACGGGCCGGGTGAACGTGGCCTCGAACGACGAAAAATCGGCAGCCAAGGCGCTGCAGATGATTGGCGACCTGACCGCCACGCCCGAAATTGGGAAAACGTATCTGGGGAAAGTGGTGCGGCTGGCGGATTTTGGAGCTTTCGTAGAGATTTTTCCGGGCACCGACGGGCTGCTGCACATCAGCGAAGTGGCCGAGCACCGAATCCGCGACGTTCGCGACGAATTGAAGGAAGGCGACCAGATACTGGTGAAGGTACTCTCGATCGAGGGCAACCGGATCCGGCTGTCGCGCAAGGCGATTCTGCGCGAGCAGCGCGCCAAGATGCAGGGACAGGCGGGCGGGACTCCGCATGAGCATCCCGAGCCCGAAATTGGCGAGCCCGAGCATTCCGCAATGCATGCGTCAGCCAGCAGCGAAGGCTCAACCGTGTTCGAGGGCGGGGAAGAGTTCGAGGAAGGCGAGCCGAACTTCAACCGCGCCGAAACCGCACACGCCAGCCCTAGCGGCGGCGGTAGTGGCGGCGGACGGGGTGGCGATCGCGGACGCGGCCCAGGGGGTGGCGGAGGAGGCCGCGGGCGCGGGCGTTATGGGCGAGGCGGGCGCGGCGGAGGAAACGGACGCGGAAGGCGATAGGCGAGGCAGCCAAGCTGTAAGCCGTAAGCGATAGGCGGCACCGATTTATGTCTCCGCGCCTGCTCCGCGAGATCGCACTCTGGCTGCTGATTGCAGGCGGCGGAGTGGTCATCCTGCTGGTGGCGCTCTCCGGCGCGTTCGGCCGGCTGGCGCATCATTATCGCCGGCATCTGGCAGAAACGCGCCGCGAGCGGCATTTCATTGCCTCATCCAGCTTCTTTGTCACGTTCGCAATCGTGCGAATTATCACGCACTCGATTCATGCGGGCCGCGGGCCATTCCACAACATCGAAGCGGGCGGCCGGCACATTCACCACCTGGTATTTGGCATTCTCATCCTGCTGTTCGTGGGCTTCGCATGGCTTTCCCAGTTGGGGACGGGGATGGCCAGGTCGTCAGTGTGGGCTGGAAGGTTCACTGCGCTGCTGTTTGGCGTGGGCGCCGCCCTGACGCTCGATGAATTTGCCCTGTGGTTCAACCTGGCCGACGTTTATTGGACGCCTGAGGGTGAGGCCAGCGTGCGGGCCGTGTTCCTGTTCGGAGCCGCATTGTCAGCCGGGTTCTGGGGCGGCCCATTTCTGCACGCCCTTTTTCGGGAACTGGTGCGGGGTTTCCGGACACAGCCATAGCCGATGAATGGCGTGGGTCCGGCCGCGGGACAAGCGGCCTGCAAGGCCGCTCCAGTTGTTGCTGCTAACAGTTCTGCCTATACCCACCTGAGGCGCGCTGCGCACGCCAGTCCGGCCGAGGGCGGCCGGACCCACGCGACGTTGGAGCAAGCAGCGCGACTCAGCCGCCTGTATGTTCCGCGCTTTTTGCCTTTTTCGTTTTGTCTTCACTACTATCGTGGCATGGCCGTCTTTGCTGACGCTCCTCCACACGTTTCGATTCGCGCCCCGCGCGGACCTGAGCTTTCCTGCCAGGGGTGGCCGCAGGAAGCCGCCCTGCGAATGCTGATGAACAATCTGGATGACGAAGTGGCAGAGCGCCCACAGGACCTGATTGTGTATGGCGGCACCGGAAAGGCAGCGCGCAACTGGGAGTGCTTTGACGCGATCGTCCGGACGCTGCGGCAGTTGAAGAACGACGAAACGCTGCTGGTGCAATCCGGCAAGCCGGTGTCGGTGTTTCGCACGCACGAATATGCGCCGCGGGTGCTGATTGCGAATTCCAACCTGGTGGGCCACTGGAGCAACTGGCAGAAGTTTAATGAGCTGGAGCGCGCCGGGCTGATGATGTACGGCCAGATGACAGCGGGGTCGTGGATCTACATTGGCTCACAGGGAATCGTGCAAGGCACTTTCGAAACCTTTGCGGCCGCCGGGGAAAAGCATTTTGCAGGCGACTTGAGCGGCAAGCTGATCGTCAGCGGGGGAATGGGCGGAATGGGTGGCGCGCAGCCGCTGGCAGCAACCATGGCAGGCGCCTGTTTTCTCGGGATCGAAGTCGATCCGGAGCGCATCAAGAAGCGCCTGCGCACCGGCTACTGCGACTTCATGGTCACCACTCTGGCAGAAGCGCTGCGCATCCTGAAGAATGCCATCCGCAAGAAAGAAGCGGTTTCGGTCGGACTGGTGGGCAATTGCGCCGATGTAATTCCGGAACTTGCGGGTATGGGGGTGCTTCCGGATGTGCTTACGGACCAGACGTCGGCGCACGATCCGCTGAACGGCTATGTTCCGCAGGGGGTGACGACGACGGAGGCGGCAGAGTTGCGTGCCCGCGATCCGCGGGGCTACCAGGAGCGTGCGCTGGATTCGATTGCGCGGCACGTAGAAGGCATGCTGGCGCTGCAGAAGATGGGCGCCGTGACATTTGATTACGGCAACAACATACGGACTTTTGCCTTCCAGCGCGGCGTGAAGAACGCCTACGATTTCCCGGGCTTCGTGCCGGCCTACATACGCCCGCTTTTCTGCGAAGGCCGCGGGCCATTCCGCTGGGTGGCGCTATCGGGTGATGCGCAGGATATTGCCGTGACCGACGAACTGGTTCTCGAAATGTTCCCGGAAAATCGCATTCTCGATCGCTGGATCAAGCTGGCGCGCAAGCGCATCCGTTTTCAGGGGCTGCCGGCACGAATCTGCTGGCTGGGGTACGGCGAGCGGGCGCAGTTCGGGTTGGCGATCAATGACCGAGTGAAGCAGGGCAAGCTGAAGGCGCCGATTGTGATGGGCCGCGATCATCTGGATACCGGCAGCGTGGCTTCGCCCTACCGGGAAACGGAAAGCATGAAGGATGGCAGCGATGCGGTGGCCGACTGGCCTCTGCTGAACGCGCTGCTCAACACGGCCAGCGGCGCATCATGGGTTTCGATTCACAACGGAGGCGGCGTGGGCATCGGCTACTCGCAGCATGCGGGGCAGGTAACGGTGGCCGACGGCACAGCCGAGATGGCAGGGCGAATCGAGCGCGTGCTTACGAATGATCCGGGCATCGGGGTGGCGCGGCACGCGGATGCGGGCTATGCGGAAGCCAGGGCGTTCGCGGCGGAGCAGAACATCCGGCTCCCCATGGCGGGCGAGCGGAGTTAGGAGGTTTGTTTCCTGCGCTCCGAATGCAGATCCCTCACTGCGTGAGGGATGACAAGACGTACTGAGGTCTGAAACCGTGGCTGCAGCTTTCGCGGGCGGCCCCGCATCCGACATTGCGGGAGGCCGGCACATGGCAAGCGATGCTGCAGAGCAGCGCGTCAATCACATCTACTGGGCTTTGCGTCTTACGCTGGGCGGCACCGCTTTTGCCGCGGGGCTCGACAAGTTTTTCAACCGGATGGTGGATTGGGAGCGCTACCTCAGCCCGGCGCTGGAACGCCGGCTGCCGGTGAGCGCGCGCACTTTCATGCGTGGAGTGGGCGTGATCGAGATGGCGGTAGGATCGCTGATCCTGGCGAAGAACCCGCGGGGCGGAGCGCTGATTGCGGCTGCCTGGCTGGCGGGGATATCGGCGAACCTGGTGACGGAGCAGGACTGGTATGACATTGCGGCGCGGGATGTGAATATGGCGGTGGCAGCGCTGGCGCTGGCCGGCGCGGCGGAAATCCGCGCTGCGCGCCGAAACCGCACGCCCGCGGATGTGCGTACCCGGGTTACGTCACCGGCGGCGCAGGCTGCGTAGAGCCGCCGGGCGGCCTGACCCATGTCATTGAGGCGCGAGGCCGCTCAGCACTTTATCCAACTGATCCAAGAAATCCTGCAAGCTTGTGAGCTGTTGCTGCTCGCGCTTCAGCGCGTTTTCCGCGTCGCTGACGCCGGCTTCGGCGTTTTGTTCGTCTTTGCGGAAACCTTCCAGTCGCGAGCGCAGGCGGGGCAGCTCGTCATCGAGTTCCTTGCGCTCGGCGGCGTTTTGAGTGTGACTGGCCCTGTCTTCCGCCATTTGAATCTCGGCGGTTATCGACCGGGTGCGATCCTGAGCCGAGGCCAGGTGCGCCCGTTCGTCCAGCGGTCGCTGGGCGGCTCGTGATACTGCGGCCTCCTGCGCCTGCAGCCGGTAGAGAACAATCTGGACGCGCTGGGAGGCTACTGTCACGGCCTTTAACTCCTGGGAGCTGGTGCACCTCGTTGACCAATGCCTGAAGCTGCTGGGCTTCAAAAGAGGGCGCCTGCGCGACCGCGGATGGGGCCGCCATGGCCGACAGGATCAGTGCCGCAAGCATTGGCATGGTTCATGGCTCCTTTTTCGAGTGCCTGCACTTTAACAGTTGATTTATCCTGCTTCCAACCAACATGCGTTTTCTCACTGCGCTGATTGTGATCTTCAGCCTGGCCGGAGTTCTGGCCTCGGCGCTTGCATTGCGCGAGCATTACAACACAGAACCTTCGGCCTGCAGCATTAACGAACACTGGGATTGCGGCGCGGTGAACCACAGCCCGTATGCGGTGATCAGCGGTGTTCCCAAAATTGGGGAATTGCCGGTTGCGCTGATTGGGATTATGGGCTATGCCGTGCTCGCGGCGGTAGCCGGCCGTTCGCGGATGCTCACGCTGGTGCTTGCGCTTATTGCATTCGCATTCGCGTTGCGGCTTAGCTACATCGAGTGGAGAGTGCTGATGACGTGGTGCATCTACTGCGTTTCATCACAGGTCATCATCTCGATTGTGCTGTTGCTGGCGCTGGTTTCGGTGATTGCCGGGCGGGGAACTGCCGCCGAACCTGCATGAACCCCGGCCGCGCGGCGGGCTTTCGCCAGGTGAGAGCCGCGATCGGCATTCGCGTCCACTCGGGATGGGCGGTCGCGGTGGCGGCCGGCGCCGGAGGCGGTGCGGCCGAATTCCTGGGGCGCGCGTGCATCCCTATGGCCGATGGCGCCAGCCCGGGAGGGCGGCAACCCTATCATGCGGCGGAGGGCATGCCATTCGCGGCTGCGGCGCGGCTGATTGAGGCGGCAAGCGCAGCAGCGCAGGCCAACGCGGCTCGCGCGGTTATGGAATTTGCAACCGCAATAGCCCGGGATTGCGAAATTGCCGGCGCCGTGATCCTGGCATCCTCTGCTCGCGCATTGGCTGATTTGCAATCGGTGCTGGGCTCCCATGCCGCCATCCATGCCGCAGAAGGCGAACTGTTTCG
>JAFAIN010000002.1 GCA_019236695.1 Acidobacteriota bacterium | reverse complement strand
CAGTTGCGTGGGGCGGTCCCTGCCTCCTGGCCGGGCGGCCGCAACTGGGTCATCTGCGTGACTGTGGCAACTGAGGCTGGTTTCGCGCCATCGCACTAGTGAATCCCGAAAATCTCACTGTGCAAGGTGCAACCATGAATCGCCTGCTCTTGATTACGCTCGCTTCCACTCTTTTGGCGCCGCTGGCCGGGGCACAGGACATGGCGCCCGTTCCGGCGGACCAGGAGCGCCACCCGGTGGCAACTTTCCATGTGGACGTGGTCGCCCGGACGACAGAGGCCATTAATTACCGCTACCGGCAAGGCGCCACTCACGTGAACTTCACAGGCACGGACCTGATGCCGAAGGTGGAAGGCAAGGCGCGGGTGCAGAGCGCGGCCGGGAAGATGGACATCGAAGCCCGGGTTGAGCACCTGCAGCCTGCGGAGAAGTTCGGGCCTGAGTACCTGACGTATGTTCTTTGGGCGATTACCCCGGAGGGGCGTGCGGTGAACCTGGGCGAGTTGATTGATCGTGATGGGCACGCGGACGTACACACAGCGGTTGATCTGCAGGCCTTCGGGCTGATCGTGACGGCGGAGCCGTATTTCGCGGTGACCCGGCCCAGCAGCCTCATTGTGGCGCAAAATGTGGTCCGGCCCGATACGGAAGGCTGGGCAGAACACATTGACGCCAAATTTGAGGCCCTGGAGGGGGGCTCTTACGTACCCGCGATGAACCCGGCGGAATTGCCGGCGTCAAAGGCCGATCGCAAAAAGACGCCGCTGCAGCTTCTGGAAGCCGAGAATGCCGTGGCAATCGCAAAAGCGGCGGGCGCCGGGCAATACGCAGCCGACGTAATGACGAAAGCGGAGACGCGGCTGGAGCAGGCGCAAAGCTACCGGGAAGAAAAACAGCACAGCAAAGTGGTGAGCACGCCGGCGCGGCAGGCGACGGAACTGGCCGAGGATGCACGAGTGCTGAGCCTGCGGCACCAGCAGGAAGAGCGGGCGGCGGCGGAGCGGCAGGCCTTGCAGCAACAGGCGGAGCAGGCGAAAACCGAGGCACAACTGGAGCAGGAGCGGGCCGAGCGGGAGCGGACCGCAGCCGAACGCGCCCGGATGGAAGCGCAATCGGCGCAGCAGCAGGCAAGCCAGGCGCAGCAGGAGGCAGCGATGCAGCGGCAGCAGGCGGAAGCCGCCGCCCAGCAGGCTGCATTGCAGCGCCAGCAGGCGGATGCAGCTCTGGCCGCGGCACAGCAGCAACAGCAGCAACTGCAGCAGCAGGCGTCAGAGGCGCAGGCCGAAGCCGACCGCGCCCGGAAGACGGCCCAGGAGGCGGAGCGCGACCGCGAGCAGATGCGCGCCCGACTGGTTGCACAATTGAACCAGGTATTGCAGACGCGCGACACTGCCCAGGGCGTGATTGTCACCATGCCGGACGTGCTGTTCGCCTTTAACCAGGCCACGCTGAAGCCCACAGCGCGCGAGCGCCTGGCCAAGGTTGCGGGAATCGTGCTGGCCTACCCCGACATCAAGCTGAACGTGGAGGGGTTTACGGATGCCATCGGCAGCGAGCAGTACAACCAGACGCTTTCGGAAAAGCGCGCAGCGGCAGTTCGCGATTACCTGATCAGCCAGGGAGTGAACGTCAACCATGTAATGGCGGAAGGATTCGGCAAGAGCAACCCGGTAGCTTCAAATGCCACGCCGCAAGGGCGGCAGTTGAACCGGCGCGTAGAGCTTGTGGTAACCGGTGAATCCATTGGCCAATATGTGGCGCCGGGAAGTTCGGAGCAGCCGGCGAATGGAATGGCTCTGCCGCAATCGGGCCAGAGGCCGCCGCTTTTTTGAGCGACCTTTGGAGTGCGAAAGTGCCCCTTTTTGAGTGCGAAAGTGCGGAATTGCGAAAGTGCGGAATTGCCCAAAGCAATCTGCATTTCCTGATGGAAAGGGAAATGCAGATTCCCTCGGTGTACTCATTGCCCGATGTGGGGAAAAACAGTTTGGGTCGCGCCTACGGCGCTTGAAACCGTGACTGACTGTCAAGCCGGGGACATACTTTACATTTTAGACCGGGCACATGGTTTACACTTTGGTCCGGTTTAATGGCCCGCAGCAGTAGCCGAGGCGGTGGGAATGTGGGAATCCCC
>JAFAIN010000335.1 GCA_019236695.1 Acidobacteriota bacterium | reverse complement strand
TTGAACTGCGCTTCCGATGGCCTGCCCATCAGCCGCTTGGCCAGCGCCGCAAAGATTGCCCAGGTTCCGTCCACCGCGTACCAGGGTTCCAGCAAAATCAGCCACACCCACGAAGCCCGTGGGAGGAATTCCACAATGCGGCGCTCTTTCACCACGCCGTCCGCAATCGCTGCCCCGAGCGCCGCAAATCCGCCAACGATCATTTCCGAAACATGGCTGTTGCTGACGAAGGCCATCCAGAGTCCCCAGAGGATCAGGAACTCCGGCAGCGAAATCAGAATCATCCGAACCGTCTTCGCAGGCATTCACGCGGCGCGAGGTTTGCGCCTGCATAGTTAGTCGTGCAACCGGAGTAGCCGGTTGCCCCGGAGTTGGGCTGCTTTCAGGCAGTGATCGCCTCGGCTCGCGGCCTCCATTCGAATCGGCTCTTCAATTTCAATATCGGGGATTCAAAAAAGCGCCACGACAAGCCGGCCACCATATACACGGCCGCAAATTCCACCAGGAATTCGGCCGCATCGCGGGTCAGCCCCGGCCTCAGTTGGTCCAGGAAGACGTGCAGCGCATGGTTCGGCATAACGATCGGGTGGAACAGGTACAAGCCGTAGCTGATGACGCCGGTATAGCGCAAGAACCTGTTCTGGAGCACCGCGACCAGCCATGACCCGCGTTCAGCCGTAACCGCCAGTGCAACCCAGGAGAAGAAACCTGCGCCCAAAAGGGTGTACACCACTCCGTGCGACCGCAGCCATGACCATGCAGGCTGCCGCAGAATGCACCACACCACCAGCGGAACCAGCCAGGCGCCGGCACAAGCCCACCCTCGCAATCGCCTTACCGGATAGGATGGCGATCGCAGCCAGCATGCCAGCAGCGCTCCCCACGCCATCTCATCGAATCGCAAAAATGAAGCAGTAGAGTTGCCAAACCACGGCAGAAGGAAGTAGCGGCCAATCGCTGTCGCGGCGATGAACAGGATCAGCAAGCGCTGCAGCGTTTCTTTCCGTGTCCACGCCACCAGCACCGGCCACACAAGGTAAAAGTGTTCCTCCACCGCCAGCGACCAGGTTACGGCCAGCGGAAACGGCCCGCCTGTGCCGTATTTGAAGTTCTGCAGATACAGCACGTAATAGATGGGCTTGAAGCCATGCAGCGCGGCGCCATCCTGAGCCAGCGCCGGGATGTGCGGCAGCACCAGAAACACGTACGCCAGAATTGTGAAATACAGCGGCCAGATGCGCAGGCCCCGCCGGGCATAGAAATTGCGGAAGTAGTGCTCGCTGCCCCGGGAGTCCAGCAGGATCCCGGTGATCAGGAATCCCGAAAGCACCAGGAACAGGTCAACCCCAATCCATCCTGCCGGCCCGATTGCGGCAAAAGGCAGCCCTTTGAAATCGCGCCAGGAATGCGTCAGCAGCACAGGAAGTATGGCGAAGGCCCGGAGTCCGTCAAGCTGGGGAATCCTCCCTCTGCTCGGTTCCATTCCGGATTCAACCATCCGCGCGTCCCGGGGCTCTCAAGGCAAACGCTTTCTCTATGGCGGAGAGCGTCATCTCGCGCAAACGCGCAGCCGCGAGTTCCTCCCGCTCGAACCATCGTGCTTCGCTGGCATCGCTGCCCGCCTGCACTGCCCCGCCCTCCACTGTGCAGAGAAAATCAACCAGCACGTAATGGTGTTGGGGCGGGCCGGCCGCAGGGCCGGGGATAATGCTGTCAAATACGTCCACCACTTCGCCCGCGCTCACCCGCATGCCGGTCTCCTCCAATGCCTCGCGCTCAGCCCCGGCACGCAGCGTCTCTCCAAGTTCCAGCATGCCTCCCGGAATCGACCACTCGCCGCGAAGAGGTTCGGCGGCGCGGCGCACCAGCAGCACGCGCGTGCCCTCCACAATGATTGCGCCCACACCCACAATCGGCCGCTCTGGAAATTGCCTTAGCCCGATTTTCTCCACCGCATTCAGCACTATAATCCTGCAGACAGGCCAGCCATGGCTTGGCGACCAGGCCAATCCTGACCCGTTCAAAAAGGAGGTCCGAATGTTTGCACGTGTCGTAAGCGCAACCCTCAACCCCTCCAAAGCGAACGAATTCCGTTCAACCGTTACAGGGCAGATCGAGAATACGCTGCGCTCGCAGCCCGGTTTCCTCGAGCTCATCAGCCTGACTTCGGAAAGCGACTCAAACAAAGTGATTGCTGTTTCGATCTGGCGCACCCGGCAGGACGCCGAAAAATACGAATCCGCCACTGCTTCGCGCGTCCTCGCTCAAGTCAAGCCTTTCGTTTCCGAAATCAAAGTTGACCATTACACCGTCGATACCGGCACCGGCAAGAAGATCGCTACCGCAGCCTAGCTCGAGCCTGCCCCGCATGCTAAAGCCGGTTTCCCGCCGCCCCGTAACTTCGTATGGCGCTATCGGGAAATCGGCTTTCCCACCCATCACCAGGCGCTGGAGTCTCATGCTCCACCGCGTCTCCGCCGCCATCATCCTGCTGCTGTGCTCTTGCGCGGCTCACGGCAGTGACCGGGACCGCCAAATCGAAGCCATCTTCCGGCCGCTGGTCTCCGCGAGCAGCCCGGGATTTGCTGTCCTGGTCCTCAAACACGGCAGGACCGTGTTCGAACGTGGGTACGGATTGTGCGACTTGGAAACAAAGGCTCCCATCACTCCCACCACCAACTTTCGGCTGGCGTCCATCACGAAACAGTTCACGGCTGCAGCCATCATGCTGCTTGCTCGCGAAGGCAAGGTTCGCTATGACGATACCCTGACCCGCTTCTTCCCTTCCTTTCCCAGCTATGGAAATGCCATTACGATCCGCGAACTGCTCACCCACACCTCGGGGCTGCCTGACTACGAAGACCTGTACGAGGCACAGTTCCCGGGCACGGCGGCAGGCACGTTTCCCCAGATCAGCGATGCTGGCGTACTCGAAGTTCTTTCACGGCAGCCTGCCGGAATCTTCCCGCCCGGAGCCAGGTGGCGCTACAGCAATTCCGGCTACGCAATGCTGGCCATGATCGTCGAAGTGGCTTCCGGCACCCGATTTGAGGACTTCTTGCAGCAGCGCATCTTTCGGCCGCTCGGCATGGCGCACACGGTTGCGTTCGTGAAACAGAAAAACCGTGTTCACCAGCGCGCGTTCGGATATATCAGGGAAAAAGCCGGCTGGCAGTTCCGCGACCAGAGCGATACCTCGGCAGTGCTTGGCGATGGCGGCGTTTACTCTTCCCTGCATGACCTGGCGCAGTGGAATGCCGCGTTGGAAAATCACACGTTGTTCAGCGAAGCGGAAATGCGGCCGGCGCTGGAACCCGTGAATGCCCGCCGCGAAGATGGCGCCCCCGTACAGTACGGGTTCGGCTGGTTCCTCGATCCCTATAAAAGCAAACCGCGCATGTATCACAACGGCGAGACCTCAGGATTCCGCACCACCATTCAACGATTCACCCAGGACCGCCTCACCATCATCATCCTCGCGAACCGCACGGATGTTGATCCCGAAGCCCTCGCACTGCGCATCGCAGACATCTTCTAGAGCAATACTAAAGCTGCTGTATCCATAACCCGCTCTGTCATCCTGAGCACCCACGGCAGAGAAGCCGCCGGTGTATGAGCAGAAACTGCCTGGCCGATGCTGGTCCCAATCACTCAGCAAAAAATCATTGTCATCCTGAGCCCGCGGGCGAAGGACCCCCACAGTGCTTACACCGCGACATCGCGCGCAGATCCAACCGCCGCGCCCCGCCCCTACACCCCGGTGTTCGATTCGCCGTCCAGTTCCAGGGCAGGGCCCTCTATCGAAAGCACTTACGAGTTGAGTTCCTGCAGAGTCCGCTGCGGCGGACGAAGGACCCCCGCAAGGCTTGCACCGGTAGCGCGGCTCGGAGATCCTCCCCTCAGGCTTATCTGCTGAGCCAGGTCGTATGTAGGGCAGGGAGATATAGCAACGTTACTTCCCCTTTAGCCGTTCGTTTGTGTCATCCAGCGGGTCGGCCCTGTCAAGGCCCCCGGAGCGGGAATACGCGAGTGCTCGGGAAAATTTCGCACTTTCGCACTTCCCAATTCGGCAATTCCGCAGTTCGGCAATTCGGCAATTCCGCCTGCCCTCACATCGGCGTCTTGGTGCCTTCCTTCAACATCTCGATCGCGCGCTCAACCCGCCGTTGCCTGGTTTCTTCCCGTTTGGCTCCGGTGATCCAGCGGACGTATTCCTTCTGGTGCGTGTAGCTGAGTTTGCCGAACAGCTCGTTTGCCTTTTTCGCTGCGTTCAGTGCCTTCTTCAAGTCTGAAGGCACCTCCACAACCCGGGGCGCGCTGTCGCGCTGCATCACGATCTCCACTACGTCGCCGGCTTTGACCTTTGCTCCCTCCCGGAGCTCGCGGTTCACCGCCATCATGTGCCCATCGCCCATATTCATGATCGAGCTGCGGTATGGAAAGCCGTTGATCGTCCCGCACACCGGCACGCGCGCCCGCGTTCCGAAAACCTCCTGAACATCAAATGGCACATGAAATCCGGCCACTTCGCTGTTCGGCGCTCCCTCCAGCTTGATGCGGAACTTCTGAACCGGTGATGGTTGGGCCGCGCTCTTGCGAGCCATAAATGAGTTCTCCAGGGTAAAAAATTGCCGTGCAATACAATCGCACCCTGTGGATTATAGGGCCCAGGAGCGTTACTTCCTCGCCTCCACGTTGCGCAGCGCAAATTGCGTTGCGGTGGTCATGGGGCTGGCCGCAATGTCTGGCGCATTCGAGAACCCCCGTGACTGGCGTGTGCTGGCCGGCGCCGCCATGCTGCTCGCCGCGCTCGCCGTGTCGCTGGTTTACGCTCCCGATTACCTTCACCTCGGCGTCAACCCGCTGCGCCCGGCACGATGGGCGGTGCGCATTCACTGGCGCATCGCCGCCGCCGCGCTCCTCGCCGCCGCCGCGCTGCTCGCTGGTGCAGCCATATCGCACAGCTTGGCAGGCGCGATCGCCGCCTCAGCATGTGCTGCCTGGCTCGTGGCGGTCACTGTGTTAGCGCACGCTTTGCTGCGCGCCGGGCGTAATGCCGGCCTGGTTGGCCCGTACTTCTTGCTTGTCGATACCCTGCTGATCGGAGCTCTCGTGCGCCTGGGGCACATCGATATTCTCCTGGCCGCCTGCCTCCAAGCTGCCGCATGCCACCTGTCGCTGCTTGTCATTGGCCGTCGGCAGCCGGCGTGGGCGATTCTGGCCGCGAGTCTGGGATGCGTGCTGCTCGCAGCATGTTCGCGCCGGCCCGCGCTGCTGGGTCTCGATTGCGCGCTGGTCCTGGCGTCGGCCTTCGCAACCTTGCTGCTCGTTCGGCTTGCCCAGGCACAGAACGCCCGCAACATCGCGCAGGCGCTGGAAGAACTGGCCCAGTTCACCGGCTATACCCCGGCAAGGATTCGGGAATTGTGGGCCACCGCCGATGAGCAGCTTGCGGCAAGGTGGCAATCCTCAGGCGTGGCCAGTGGCACGCCCGGGCAGATGGCCGAATGGTACCGGCAGAACTCCGAACTCTACATGTTTGCCATTTCGGCTTATAACCTGGCGTACAAGCGAATCAAGTCGAATTTGGGTGTACTCCGGGCAGCGCGCGGAACCTGCCTCGATTACGGCGCTGGCAATGGCGAATTGATCCTTGAGCTTGCGCGGCGCGGCCACCGCGCTGCCTATTACGACGTCGATGGCGTTTCCTTGCGTTTTGCCCGTCATCGCGCCCTGCGCTACCGCCTTGACGTCGAGTTCACATCGCAAAAGCTTGAGCTCCGCGCCCTGGCGGCCGCGTTCCCGTTCGATACCATCTTTTCTTTCGACGTGCTGGAACACATCCCCGACCTCAGCGCCGAACTCGATTTCCTCGTCTCGCTTCTCGCGCCAAATGGCCTGCTGCTATTTGATGTGCCGGCCGGCACCACCGCGTCCCATCCCATGCACTTGAACCACAC
Source organism: Acidobacteriota bacterium (assembly GCA_019236695.1). Taxonomy (GTDB): domain Bacteria; phylum Acidobacteriota; class Terriglobia; order Terriglobales; family Acidobacteriaceae; genus JAFAIN01. The sequence continues at coordinate 530 of JAFAIN010000335.1, read as the reverse complement.
CCTCGATCCTCGTGCCTACCTCGCCGCGAACGGCTTGAAGCAAACCACCCTCCGCTCCCCGGGACGTGGAAAGTTTGCCTTCTACAGGCCGGCCTGAGCCAAATCGAAGCCGGCGCGATTCGCGAATGTTCGAAAGCTTGTGGTGGTCAGCGAAGCTGGGTTGCCCTTCGCCACTTGCCGTGTAGCCAGATCAGCAGGCCGGCGCCGGTGAGTTCCATAGGATGCGGGTCGCGTGTTAGCGTGCCCGGAAGGAAATGCGCCTGCACCACGGCCTCCGCCGCCCAAACGGCCCCACAACCCGCGAGAACGCTGCCCAGGAACGCCTGCAGCCTGCCGCTCGGCGGTGCCGAATCAACCGTGGGACCCGCGGCTGCATGGGCGCTGGCGTGGGCCGGGCCGGGCAGGTCGCTGTAGCCTTCGCGCTCGTACGGCCAGTCCTCTCGCTTTCGGGCAGCAGGCGGCTTGGCTCTCTTCACGGCCATCCATCAATTTTCGCCGTGATTCGCCCCACTCCGGAATGTCACCAAAGG
>JAFAIN010000052.1 GCA_019236695.1 Acidobacteriota bacterium | reverse complement strand
CTTACTCAACCAGCCGCTTACCGCGCGTAGTCGCCGCTTTTGCCCCCGGTCTTCCGCCGCAGCACCAGTTCGCGTATTTCAATGCCCTTATCGAGCGCCTTGCACATGTCATAGACGGTCAGCGCGGCCACTGCGGCCGCCGTCATGGCCTCCATCTCGACCCCGGTTGCCGCCGTGGTGGTCACGCGCGAGCCAATCCGCACGCCCTGCCGGGTGACTCGCGCTTCCACTTCAATGTTCGATAGCGGCAGCGGATGGCACATCGGGATGAGCTCCGCTGTGCGTTTTGCGGCCATAATTCCGGCCAGCCGCGCAACTTCGAGCGGATCGCCCTTGGGATTGCGCCGCAGTTCGCGCACGACCCGCGGCCGCATGGCTACCAGAACGGTGGCTTCGGCCTCGCGGCGCGAAGGCAGCTTGGCCGCGACATCGACCATGCGAGCCCGCCCGGCCGAATCGAAATGGCTCAACTTTGTTATGCGCTGCGCGATGCCTGAATTATATGAAATTGCCAACTTCGAAAGACAACAAAGGGCACAAGGACCGCTTCCGGCATCCGTAGCCGGGCAGGGCATGCACAACGAATCCTTCGCCGGCGCTCAGGATGAAAGGCGTTCGGCAATTTCAAATTGGGAATTGCGGCTTTACTCGTAACGCAGGGCTTCAATCGGGTCGAGCCGCGCGGCCTTGCGTGCCGGATAGAAGCCGAAGAACACGCCCACAGCCATGGAAAACACCACCGCAATTCCAATGGCAATCGGCGAAATCTGCACCGCCCACTTGAGGGTGGTGGTGATGATGTAGGAGGAGCCAACGCCGAACATGATGCCGATAGCGCCGCCGATCACGCTCAACACCACCGCTTCAATGAGGAACTGGCGCTGCACGTCGCTCTCGGTGGCGCCAATGGCCATCCGAATGCCGATTTCGCGCGTCCGCTCGGTCACCGAAACCAGCATGATATTCATGATTCCGATGCCGCCCACCAGCAGCGACACGCTCGCGATCGAGGCCAGCAGCATGGTCATGACCTGGCCGGTCTGGTCGGCCATTTCGGCGATGTCGGCCTGGTTGCGCACGAAGAAATCGTCATCCTGGCCGGGCCGGATGCGGTGCCGGTCGCGCAGCAGTCCCGTAATCTGCTGCTGTGCCGAGTAGCTGGCTTCGCGCGAGGCTGCCGAGACCATAATGTTCTGCAGCCAGTCCTGGCCGGTAATTTTCTTTTGCAGCGTGGTGAGCGGCACCAGGATCGTGTCATCCTGGTCCTGCCCCATGCCGGCGGCTGATTGCCCTTTGGGGCTGAGCAGGCCCACCACCCGGAACGGCAGGTTCTTCACGCGAATCGTCTGCCCGATGGGATCGGTGGTGCCGAACAGGTTCTTGCGCACCGTCTCGCCGATGACCGCAACATTCGACGCCAGATCGATGTCCTGCGAAGTGAAAAATGAGCCTTCAGCGAGAGGCCACGCTCGCACATCAATGTATTGCGGCTCAGTACCGGTCACCCGCGTAAACCAGTTGTCATTGCCGAATACCACCTGGGCCTGGGTTCCGGAGGTTGCCGCGGCGTTCGCCACCGACGGGCACTCGCGCAGAATCGCCTGGCGATCGTCGTAGATCAGGGTCTTGGTGGCCCCGTAGCCCATGTGCATGCCGTTGACCGTAACGGTTCCGGCGCTCACCACCAGCACGTTCGAGCCCATGGCGGCTATGCGATCCTGCACCTGCTGGTTGGCGCCCTGGCCCACCCCCACCATCGCGATCACCGCTCCCACGCCAATGATGATGCCCAGCATGGTGAGCGCCGAGCGCATCTTGTTGCGGGCCAGCGCGCGGCCGGCGATTTTAATGATTGCGATCAGGTCCATAAGCCGCGTTCACAAGGAGCGAATCATTATCCCACCAGTTCGACGGGCGGAAACGCCGCATGACTCTGAAGTTTGCGTAAACTTACGTGAAATTCCTGCAGCTCGAGCTCAGAGTCGTCGTACCCCGTTTTGAATTGTAATCGGCGGAAGCTCAGTGACGTGGGGCCGACCGCCCTCGGTTCGGCCATGCGGCGTGGACTACGGAGCGCATGTTTGCAAGCGACCTTCTTCAGCAGGGAGGCGAGAAAATTTACCAAATAGTAAACAAATCCTCACTGCAGTCAGTGAAAAAAAACAGTGAGAGCGGTTTTTGCGATTTTTTTACTACCTGGTAAACCCCCGCGATCGTGCACGCCACCCACGGGCACAGACTACCTCATACGGGTTGTGGAAGGCAAGACAATTTTCGGTTAATGTTCGCCCTAACGCCCATCAATGAACGCCCCTTGCTCGAAAGGAACAGCGAGCGGCCTTTCAGGCCGCATGGCCGACCGAGGGCGGTCGGCCCCACGCCACTTAGCTTCCGCCCTCGGCGGGCCGGGAGACGCTCTGGCCGCAGCGAGCCCTGATTGAAGGTCAACCCAGGCGAGCTTCGCTCGCCGTCCGTTCCACCACCCCAGCACGCGCGGGAAACGAAGCGCGCGCTGGGGACCCCGGGGCCGAGGGCGGCCGGACCCACGTAAGAACGCAGGGGCTGAGGTCACTGCTGGAGAGGCAAGGTGAAGCTGAAAACCGAACCATGGCCGAGCTGGCTCGTAACACTGATTTTTCCGCCATGCAGCTCAACGATGGCTTTGGCGATGGCGAGGCCCATGCCGGTGCCCTGGATGGTGACGCGCTGGTTGCGGCCGCGATAAAACTTTTCAAAGATCATGGACTGCTCCATATCGTCAATGCCGGGGCCGTGGTCGGCAACGCTGATCAGCAGCTCCTTCCAGCGGTGCTCGGCGGTAATGCGAATGGGGGTTCCGGGCGCGGAATACTTGCCGGCATTTTCCAGAAGCTGGCATAGAACTTCCGTGATCCGCTTAAGGTCCATTCGCGCCTGAGGAAGATCGCCGGGGACATTCAACTGGAGTGGATGGTGTTCCAGGGCGTAACGGCACTGTTGAACGGCGGCATCAATGGGTTCGCGAACGGGATGAAGCTCGAACTGCAGCTCAATCTGGCCGGCATCGAGTTGCGCGACCTCGGCAGCCTCGCCCACCAGCCGGTTCAACCGGTCGCCCTCTTCGTTGATGATGGCGAGCAGTTCGCGGAATTCCGGCCGCCTGGCTTCGGGTGCATCCAGCAGCGTTTCGGCGGAGGCGCGAATAGCGGTCAGCGGGGTGCGAAATTCGTGGGTGACGGAATCGAGCAGCAGGGAGCGCAGGCGGTCGCTTTCCCGGCCGGCTTCCGAGCGGGTGAGGGTCTCGATGGTTGCGGCGCGCTCAATCGAAATGGCAATCAGGCTGCCGATGGCCTCGAGTGTTTCGCGCGAGAGGTCGCAGCCGAGCACTCCCAGGCTGCCGATGACCCGCGCTCCCATGCGGACGGGCACGAAGCACACGCGGTTCTCGCGGTCGAGCACCGGCTCGCCGCGGGCGCTGATGGAGCGCAACTGGTCGGCCGAGAGCAGCGGCTGGATGGCCGCATCAGAGACATAGGTCTTCTGCTTTTCATCGAGGAAAATCGCGGCGCCGGCCACGCCAAACGCTTCTACGATGAACAAGGGGACGCGGTTCAGCAGCCCGAAAACATTTCCCGTGACCAGCAGTTGCTGGCTGAAAGCATAGAGGCGCTCGACCTCGCGGCGGCGCTGATTCGACTGGCTCGCCTCGCGCCTTGCCCTCTCGGCCAACTGGCTGGCGACCACGGCGGTAACGAGGAACGTGAACAGAGCAATCCAGTTCTGGGGATCGGCAATTGTCCAGGTGAGCACCGGCGGGAGGAAGAAGTAGTTATACGCAAGGGTAGCGACCAGGGAGGTAGAGATCGCGTAGGGCAAACCCCAGGCCGCGGAGACCAGCAGCACTTCAATGAGAAAGGTGAAGCCGACGGTGGTGGGATTGACGTGGACGACCCGGTAATAGAACCAGGTAATGAGCGCCACCGCGGCCAGCGCAGCGGCGAAGCGCCATATGGATTGCGCGGGGGACTTCACGCAGAGATTGTAGCTGCAGCCTTGCCGGCGGAGACCGCCATGCGAGAATAGCGGCCATGCAGAAGACGCCGGAGCAATGGCTGGAGGAGACTGCGCCGCAAAAACGGCAGGGAATCTTCAAAGTCTTCCTGGGCTATGCGCCGGGCGTGGGCAAGACCTTCAACATGCTGAGTGAAGGCATCCGCCGCAACGTGCGCGGGGAGGATGTGGTGATTGGGGTGGTGGAGACGCACGGCCGCAGCGGAATAGCGGAACTGGCGGCGAAGCTGGAGGAGGTTCCGCGGCGCAAGATGGAATACAAGGGCGCGCTATTCGAAGAAATGGATGTGGACGCCATCCGGGAGCGCAAGCCGCAGGTGGCGCTGGTGGACGAACTGGCGCACACCAACATTGAAGGCAGCAAGCACCGCAAACGATACGACGACGTACTGGAGCTGCTGGACGCGGAGATTGATGTGCTCTCCACGCTGAATGTTCAGCACATTGAGAGCGTGACGCCGCTGGTTCAAAACATCACGGGAATCGCGGTGCGTGAAACCGTGCCCGACTGGGTGATGCAACGGGTGAACGAAATTGTGCTGGCGGACCTGACGCCGGAGGCGCTGCAGACGCGCATGCGCCGCGGCGACATTTATCCCACGGACCGGGCGGAGCGGGCCCTGGGGCACTTTTTCAAGCCGCAGAACCTGATGGCGCTTCGCGAGCTGGCGCTGCAGCAGGTGACGCACGCGGTGGACCGCAGCCTGGAATCGTATTTGCAGCGGGAAGGAGCGGGCTTGAGCGCCGGCATTCGCGAGCGAATTGCGGTTTGCATCAGCTCGAATCCGGCCGCGCAATACCTGATTGCGCGCACCTCGCGCATGGCGCAGCGCATGGATGCCGAGCTCTACGTGATTTATGTGGACATTGGAGGGGACGGCACGCCGGAAAACCAGAGAACGCTGGCCCAGAACATCCGTTTCGCCGAGAACCTGGGCGCGACCGTGATTCGCACCAAAGGCAAGAACGTGGCCGACGCGGTGGCGAAGGTGGTGCGCGAGAAGCACCTTACCCAGGTGGTTTTCGGCCGCTCGGCGCAGTTCGGATTGCGGAAGTATCTTTACCTTACGGCGGTGCACCGGTTCCTGCGCGACGCGCAGCCCATTGACATTCACATCGTGACCCAGGAAGTGAAATAAGCCTTATTCCCCCGGCCCGCCGGGATTGAAGCGGTAGCCGATCCAGGGCTCGGTGACGATGTAGCGCGGCAGGGATTCGCTAGGCTCGATTTTCTTCCGCAGATGCCCGACGAATACGTGCAGGTACTCCGGACTCTCGGAGCTGTTCCTGCCCCACACCCCGGCGAGCACAGAGCGATGCGTCATCACCTTGCCGGCATGGCGCGCGAAATATACGAGGAGGTCGAATTCCTTGGGGGTGAGCTTCAATTCCCGGCTGCCGATGCGGACGGCGTGGGATCCGAGGTCGATGTGGAAATGGCCGACCTCGATGGCGCCGCTTTCCTGTTCTCCGGAGGGGGTGCCGCGCCGCAGCGCGGCGCGAACGCGCGCCAGCAGCTCGTTCATGTGGAACGGCTTGGTGACGTAATCATCGGCTCCGGCATCCAGCGCCTCCACTTTCGTGCGTTCATCTTCGCGGACCGAGAGAACGATGATGGGCATGCCCGAATTTCCGCGCACATAGCGGGTGAGTTTCACCCCGTCCATATTGGGCATTTTCAAATCGGTGATGACCAGCGCGGGAGGCCATTCGTTGATCACCTGAATGGCTTCGATTCCATCGGATGCGGTGCGAATGGAATAGCCGCGCGCGCTGAGCGCGTTCTTCAGCACCCGCGTGATCTGCGGCTCGTCGTCAACGATGAGCACCCGGGGCCTGTCGTCGAGGGCCATGGCTGGCATCATTAGACAACAGCGGCGCAAGGAATTCACGGCGGAGACGCGGAGTGAGGGCGGGGTTCACACGAAGGGCATAAAGGCGCCAACCGAGGCGAGCTTCGCTCGCCGTCCGGCCGAGGGCGGCCGGACCCACGTCATTTCCCCACTTCGCCCTGTCCGGCCGAGGGCGGCCGGACCCACGTGGTTTCGTCGCAGATTTTTTTCCACCTTTAGACCTCTTTTAGGCACTCTCGTTTTCCAATGGGAGGGTACACAGATGCAATGTGAAATCTGAAACTGCAAATGTTCGACATGTGTCAGGAGGCGGGATGACTGCGAGAGCAAAGCGGATTCGAAAAGGGCTGGCCGGCGCTGCCGCGGCACTGGTGTGTTGTTCCGCCGCAGCGCAATACGCGCCTGACACCGTTCCCAGAGGGCAGCGGGAGGAAGCGACCGGCAAAGCGGGCACGGCTGCCCTGTCGAGCCGCGACGCGGCGCTGCTGGAGGAATTGGAGCGCATGCGGGCGCGAATCAGCGAACTGGAAGCGGAGCTGAAGGCGCGCCCGGCGGCTGCCGAGGCCAGTGTTCCGGCACCCAGCGCGGCATCCGCGGCTGCGCCGGTCCCGGCGCCGGCCGCGCTGAGCGCCACTGCCCAGAGCAACGCGGAAAAGAAGCCGGCCAAAGCCGAGCCCTTCGCTTTTGCCGACTGGACGTGGCTGAACGGCAACCCGCGGACGAAGAAGGCGGCGTTCGACAGCGAGTTCTTCACGCCCGAAATCCGCGCCGACGTGAATTACACCTACAGCTTCAACCATCCTGCCGACGACACCATCGGCGGCTCGAGCGAAATCTTCCGCTCGGGCGAATTTCAACTGGAGCAGCTCGGTGTGGGGGGCGATTTCCATTATGACAACGTGCAGGCGCGGCTGATGACGCAGTTCGGGATGTACAGCGCTACGACGCCGCGCAACGATGCCAGCCCGGGGCGGGGCAACTGGGACCTTGATACCGCCTACCGCTACATCGCGGAAGGCTACGGCGGCTACCACTTCAACGCCCTGCACGGCATCAATGCGCAGGCCGGGATCTTCATGTCGTATGTGGGCCTGTTCAGCTACTACAACTTTGACAACTGGGCGTATCAGCCGTCGTATGTGTCTTCCAACACGCCATGGTTCTTTAACGGCATGCGGGTGCAGATTTTTCCCACCGACAAGCTGAAGATCGAGCCCTGGCTCATCAATGGCTGGCAGTCGTACGGCCGGTTCAACGGCCGGATGGGGGTCGGGGGGCAGATTCTATGGCGGCCGACCGCGTGGTTTTCATTGGTGGGCAACCAGTACGCCCTGGGCGAAGACACGTTGTTCACACCGGGCCGCGTGCGCTACCACACCGATGAGAGCATTCAGGTGAAGTATTACGACAATCGGGACACCTGGATCAGCAAAGCGGCTTTTTCGCTGACCGGCGACATGGGTTGCGAGCATGGCGGGGGCGTGACCTGCGCGGGCAATTCGACCCATGTGGTGAATGGCCAGTCGGTACTTTGGCCCAAGCAGAGCTTCCTGGGCTTTATGCTTTACAACCGGCTGTGGTTCCATAAGGACCTCTACGGCTTCACGGTGGGCGGCGGGAAGATCAACAATCCGGGGCGCTACCTGGTGCTGCTGCCGCCAATCAATGGCGCCACCGCTGTTTCCGGCACCCCCTATTTCACCGAGAACCCGGGCGATCCCTACAAAGCGTGGGACGCCTCGGCCACTTTCGACTGGATGCCGAGCCAGTACATCACGTTCCGCTCGGAATACAACCACCGGGAAGCCAACGTGCCGTACTTCACATGCCAGGGCGGAATCACGCCGCCGGGCGGCAACCAGGGCGCGCCAGGATCGGCAGTGCCGAACTGGCAGCCTGACCTGTGCCGGCACGAGAACCGCATGAGCCTGGCGCTGCTGGTGAAGTTCTGAACCAGGAGGAGGGACATTGCAGGACATCCTTTTTATTGCCGTGACGGTTGCGTTTTTCGTTCTGTCGATCGGATACGTGCGATTCTGCGATCGCATGAAATGAGGGGCCAGCCATGCATATTGAATCGCTGATCATGCTGATCGTGAGTGCGCTGGCGATGGTTTACCTGCTCTATGCGCTGCTGCGCCCGGAGAAGTTCTGATGACGGCAAACGGCTGGTTCCAGATTGCGGTCTTCCTGGTTCTGATCCTGGCGGTCACCAAGCCGATGGGCGTTTTCATGGCCCGGGTGTTCAGCCGCGAACGGACGTTCCTGGACCCTGCGCTGCGCCCGCTGGAGCGCCTGCTCTACCGCGTGACCGGCGTGAATGAACAACACGAGATGCGCTGGACGGAATACGCCATCTCGATGCTGCTGTTCAGCGTGGTTTCGATGGTGGCGCTGTATTTCATCGAGCGCCTGCAGTTTTACCTGCCGTGGAACCCGCAGAGGCTGGCGGGAGTGAATCCGCCGGCACTGGCATTCAACACCGCGGCTTCATTCACCACGAACACGAACTGGCAGAACTACGCGGGCGAGAACGCGATGAGCTATTTCACGCAAATGGCGGGGCTGGCGTACCACAACTTTGTTTCGGCGGCGGTGGGAATCGCGCTGGCGATTGCGTTCATTCGGGGCATTGCCCGGCGGGAGATGGACAGTATCGGCAACTTCTGGGTGGACCTGGTGCGCGCCAGCCTGTGGGTGCTGCTGCCGTTCTGCGTGGTGGGTTCGCTGGCGCTGGTTTCGCAGGGCGTAGTGCAGAACCTGAAGCCATATGACCGGGTGAAGCTGGTGGAACCGCAGCATGTGCCGAAGGTTGACGCCGCCGGCAACCCCGTGGCGGGGCCTGACGGCAAGCCGCAGATGGACACGGTGTTCGAGCAGGTGATTGCGCAGGGGCCGGTTGCGTCGCAGGAAATCATCAAGGAATGGGGCACGAACGGCGGCGGGTTCTTCAATGCCAACAGCGCGCACCCTTTCGAGAACCCCACTCCGCTTTCAAACCTGATCGAGATGTTCTCGATTTTTGCGGTATCGGCGGGGCTGACGTACACGCTGGGGCGCATGACGGGCTCGCCGCGGCATGGCTGGGCAGTGTGGTCGGCGATGGCCATTCTTTTTCTGGCCGGCGTAACCGTAACGTACTGGGCCGAGGCGCGGGGCAACCCTCTGCTGGCGGGTTCGGTAGACCAGCACGCGGGCGCGATGCAGCCCGGCGGCAACATGGAAGGCAAAGAGACCCGCTTCGGGGTGGCGAATTCGGCGCTGTTCGCCACGGTCACGACGGACGCAAGCTGCGGGGCAATCACCGGCTGGCACGATTCATTTACGCCGCTCGGCGGCATGGTGCCGCTGGTGAACATGATGCTGAGCGAAGTGATTTTTGGCGGCGTGGGCGCCGGCCTTTACGGCATGCTGATCTACATTGTGCTGGCGGTGTTTATCGCCGGGCTGATGGTGGGCCGCACGCCGGAATACCTGGGCAAAAAAATTGAAGCTTATGACGTGAAGATGGCGATGCTGGTGGCGCTGGTCTTTCCCCTGGTGATCCTGATCTTCACCGCGATTTCATCGGTGAAGCCGTTTGGCACAGCGGGCATTACGAACCCGGGCCCGCACGGCATGTCGCAGATGCTATATGCGTTCGTGTCGCAGGCGGCAAACAACGGCTCCGCGTTCGGCGGCCTGAACGCCAACACGGCCTGGTACAACATCACCGGCGCGCTGACCATGCTGATCGGCCGGTTCTGGATGATTATTCCGATGCTCGGGATTTCGGGGAACCTGGCGCGAAAGAAGCATGTGCCGCCATCGCCCGGGACATTTCCGGTGACGACGCCGCTGTTCACCGCGCTGCTGATCGGCGTGATCCTGATTGTTGGCGCGCTGACTTTCTTTCCTGCGTTGAGCCTGGGACCGATTCTTGAGCACCTGCTGATGAACGCGGGCAAAACCTTCTGAGGCAAGCATGGCAACCACCACGAAGCAAGCGACAATTCCTCCGGCGGTCGCCGTTCGCATGGCACACCCGCCGGTGAAGGGCAGGCAAAAATCCCTGTGGGACTGGAAGATTGTGCGGCGAGCCGTGCTGGACGCCTTCGTCAAGCTGAACCCGCGCAAGATGATGGGCAACCCGGTGATGTTCGTGGTGGAGATGGGCAGCGTAATTACGACCGTGCTGCTGTTGCGCGGCAGCGCGGCTTTCCGGTTCAACCTGCAGATCACGCTATGGCTGTGGTTCACGGTGCTGTTCGCGAATTTTGCGGAGGCGATGGCGGAAGGGCGGGGGAAGGCGCAGGCCGACACGCTGCGCAAGGCGCGGTCGGAGACCATGGCCAACCGCGTGGCGGCGGGCGGGCAGACGGAAAAGGTGCCGAGTTCGAAATTGCGCGCCGGAGATGTGGTGATGGTGTCGGCGGGGGAATTCATACCGTCGGACGGCGAAATTCTAGAAGGGGTGGCGTCGGTGGACGAATCGGCCATTACGGGGGAATCCGCGCCGGTGATTCGCGAAGCGGGCGGCGACCGCTCAGCCGTAACGGGAGGCACCCGGGTGCTTTCCGACGAGATCAAGGTGAAGGTAACGTCGAACCCGGGCGAGACTTTCCTGGATCGCATGATCGCGCTGGTGGAGGGAGCGGCCCGGCAGAAAACCCCGAACGAAATTGCGCTCAACATCCTGCTGGCGGGGTTAACGATTATCTTCCTGCTGGCGGTGGTCACGCTGCAGCCGTTCGCCATTTACTCAGGGTCGCCGCAAACGGTGTTTGTGCTGGTTTCACTGCTGGTGTGCCTGATTCCCACGACCATCGGGGGCCTGCTTTCGGCCATCGGCATTGCCGGAATGGACCGGCTGATTCAGCATAACGTGCTGGCGATGTCAGGGCGCGCGGTAGAGGCGGCGGGCGACGTGAATACGCTTCTGCTGGACAAGACCGGCACGATCACGTTCGGGAACCGCCAGGCGTCGCGTTTTATTCCGGCGCCAGGAGTGACGGAGGCAGAACTGGCGGATGCAGCGCAGCTTTCGTCGCTGGCCGACGAGACCCCCGAGGGCCGCTCGATTGTGGTGCTGGCCAAGGAAAAGTACGGGCTGCGGGGGCGCGAGATGGGCTCACGGGAGGCAGTGTTCGTGCCGTTCAGCGCGCAGACCCGCATGTCAGGCGTGAATTTGAGCGGGTTCGAAATCCGCAAAGGCGCGGCCGACGCAATCAACCATTATGTAGCGCAGAACGGCCGTAATTTTCCGCCCGAAGTGCAGTCCACGGTGGATGGGATTGCCCGTTCCGGGGCCACGCCGCTGGTAGTGGCGGAGCGCGGCCGCGGCGCCCTGGGCGTAATCGAATTGAAAGACATCGTGAAAGGCGGAATGCGCGAGCGCTTCGATCAATTGCGCGCCATCGGCATTCGCACGGTGATGATTACGGGCGACAACCCGCTGACGGCGGCGGCGATTGCGCGCGAAGCCGGCGTGGATGACTTCCTGGCGCAGGCTACGCCGAAAGACAAGATGGACCTGATCAAGAAGGAGCAGGCCGAGGGCAAGCTGGTAGCGATGACGGGCGACGGCACCAACGACGCTCCGGCCCTGGCCCAGGCGGATGTAGGGGTGGCCATGAACACCGGCAC
>JAFAIN010000292.1 GCA_019236695.1 Acidobacteriota bacterium | reverse complement strand
ACCAGCACATTCTGGATGAATGGCTGGCCGGCGACATCACGGATGAGGAACTGCGGGAGCGCATTCGCTTCGATGCCGAATGGGGCTACGACTGGAACCCTTATCTCGACCTCTTGCGCCGCGCGCGCGCCGCCGGCGCGCGCCTTCACGGACTCGACTGCATGCCGCGCGGCGACTTGCGGCGGATCGGCGCTCGCGATCGCCACGCCGCCACCAAGATTTCCGAACTGCGCGCCGAATTTCCTGACGCCAGAATCATTGTCCTGTTTGGGGAATCCCATCTCGCGCCCGAGCACTTGCCGGCCGCTCTCCATTCCCTCCTGCCCTCGGAAAAGGCTGTCACCGTACTGCAGAACGTGGATGCCTTGTATTGGCGGGCTTCGGGAGAGCCGCATGGCAACGTAGCGGCCGTGCGCGTTTCCGAGCGTATGCTCTGCGTGTTCAACGCCACGCCGCTGGAAAAATACGAAAGCTATCGGATGTGCATTGACCGCTGGACGCGGATGCCCAGCGAACGTCCCGACTTCGCCTCGAGTATCTACAATCTGGTGGGGGCCCTGGCGCGGGCACTCAACATCAATCCTTACTCTCCGCAAAATGGCACTCAGCCTCGCTTCCTGGTTGACCAGCTACCCGAGGTGTACCGGCGACCCTCACTGGAGTCAGCCTTGCGACTGCTCGACCGCAAAGGTGTGGCGGCGGAAGAGGTGGCCGCTGCCGAAGATGCCATGGCTTCGGGCGGGATGGCCTATATCGCTTCCCTGAACGTGATTCTCACTACCGGGTGGGAACTCAGCGGGGCCGCCGAGCCCGTGGCACGGTTTGTTCATGCCGCCTGCCGCCGACCGGCTTGCAGCACATTGTTGAGCGCCGATCTTTCGCCCGACGACCGGTTTTATTCCCGCGTCATGGAAATTGCCATTGCTGACTTTGGGGCGCGTGTGCTTTACCCCGCCCGGCCAGCCGTTCGCGAAAGCGACCTTTATTCGCTTTATGCCGCGCCGCGGGAAGCCATTGAAGAAAAATCAATCCTCAGCTACCGCGACTATATGCGCATGATTGACTTCCTGGTCTTCCACCGTGACTACGAGCGTAACCTGCGGAAATATTGGGAGACGCCGCCTCTGATCCTGGAAGGCCGCAACTATACCGGTGAGCGATTTGAATTTGTGGCGCGCCAGTTGGGCCAGATGCTCGGCACGGAACTCTATGATGCCTACATCTCAGGCGCCGTGCCCCGGCGCTTTGTACGCTCGCTGCTCTTCCGCAAGCTGGAGAAGCCGGAGGTGGCACGGGTAGGTTATTTCAGCATTGTTCGCAGAACCCGCCGCCCGGGGCGGAGACAGCCTCAGGCTGCCTTTTGACCCTGCGTCTCCGCACCCACCATGGCCAGTGCTGCTGAAGCTAACGCCATGTTCTTTGTGAAATTGATCATTTCGGTTTGTTTTTGTCCGGCATCCTGAACGTTCCAGAAATCGTGCATGCGCGGTGACACGGCTCCCAGGAACGTAATGGCGCCAAGCGCTCCCAGCGCGGGTTTAAGTCCCAGCATCAGGCTGAGCCCGCTGGCGGTAAGCAGAACGCCGGTGCCGACGACGGCCGTATCCGGCTGCTCCACGCCCTTCGACGCGGCGTATTGTTTCATCTGCTCTCGTTGTTGAAAGTGGTGAAGCCCGCTGTACAGGAAGTATCCGCCCAGCAGAAACCGCCCCATAACGTAAATTGCTTTCATTCTTCTCCTCCGTGCTTGCGGCGTTGCATGGCCGCTGTGGGAAAATAGTCCCGGGGGAGTTCGATGCCCACCGAACGGGTGAGGTGACCCCATCTGCCGGCATCCCACCCAACTCGGTGAGCCGGCATCCTAAAGATTTTGAATTCAGGAAGGTGCGGAATGACGGATCGCGAACACTTTGGTGAATACGAACAGGAAGTGGATGGCGGCGCGGGCATCGGCACGGTGCTTGCTTTTCTGTTTGTCGGATTGGGAATTGGAGCAGTCACAGCCCTGCTGCTGGCGCCCAAGACGGGACGGCAGATGCGCCGCACCCTGCGACGAACCTATGAAGATGCGCGCGAGCGGGTAA
>JAFAIN010000209.1 GCA_019236695.1 Acidobacteriota bacterium | reverse complement strand
ATGAAGCAGCCCGAGACCAACATCGATCGGGGTGCGAGCGTTATTCACCAGTGCGCGCACCACCGCGTAGTTCCTCATGAACCGCCGGTTGCGCGCCATGCCGCGCAGCACATCTTCCTGGATGTTCTTCATGGCCGCGAAGCCTTCCATTTCGGTTTCGCTGAGCTTGGGCGAATTGAGCACCGCCATGGCAACCACCCGGTTGCAGTCACGGATGAGCAGCATGCGCTCCTCGCGGGTGCCGAGCATCGCCACCCGGATGCGGGCGCTGACTTTCATGGCGGCAATCTTCTGCAACACCGTGAGCCGCGCGCCTGTCCGGCCGGCAGCGACTTCGGTGAGTTCCTCCTGGGCAGGCTCCACTAATTCAAATGGGGCAGTCCCCGATGCGGCGATCTCCTTCGCGTGCTCGTGCTCGTAGTCGCGAGTCTCCTGTGACTGTTCGATTGCCAGCAGGGATGCCTGCGTATCCAGCAACCTGCGAGCGAGCTCGGCGGTCGCCGGGGCGGTGCGGGGATTTGCGGCCAGGGCCTCCAGCGCCTCGCCCGACTCTTTCACTCGCGGTGTGGCGGCAATGATTTCGGCCAATTCCGCGGTCGCACCCTCCGCCAATCGGACGATTGCGGCCAGCGGCACCGAGGGATTGGCGATGAGCGCCTCTGCCAGGCCCGGGCGCAGATTGGCCGGCTCGGCGAAGTAGCGCAATACTGAAACGGGGGTTGCCGGATCGGCCAGAACCCCGCGCGCTGATGCCTCTCCCCATTGCCCTAGCGTCACTCGGGCCTGCCCGCGCCACTCCGGATCATCGGCCAGGTGCACCAGGATCTCCAGCATTTCGGCTGCGGGAAGCGACAGCGCGCCGCGCGCCGCCGATCGCAGCACGCCGGCCGGCGCTTCCGAACGGCGAATGAGCTCGGCCACCGAGGAGGGCACACCCGTATTGTCGCGCTCCCATGCCATCCGTAGAAGATGACTTTCGTGCCCATTTCCTCGTCAGGGTTGCGAGGGCGGGCCGTTTCGGCGCAACTGAAGGTAAGCGCGAATGAATGGGTTAATGTCGCCATCGAGCACGCGATCCACATCACCTGCTTCGGCGCGGGTTCGCAGGTCTTTCACCATGCGATAAGGCTGCAGAACGTAGGAACGAATCTGGGAGCCAAAATCGATGTCGAGCTTTGCGTCTTCCACCTTCTTGGTTTCGGCGCGCTTTTTCTCCAGTTCGTGCTCGTACAGCTTGGAGCGAAGTATCTTCATGGCGCGCTCGCGGTTCTTGTGCTGCGACCGCTCGTTCTGGCAGCTCACCACGATCCCGGTGGGTAAATGCGTCAGGCGAACGGCCGAATCCGTGGTGTTCACGTGCTGCCCGCCACGTCCGCCGGAGCGGTAAGTGTCGATGCGCAGATCCTCCTGCTTGACGTTGATCTCGATGCTCTCATCGATTTCGGGGGAAACGTAGACGCTGGCGAATGAAGTATGGCGCCGCTTCGCCTGGTCGAAAGGCGAAATGCGCACCAGCCGGTGCACTCCAATTTCGCTGGTCAGCAGGCCGTAGGCGTTCTCGCCGCTTACCGTTATGGTGGCGGACTTGATCCCCGCTTCTTCGCCCGGTTGCAGGTCGTTCACCGAGGCTTCAAAGCCCTGGCGTTCGGCCCAGCGCAGGTACATGCGCAACAGCATATCGGCCCAGTCCTGCGATTCAGTGCCGCCGGCTCCCGGGTGGATCGTCATGATCGCGCTCCGCGAATCGTTCTCGCCCGACAGCAGGACCTCGGTCTCCAGCCCGTCGGCAAGGGTGCGCAGTTCGGCAATCTCGCGCTTCAGTTCCGGCCCTACTTCTTCGCCCTCGCGCGCCAGTTCAAAATAGGCGGAAATGTCGTCGGTGCGGCGCTGCAGGTCGCGAACCTTTGCCAGTTCGCCTTCCAGGCGCTTGCGCTCGCGCATGATCTGTTGGGATTTTGCCTGGTCGGTCCACACCTCGGGCGCTGAGAGCTGGCGCTCAATTTCCTGCAACTGCGAGCTCAGGCGGGGAAGGTCAAAGGTACTCCTTCAGGTCGCGGACTTTATCGAGCACGCCGGCGTATTCGCGTTCTAATTCCTCGTCCATATCAGCGGTCCCGGACCCCTGGAGTAATGCAGAAAGAGCAGGCCTGCAACGGTGATTATCGCACAGCCAAACGCGAACCAGTCGCCATGCCGGGTGTAAAAGGTGGTCTCGGAACTTCGAGCGTAGGGAGCATTGAGAGCAACCCGCTGCCCCGCCGGCGCAACCGCCACCACGCGCCCGTATGGATCAATGGCAGCGGTGATGCCGGTGTTGGTGGAACGCAATACCCAGCGGCGGTTTTCAATGGCACGCATGCGCACCATGTTGAGGTGCTGGCCGGGTGCGCCCGTCGGGCCGAACCAGCTATCGTTGGAAATATTGATAAATGCCTCGCCGCCATTCCGGGCGAATTGGCGGACTTCATCGGGGAAAATGGATTCGTAGCAGATAAAAACGCCCAGCTTGAAGCTGCCAAGATCAAGGGGTTGCCGGGTCGAGCCCGGGCTGAAGTCGCCCACTTCGCGCGTCAGCTTCCCGGCAAACGAAAAAAACTGGCGGTAAGGCACATACTCGCCGAAGGGCACCAGGTGGATTTTGTCGTAGTGCGCCACCCATTCGCCCGAGGGCGCAACCAGGGCGGCCGAATTGAACAGGCGCGGCCGCTCCTCTCCTGGCGTCTGCTTCAGCCCCAGGCTTCCGGCGACCACATAAGCATTCGCTAACTGCGCCATGTGGCTAAGGCTGGCGCGGAAGTTCCGATCGGTGGCGAAAAATGGCGCCGGCGACTCCGGCCACACAATAAGCCCCGGAATCCCCTGCTGGGCTTCGGCATCCCGGGCGGCCGGCACGCTGGTTCGCTCGACCTCGCCAACGGTTTGCTGCATGTATTCAGGGGTCCACTGGTCCTCCTCGAGGATCGGTATATTCACCTGCACCAGGGTTGCAACCCGGCCACTGGCGGCAGGCCCGGGCCGGAAGAGGTTTCCGGCCTGCAGGAGGGCAGCGACGGCCAGCACGCCCGCGACCAGCGTTCGGCGGGCGCGAAGAGGAACCAGAAACGCAGCCGCGAATCCGGCGTTCACGAGGACGATTTCGAACGACAGGCCGTATACCGCCGTGAACATCGCCACCCGCGTGAGCGCGATATTGCCTACTTGCGCCGTTCCGAGAAGGTCCCATGGGAAACCTGTAATCCGGGCGCGGGCCAACTCCACGGCCACCCATACGAAAGGGCTGAGCAGAAGCGCAGGGCCGGCATTTGCATTGCCGGCTCGAGTTGCCGTCCACAGCAGCAATCCGAACACCCCGTGGTAAAGCGCAAGATAAAGGCAGAACAGCAGCAGGACGGCAATCGCCACGACCGGCGGCAATCCGCCATACGAATTCATGACGTGGTAGATCCAGTAGCAACTCCCGGCGTACCATACGACGCCTGAAACGTAGCCCAGCAGGAAGGCACGCAATCGAGGCTGCCGGGTGTGGGCTGCGCTCCCGGGAATCGTGGGCCTCAGGATGGCGACCAGGAGCGGCGCCAGTGCAATCCAGGCCAGGAAGCCCAGCGAAGGGGATGGAAAGATCAGAACCTGCAGCCCGCCGGAAAGAATGGCCAGCGACCAGGGCTGCCACTTCTCCGCTTTGCGATTCGGGCGCAAGCGGCAGTGTAGCAGGGGAAAAGCGCGGCCTTTCGCGCGAATCTTAAATCTTAAGGCTGCGCCCGGCGATAACGGTTGAACTGGTGATCGCGTACTTTCCGGCAGCTCATCCAGTGCCATTCGGGAGCGGTTTCGAAGGTGAACCCGGGGGCGTTGAACGTGGTAGGGCGCGGTGCCGGGGTGCCGCTGTCCCTCCATCCCGGGGCCTTCTGCTCCGGAGGAATGATGACGCCAATCTCCAGCGGCGCTACGGTGATGAACTTCTCATCCATGAGGGCTGCCCGCGACATGTAGCCGTAAAGTGTAGGTCCGCCTTCGCACAGCAACCGCTCGATTCCCAGTTCTACCCGCAACCTGCGCATCGCTTGGGGCAAGTCCACCAGTTCGCCCTCGCCGGCCACGATGACGCGCACATGGGGATGGCTGTGCCGCTCCGCGAGCCGCCGGGCGCCCGGAGCCGTGGTGATGATGACGGCATCAACGCGATCTCCGTCAAACACGGCGTACTGGCTGAGATCGAGCGCGGCCCCGCCGGTCACGATGATGTTGGTCTCCGCGCGGTGGGCCACTCTGCTGCGCAGTTCGAGGCAATGCTCGTCTTCAATGGCGTAAACGGGTCCGCGCGATGCCGGGTTACGCGACTGGCGCAAAAACTGGGTTTCCTCGGCCAGCGTGTTGGCGCCGAGCAGCAGCGCATCGGCGTGCGCGCGCAGGAGATCCATCAGCCAGCGATCCTCCGCCGAGCGCGAAATGTCTGCGCCGGTCGGATGCAGGCCTTTGAACGAGGCCACCCCGTCGAGCGATTGCACGAAGTTTGAATAAATCCAGGGGCGGCCATCCGGCGCCGCCGGAAATCCAAGCTCTCCGTAGAGGCGATACGCCTCGTGCGGAAATAGGGCGGGCTCGCCGCGGTCGAATAAAACCTGAAAACTTTGCAATCCGGGGCACATGTCGTCGGCACTCGCGCCGTCGCTTCGATAGAATGCTAATTCGCCAACTGGCGATCATGAAAGTGAGGGTTCGCGCCATGCCTCCAGCGGTTTCCGGCGAGCTGATCAGGATGATGAACTACGTTGATGACATTTCCACCACGCTGCGGCGCATCACCGCGAGCACTGCCTTTATGACCGCGGAAGAGAAGAAGCGGCTGGCCGAATATATGAAAAAGGCGGATCCAAACTACACGCGGATTGTGGATCAATTGGAACGCGGAGAGTAATCCCCACCCTATGCAGGTGAACAGCATTGCCGTGATCGGCGCCGGAATCATGGGGCGGGGAATTGCCCACGTAGCCGCGCTCGGCGGATATCGCACCATCCTGGAAGACATTCTCCCCGCGGCCCTGCGCAAAGCTGAGAGTGAAATCCGCGGCAATCTGGAAAAGGCGGTGGAACTGGGCAAAGTGGAACGAGCCGCCGCCGATGCCGCATTCGGCCGCCTGGAATACGCATCCAGCGTCGAGCAGGCCGCGCGGGATGCGGACCTGGTGATTGAGGCGGTTCCCGAGGAGATGGAATCGAAAATCGAGATTTTTACGCTGCTCGATAAGATTTGCCGTCCCGGCGCCATCCTCGCCACCAATACGTCTTCCCTGAGCATTACGGAGATTTCATCCGTCACCTATCGCGCGCCACGCTGCGTGGGCATGCATTTTTTCAATCCCGTTCACAAAATGAAGCTGCTCGAAATCGTGCGAGGGCTGGAAACCAGCGATGAAACCATAGCGGCAGCCGTCGCGCTCGGCCAGCGCATGGGCAAAGAGACGGTGGTGATCCGTGAGGCCCCGGGGTTCATTACCAGCCGCATCAACGCCATGATCGGCAACGAGGCGTTTTACATGCTGCAGGAGGGCATTGCCTCGGCAGCCGATATCGACAAGGCATTGAAGCTGGGATTGAACCATCCCATGGGCCCCTTCGAAATGGCGGATCTGGTCGGGCTCGATACCAGGCTTCACATTCTGGAATACCTGCACAAGGCCCTCGGCGAGAAATACCGCCCGGCGCCTCTTCTGGTTCAATACGTTAAGGCCGGCCGGCTGGGCAGGAAATCGGGTCGCGGCGTGTACGACTATGCCGGGCAGGGCGCAAGCGCCAAAACACAGGCGCAGTGACGCGGCTCGCCGGCATGTTGTTCTTGGCAAGAGCCGGCGCAACAAGCCTGATTTGGCGGGGTTCATACCAACACCGGCGCTGCGGTTGCACTGGTGGGCTCGCATCTTTCCTGCGATAATTTTCATCAGATTCATATTGGCAGCAGCTCTGAATCGTTAGCTCCGCCGCGAAGGCCGGTTTTGCGGGAGGGGGCGTGAGTTGCTTCCCGGAGTTCCCCGATGGCATTTTCGTTTCTGGCCGATGGCGGCATGCCGAAGGCCGCTCACCGAGGGCTGAGGCTGGCCGCGCTGCCCGCCGCCCTGATCCTGCTCCTGCTGCCGGCCTGGGCGGCGGAGAAGCCCCGGCTCGAAGTCAACGACTACCAGATTGATGCTGAGCTCGTTCCCGCCGCGCACCGCCTCAAAGCGCACGCCGTGGTGAAATTCACCGCCCTCGAGGACTTGAACGTCGCCGTGTTCGAACTCCACAACGCGCTGCACCCCACTCGAATTGTCGATACCTCGGGGCACAGCCTTAATTTTGAGCGGATCTCGCAGGACTCGGTGATTCGGGTGCCTCTGACGGCAGCGCTGCCGCGCGGCTCCTCCTCGAGTTTGACGTTTGATTACGAAGGGCTGCTGGAATCGGGGGATGACAGTCCGGTTCCGGGGCTGAAGCTCGCCTACATTAGCGAGGATGAGTCTTACCTGCTTTATGCCGGGCGCTGGTTTCCGATGTCGGGATACAACACGAACCGGTTCACCTCCACGATTCGCGTCACGGTTCCGGCCGGTCTGACGGTAATTGGGAGCGGCCAGGCCGCCGCCCCGCAGAGCTCGGCCAGCCACAGTGTTTACACGTTCGCCTCAACTCGGCTGGGTTTCCCGGGAACGTTAATTGCCGGCAAGTTTGCCAGCGAGCATTCCGATCCCGGCGGCGTGGATCTCACCGTGTACTTCAAGCCGAATCATAAGGAGCTGATTTCGGCTTATGCCGAGACCGCCGGCCGCGAATTCCAGTATTTCTCGCTGCTCTACGGAGGCGCACCGGCCCCTGTCCTCAAGGTAGTCGAACTGCCCGGTGATACGGTTCCGAACGCCTGGGCGCCGGAAATTGCCGCCCTGAACTCGCAGAGTGTGACCCCCAAAACCAACTATCGCCTGCTGGCCGATACCATTGCCCACCAGTGGTTCGGCGACGAGGTAAGCCCGGCATCGAAGCCAGATTTCTGGATCACTGAGGGCGGCGCGCGCTACTCAGAGGTTCGCTATGTGCAGCAGGTTGCCGGGGAAGCCGGACTCGAGGAAGGCGTGAAAGACGTTTCCGTCGGAGCGCTGGCGTATGACAATACCCCGCTCTCGCAGGTCAGCAAGCTGGATGCATTTTCTCCCGAGTTCCAGTCGCTGGTGACCGATAAGGGCGCCATGATCTATCACATGCTGCGCTGGGAACTCGGCGAAGCGGCATTCGACAAAACCATGCGCGCCTTCATCAAGCAGTACGGAGCAAAACCGGCCACCACCGACGATCTGCGCGAAGTGGCGGAGCAGCAATCGGGACAGAAGCTCAGCGGCTTCTTCACTCAATGGCTGGATTCTACCGGCGCTCCTGAATTCAAGGACAAATACACCGTCTATCGCACGGCGAAGGGGTTCCGCGTGGTGGGTGAAATCACCCAGGATCTCGATCTGTTCCGGATGCCGGTTGAGCTCAAGATCGATACCGATGGCCCGAGCGAAACCAAGCGCATTGACGTCGCCGGAACCGATTCCGCCTACACGGTTGAAACATTTGGCAAGCCGCGGCGCATTACGATCGATCCCAATAACTGGGTGCTGAAGAACTCACCCGATTTGAAGTTGCGTACGGCCATTCACCGCGGAACGCAACTCGTGCAGGAAGGAGATCTGGCGGCAGCCCTGCTGCAGTTCAAGAATGCGCTCGACATCAGTCACAGCAGTTCGCTGGCGCATTTCCGCATTGCCGAAGTCTATTTCCTCCAGCACAACTACCAGTCTGCGGCGAACGAATACCGCGAGTCGCTGAACGGCGATGGCGATCCGCGCTGGACCGAAGTCTGGAGCCACATCCAGCTTGGCAAAATTTATGACCTTACGGGCCAGCGCGAGCGGGCCACCAACGAGTATCGCCAGGCGCTGAACACGAATGACAACACGCAGGGCGCGCAGGATGAAGCGCGAAAGTATTTGTCGGCTCCGTATCAGCAGGAGCGCCCGCGGAACGGCGGCTAACGCGCGAATTTCAGCCCGCTGAGCCGCGCCGCTTCTTTGGGCGGCACTCCCCGGAACATCACCAGCACGCGGAATGCCTCGCCCAGGCCTTCCGGGGTGATGAAGTGCTTGAGCTGCAGCGCGCGCTTTGCGTGCTCCTGCGGGAGCACGCAGCTTTCGAAGATATCGGCAAACTGGTTTGCCTCGCCGATGCCCATCAGGAATTGCGATTGGCGCAACAACGGCATGGCATGAATTCCCGCGCCCCGGGCCAGTTCCGCGACCGCCGTGAAATTCACATCGGCGGTGATGTCCTGCTCCCCGGGTGAATCAACTACGTTTGCGCGCAGTGTGTGGGAGCGGAATGCGCGCAGCGTATCGGACGGCGCGCCGGCCTGAAGTTCCGCTCGTGTGTAGCCGTAATCCACGGCTATGACGAATCCACGCTGGAAAGCGGAATCCAGCTCACAAATTATGCCCTCAAGCGGCAGGCAGATTTCAACCCGCTGTTCGCCTGCCGGAACCAATGCGAACCGCCGCGCATAATCGAGGACGGCGGCAGCCGGCTCGCGCCAGGTTTCCGTAAAACGATTGCCGCTGGCCGCAATGTGCAACTGGCCGTGCTCGCCCAGAACGTCAACCGGAAGAGCGTCGAAGAACTCGTTGGCGAAGGCAATGGCGTGGCCCGTGGATTCCGCATCTTTGAGGCTGTGGCGAACAGCGACGGTCCCCCGTTCGAGCCCGGCGGCGAAACGCTCCATCAACCGGCGGCACAAGGATGGGGAGCGCTCCACCATCACATATTGCATTGCCTCGAAGAAAGCGGGGAATTTTTCTCGAGCGAAGGCGAGCACATCCTGCGCAAATAATCCGCGCCCCGGGCCAAGTTCGATCACGCGGAGGGAAGGCGGCGAGCCCAGCGCCCGCCACATCTCATCGAATTGCCGCGCCATTAACCGGCCATAAACCGCATGGATGTCGCTGGCAGTGTAGAAATCTCCACTCTTCCCAAAGCGTTCACGCTCGGCTGCGTAGTAGCCGAATTCCGGGTGATACAGGCAAAGCTCCATGAAACGTGAAAACGGAATCGGGCCGCGGGAAGAAATTTCCGACAGAATGGCTGCGTGCAGGCCCGCCAATCAGCACCTCTCGCGGCTCTGCGGAGTTCGCGTAAACATCTCGATCAGGTAATCGTGCAGGCAATCATAGAGCTGGCGCTGGAACGTCCACTCAAACTGCGGGTGGTCGAGATCGCGCGGGTGCATCTGGAACAAATAGGTGTGGGCCGGAATGGAAGGATCCTTGAACCGGATGATGACCTCGACGCCGGAACCGCTTGCGCGAGCATCGAACGCCAGCAGCGGGTGATCGTACCGCGCAAGCTGCCTCAATACGCGCTGCAGGCGCGAATTCTCGGGCTCGGGCATCCGGCAAAAAGTATACGGAAGCCATAAGGAGTCTTGGGTGTCTCAAGTGGGCGACTTGTCCTTTACCGCTTTCGCTGCAACCTCCAGCACTGCTGCAGCGGCGCGATCGATCGCGCTGCCGGCTGCTTCGTCCCCCGGGTACGCCAGCTTGCTCCTGACATCCTTCAAATCCTGCAGCATACGATCGCGCTCCCGCCCATCCGGCAGGAGCTTGCGGAGTTCACTTACGACATTTTCGGCCGTAAACCGCCGCTGCACCAGTTCCGGCACCACGCACCTGCCTGCGATCAGGTTGGGCATGGCAAAATGCGGGACGCGCACCATCCAGCGTCCAAGCACGTAGCTCGAGGGCGATACGCGATACACCATGACGAAGGGAGTAACTGCCAGGGCGGCCTGCACAGTTGCGGTGCCGCTGGCCACGACCGCAGCGCGAGCATGAGCCAGAGCGACCGGCGCATCTTCAACCAGGTGCACCCGAGCCCCCTTCCGCAATGCCGCTATTTCTTGCGCAAGCCAGTTGCGGGTCAACGTAGGCGCAATCGGCAGCAGGAACTCATAGCTGCCGCTGCCCTCAAGCAGAGCAGCCGCTTCGAGGATGGGCGGCAGGTTCAACGAAACCTCTTTGCGCCGGCTTCCGGGCAGCAGCGCAATCCACTGCTTTGCCGCATCGAGGTCAATGCGGCGGGCGAAGGCCTCCCGGTCCGGTATCTCGCGCCGCTCGTCAAACAGCGGATGTCCTACGTATTCCGCTTCGACACCGCGCTGCCGGTACCATTCCGCTTCAAAAGGAAAGATGACCAGCATCTTTCGGGCGTATCGCCGGACTTGCTTTACCCGGCCGGCACGCCACGCCCAGAGCTGCGGGCTGATGAAGTACACCACCGGAATTCCGCGTCGCCAAAGCTGCTTTGCCAGTCGCAAATTGAAGTCGGGGAAATCAATAAGCACAGCGACCTGGGGGCGGCTGCGCTCGGCCTCGTGCACGAGGCGATGGAATTCCCGCCGGATGCGTGGCAGGGAGGCGAAGACCTCCGTGATCCCGACAACCGCGATGTCATTGGCATCGACAATGGTTTCGCAGCCCGCAGCCCGCATAGCGTTGCCGCCCAAACCGAAGATCTCGGCCTCTTCCGAGCGCTGCTGCAGGCGCGCACGCAAGGCGATCGCGAGCTGGGCGCCGTAATGTTCGCCCGAAGCCTCGCCCGCCGAAATCAGCACCCGCATGGCCGACAGTGTATCGAAAGCGTCAAAAGGGAACTGCGTGGTGTTCGTGCGCGTTTTGCCCTTTGCCTTCTGCTCTCGGCTTCTTTCACGTGTTACGATTTTCATCTCGCATCGCCTGCGCAATGATCGGGCAAACCATTTCGCATTATCGTGTGCTGCAGAAGCTGGGCGGCGGCGGCATGGGCGTAGTGTATGAAGCGGAAGACACGCGCCTGGGGCGTCACGTGGCCCTGAAGTTTCTGCCTGATGAACTCAGCCGCGATCCCCTGGCCCTCAGCCGTTTCCAGCGCGAAGCTCAGGCCGCCTCGCGCCTCAGTCATCCCAATATCTGCGTCATTCACGATATCGATCAGCACGAGGGAAAGTGGTTCATCGTGATGGAATTGCTCGAAGGCAGGACGCTCAAGCACGCCATACAGGGGCGCCCGCTTGAGGCGGAAGTGCTGCTCGATTACGGAATACAGATTGCCGATGGGCTTGACGCCGCTCACGCCCAGAACATTGTTCATCGCGACATCAAGCCGGCCAACATTTTTGTGACCTCGCGCGGGCAGGTGAAGATACTGGATTTCGGCCTGGCAAAGACAACGGAGCCCGGCTCGCCCGCCGATGCCACGCTGCCCAGCGATGCTCACCTGACAAGCCCCGGCACTACGGTCGGGACCGTCGCATATATGTCGCCCGAGCAGATTCGCGGAAAAGAACTCGACCGCCGCAGTGACCTGTTCAGCTTTGGCGCCGTGCTCTACGAGATGGCAACCGGCGGGGTTCCATTCCGCGGCGACACAACGGGAGTGATTTTCGATTCCATCCTGAACCGCCCGCCAGCCCCGCCGCAGCGCCTGAATCCCGATTTGCCGCCCAAGGTCGAAGAGATAGTGGGAAAGGCGCTGGAGAAGGATCGCGAGCTGCGCTACCAGAACGCTGCCGACATCCGTGCGGACCTGAAACGGGTACGGCGCGAGCTCGAATCGGGCCGAAACAGCGCGCTTGGCGTGCAGGGAAGCGGCTCGCACTCCATTGCTGCGGTTGCATCAGCGGCGGAGCTGGCGAGCCCGGGTTCCTCGCCGGCTATCGCATCAGCCTCGGGAGCCTCACCCGCTTCCGGGTCCGTAC
Organism: Acidobacteriota bacterium; assembly: GCA_019236695.1. Classification (GTDB taxonomy): domain Bacteria; phylum Acidobacteriota; class Terriglobia; order Terriglobales; family Acidobacteriaceae; genus JAFAIN01. Next base: position 1,860 of record JAFAIN010000209.1, on the reverse strand, counting down.
CCAGGCCGGTAAGCCGCAGCCGCTGGATTGGCATCGGCATCGGAGCGCTGGCCGCCGTGGCGGCGCTTGTAGCCGTGCTGCTTTGGCCGCGGCATACGCGGGCGATGACCGAGCGTGACTGGATCATGGTCACTGATTTCGTGAACACCACCGGCGACCCGGTATTCGATGACACCCTGAAAAAGGCCGTAACGGTTGACCTGCTGCAGTCGCCCTTCCTCAACGTAGTCTCCGATCGGAAAGTGCAGGACACGCTGCAGCTCATGGGGCGAAACAAGAATGACCGCATTACCCAGGAGTTGGCGAAGGAGATTGCACAGCGCCTGGGCGCGCGAGCGGTTCTCGTAGGTTCCATTGCCTCCATTGGATCGCAGTATGTGGTGACGCTGGATGCGACGAATGCCTCCAGCGACGAGAGGCTGGCGTCAGACCAGGTGCCGGCGGCAAAGAAGGAGGACGTGCTGGCCGCGCTCGGCAAGGCGGCGGCCGAGTTGCGCGGCAAGCTCGGCGAATCACTTGCCTCGGTTGCCAAATTCGACAAACCGCTGCCTGAGGCCACGACGTCATCGCTTGAGGCCCTCAAGGATTTCGCCCTGGCCGACGAGCAGCACATGAGCGGCAACGAAATCGCGTCCATCCCCCTTTTCCAGCGTGCCTTGCAAATCGACCCAGATTTTGCCCTGGCCTGGGCCCGTTTGGGTACGGTATACGGAAATGCCGGCGAGAGCGACCGTGCCGGGCAGGCGCTACGGAAGGCTTACGAGCTTCGCGACCGCGCCAGTGAGCACGAGCGGCTGTACATTACGGCTAGCTACTTCGACAAAGTCGGCGACATCCAGAAGCAGCTTGAGGCTTGGGAACTGTACAAGCAGTCCTACCCGCGTGAAGGCATTCCTTACAACAATGAGTGCGTAGCGTATGAACAAATCGGCCAGTTTGACAAAGCTCTGCAGAATTGCCTGAAAGCCATTGAGGTCGATGCCGATAGCCAGAATGGCTACCTCAATGCCGCCGACGCATATGTATCCCTGGGACGAATTGATGAGGCAAAAGCTTTGCTGCAACGCGGGCAGCAGAAGTGGCCAAATTCCGTTTCGCTTCACGCCTCGGCTTCGTTCATGGATTTCGCGGTTGGCGATCAGGCCGGGTTTGACCGCGAGATGCAGTTCCTGCGCCAGTCGCCAAATCTCGAGGCCAGCGGCCGCGCACTCGTTTTCAACCAGGCGTTAAAGCGCGGGGAATTTCGGCGCGCTGCCGCCTTGCGCGATTCTCTGGCGGCTGCGTTCCAGTCGCTCGACCTGCCCACGGCTGCAGAGCGGATCAGGTTCGACTACGCTATCGTCGAATTAGAGTTTGGGCTGAAACAGCAGGCCGAACGCGACCTGCCCCACATTGCGGCGGATAAGGCCGGCACCGGCGCCCTTGTAGAACAGGCTTTTTTCTATGCGCTTGATGGCGTGCCCGCCAAGGCCCGAGAAAACGTTCAGCGGGTTGCAGCCCACCACCCCGATGATGTGTTTGTTAAGTCTGTCTTCCAGCCTGCCGTTGAAGCCTTTGCCGATCTTCAGAACAACAAACCTTCTGCCGCCATCGAAGCACTGAAGCCGGCGACGCCATGGGATCGCAGCTCCACAGGCTCCATGCTGTTGCGCGCCGAAGCTTACCGGCGATCCGGCCAGTTCGCCGATGCCGCAACCGAATTCCAGCATGTTTTGGCGCTCAAGTACGCGCATCCGGTTGATATGGATCTTTCGCTGGCGCAACTCGGCCTGGCACGAACCTACGTGGCCATGGGCGACCCGTCGAGCGCCCGCAAGCAGTACCAGGATTTAATCACTCTGTGGAAGGATGCCGACCCTG
>JAFAIN010000144.1 GCA_019236695.1 Acidobacteriota bacterium | reverse complement strand
CTGAAGCCCGGTGCTCCCACCGTGGGGAAGGATGTGAAGCCCGGTGCTCCCACCGTGGGGATGGCGGGGCGGGCGTACATATTCAATGGCCGAGCAGCTTGTAGATGCGGTCGCGGCGTTCGTGCCAGTCGGTGGTCGAAAACATTCTGGGCCCGATCTCGATAAGGCGCGGCAACATATTGAAAGCTGAAATTTCGGTCCACAGCACGCCATTGCGCCGCCGGAAGCCGTGGTCGTTCAGTTCCATAGCGATGCGCCCGAAGCCGTGTTCCTGCAGGATGAGCTCCATCATCAGGGTGAGCACCGCCATTTCGTCAGGCGCGTACTCGAGGTGCTGGCAGTCGCCGGCCACGCGCATGCCATATGGAACCTCTTCACGGGGAATCGGCTGGTCGTCGGCCATGCGCTCCCATTCCACCGCCACCAGATTCCACCCCGCACGCATCCGGACTTCGAAGTATTCGCTCGATGGAACTCCTGAGAGCCGTTCCCGCACCCGCTCGGCGTTGCTCATGGCGCCCCTCCGCAGCCTGACGGCACGCTGCCGCCCTAATCGGCAGCAACATGGTTGCCAATTCCGGCACAGCGTATGTGTATGAATCCACAGGACCGGGCTTATGCCGGGCAGCCGGAAGATGTTCGAAATTGCAAATGGCGGAATTGGGAAATTTCAAATACTGACTGGCTGGCTGGCTGGCTGACTGGCTGGCCGACGGCTCCAGCTTTCCTCCAGGCAGGAAGTGCAGCACCTTCGAAATTAATGGTTCAATCCACCTGGTGCCGGGCGGTGTATCCCTCGCGCGCAACGACTTCGATTTTCAGTTCCTTGCCCTTTTCATTCTTTACCTTCAGCGGCCCGCCATCAGGGGCCACAATCTGGACTTTGAGCTTGCGGAATGTGCCATCGAGCCTGGGGTTAGTGGGGTGATAGGCAAGGATGTATTCATTGCGGATGTCGGCCGCAATGTCATTAAAAATATCGGGCAGTTCGCCGTCGAAGTTGGGATGGTAGGAGCGGCCGCCGGTGAGGCGGGCAAACGTATCGAGCTGGTTATCGGCCTGCAGGAACTCAATCTCCGAGCACTGCAGTGTGGCCTCAGGGCACAGATAGCGGCTATAGCCCATTTTCCGCAACGCCGTACCCAACCCGATGGAGTAGATGGTGATGTCTTTTGCCGATTTGATTTTCGTGAGGGTTTTGTCGAGGTTCATCTTGCTGAACGTATCGCGGCCAGTGGAAACCAGCAGGATGTATTTCCGCCCCTGGATTCCCTCGAGGCGGTCAATGGTGTCATACAAAGCGTCAAACAGGTCGGTTTCGCTGAAACCGGCAGTCTGCGGGCGAAGCTGGCCAAGGGCGGCGTACACCTGCCGTTTGTCCTGGGTGAAATCGGTGAGGATCTGCGATTTGAGGTCGTAGGCGACCACGGCGATCCAATCATCCTTCTTGAGCGACTGCGCGAAGGTGTAAGAGGCACGCAGCGACTGAATCATGACATCCCAGAGATTTCGATTATTGGCAAACTCGACCAGCAGCACCGCGGTAATCGGGGCTTCACCTGTCTGGCCGAACTGCGAAACCTTCTGCTCCACGCCGTCCTCGAACACTTTGAAATTGTCACGCTTCAGGCCCGGAACAAACTGATGCCCGTCCTTGGTCAGCACGGAGACGTCGAGCGTCACGAGCGGAACATCCACCGACATGGAGAAAGTTGGCGTCTGCTGCGGGACGGGGCGAGGCCGCGGGGGAGTGGGCGCCTCCTCTTCCTTTTTCTTTGGCAGCGCGATTGGCCCGACATCGCCGCCGGGGCCTCCGGCTTCGGCGGGCGCGGCCTGCTGCGGTTTCTGCTGCTGGGTTTGAGGTTGCGTGCTCTGCTGCTGGCCGGTGGATTGCGCCTGAGAAGATGACGACTGACCCCACGCTGACAGGGGCAGAGCCAGTAAGGATAAGAGCGCGTAGCGGAGAATGGTGGACTGCTTCATGACGATGCCTTAACCCGAATGACCGTATTGTTACTCTATTATAGATGCGAGCAGCCGCCCAAAACGCCGGGCCAGAGCCGCTGTTGTGCTACACTGTCGGCAAATCCCTGAATCCGGCGACCCCCCGAAGCCGCATTGAATTCCGGTTTTTTTGGCTGTCGAATGAAAAAAGCGGTTGTTGTCTTCGTCTCTGCGCTGTTCGTTTTCTTCCTGTTTTCGCGTTTCGCCTCAGCCCAAAGCACGCCCGCGGCTTCGCCGAAGGAAGCCGCATCCACGGCAAAGTTCATTCCGGTCAGCGAGATCCACGCTGGAATGAAAGGCGTAGCCTACACCGTGTTCGAGGGTACAAGGCCGGAGGCCATGGATGTTGAAGTGCTGGGCATCCTGCGGAATACCAACGGCCCCCGCGGCGACCTGATCCTGGTGAGGCTGGGTGGGGCCAAGGCCGAGTACGCGGGCGTGGTTGCGGGCATGAGCGGCAGCCCCGTGTATTTCTCCGGGCGGTTGGCGGGGGCGGTTTCTTTCCGCATCGGGCAGTTTTCCAAGGAAGCGATCGCGGGCGTAACCCCGATTGAGGAGATGCTGGAGATCAATGAGATGGACCGAACCGTGCCGGCCGAGGCGGGCACGGGAGGCGGCCGGCAGGATGCTGCGCGGCCGGCAGCGGGCCAGAGCGTACGCAACGAGGTAAGCGCCGGAGGCGCCGCGGCAGCCAGCGGTTACGCCAACTACCTGCAGCCGATCGACACACCGCTGGTGTTCAGCGGATTCAGCGAAGAAACCATAAAGCGGTTTGCGCCGAAGTTTGCATCCGCCGGCATTGTTCCGGTGATGGGCATCGGCGGCGTGAGCCCCGAAAAACAGCCGGAGCCGCTGGTTCCCGGCTCGGCAGTAAGCGCCGTGCTGGTGCGCGGCGATATGGATATTGCGGCTACCTGCACGGTAACTTATGTTGACCCAGAGCGCCTGCTGGCCTGCGGACATCCCATCCTGCAGTATGGCCCGGTCGATATACCGATGACCAAGGCGCAAGTGTTGGCCACGCTGCCTTCGCCGCTGAATGCCTTCAAGATCGTGAACGCCACCGAGGAAGTTGGAACTTTCGTTCAGGATCGCCACACTGGAATTCTCGGCCGCTTTGGCCGGCAGCCGGAGATGATTCCGGTTACGCTCAGCATTCATGGCGGAGCGCACCCCAAGCAGTACCACTTTGAGGTGCTGAACAACGCAAAGCTGACGCCGCTAGCCATGAGCGCGACGGTGTTCAACGCCCTGCAGGGAATGAACGAAACCGGTGAATCGATAACCTACCGGCTGCAGGGCCAGATCAACGTTTCGGGCTATTCGCCGGTATCGCTGCAAAACATGTTTGCGCCGCTGGACGGCAACATTCCCACCGGAATGGCGGTGGCGCTGGCGGTGGGAGAACACTTTGGCCGCATCTTTGAGAACTCGTTCACGACCCCGAAGGTGACGGGCGTGGATTTGGAGTTCGACCTGGTGAACGAGCGGCGGTCGGCGCGCCTGGAAACCACGCGCACCGATGTTACGGAGGCGCGGCCAGGGGATGAGATTGTCATAGAAGCTGTGCTGCGCCCGTACCGCGGAGAGCCGATCGTGCGGCAGATTCCGGTGAAGATTCCAACTTCGGCTCCGAAGGGCATGCTGCGCATCCTGGTCAGCGACGGCGAGACGCTGGATCGCATGGGCCGCGCCGGCAATGTTCCGGGCGGAACAAAACTCGATCTGGCTTCGACCATCGCGCTGTTGAACAAAGAACACGCCAACGATCGCCTGTATGTTTCGCTGCTGGAGAACAACCCGCAGGCGCTGGTGGAGGATAAAGTGATGCCG
>JAFAIN010000135.1 GCA_019236695.1 Acidobacteriota bacterium | reverse complement strand
ATCTAACCGGATGATTTCATTGGCACGGAAGGTGGCAGGCGGATCTGGCGGTGCGTTCAATTTCGGCAGGGACGTTCGCGAACGAACATGCTGAACCAACGTGGGACCGGCCGCCCTCGGCCCCGGGGTCCCCAGCGCGCGCTTCGTTTCCCGCGCGTGCTGGGGTGGTGGAACGGTCAGGGCGAGCGAAGCTCGCCTGGCCCCGATCAACGCTCGGTCATCATCACAAGTGTTCAGCCGGGGACCGGCCGGGCCACGTCAACTGAAGAACGATTTCGCTGCCTCGACCAGTACACGAGCGCAACTAACCACTGACTGCATATCCACCCACTCCACAGCCTCATGTGCGCCGGCGCCCGACGGGCCATAATTTACGGTGGGAATGCCGGCGGCGGCGAACAGCGCAGCATCCATCCAGTAGCCAACGCCCGCCTCTTCGGGGTTCGTGCCCGTCACCCGGGCCGCGGCTGCGCGCACGCAGCTCGCAATGGTCGCATTGCGGTCGCACACCAGGCCGGGGCGATCGAGCAGGCGCATGACTTCCGCACCGGGTTCGGCCGCCTTCACTACCGCCTGCAGTTCGCGGAACACGTCATCGTGATCCTCGGTGGGGAGCGTGCGCCTTTCGACTCGCAGCGTACAAGCCTCACAGTAGGTGGAGAATCCTGCGCCGCCCTGGATCATGGCAGAGTGCATGGAAGCGGGGCCGGCCAGGGGATGAGTGCGGCGGCGCAGAGTGGCGGCATCGAATTGCTCGAGGGCGGCTATGATGCCGGCCATCCGGGCGATGGCGCTGACGCCCAAATCCCAGCGGCTGCCGTGTGCCGCGCGACCGCGGGTGGTTACTTCGGCCCACAGAAATCCCTTGTGCGCCAGGATCAGACGGCCTTCGCTGGGCTCGGTGAGGATGCATGCATCGGCTTTGTGGCGCCTGACGAAATCCTGGGCTCCCAGGCTCTCGTATTCCTCATCGGCTACCAGCGCCACCAGCAGGCGGCCGTTAAGATTTTCCTGTGCGAGCGCAGCGGCGGCACAAAGTATGGCCGCCGCGCTTCCTTTCATGTCATAGCTGCCGCGCCCATAGAGCCGATTCTCGCGGATAACCGCTTCGAACGGCGGAATGGTCATTCCCGCGGTGGAAACCGTATCCAGGTGCGCGCAGAGCACCAGAGTGCGGCCTGGCGCGTTCCCACACTCACCCACCGCGTTGGCGCGCCCGGGCGCAGCCTCCTCTGTCCACGCTCGGATTCCGTGGGCGTTCATCCAGTCAACGGCCACGCGGGCAATGGCGGCCTCGCCGGTGCCTTCGCCGGGAGCCAGGCTGGGATTCACGCTTGGTGTGCGCACCAGCCGCTGCGCGATTTCGGCGACCTCAGTAGGCGAGAAGGTAAAATCGGGCGGCCCCATGGCGGTATCCTAACGCCTTCGACAGCGCGAACCTGCGAAAGTGCGAAACCGCTGAACTATTATTCCGGCAATTCGGCAATTCCGCAGTTCGGCAATTCGGCACTTCTCGGCTATTCGCTCCGCAGCGCGTCCATCGGTGAAATCGCAGCGGCGCGGAGCGCCGGTATCAGCGAGGCTACCAGGGCGCAGGCGGTGAGCGAGAGCGCGGCGATGGCCAGCGCCGCCGGATCCCAGCTCCGCACGCCATAGAGCTGTGAGGCAATGCCCTTGCCGGCCGCAATGGCCAGCGGAATCCCCAGGAGCAATCCCGCCACCACTCGAGTGAACGCCCCGCGCACCACCATGCTCATCACTCTTCCCCGATCCGCGCCCAGCGCCATGCGCACGCCGATTTCACCGGTGCGCTCGGCCACGCTGTAAGCCGTTACCCCATAGAGTCCAATGGCGGCCAGCAGCAGCGCCACCGCGCCGAATAGCCCGGCCAGGCTGGCCTCAGCTCGCTCCTCGTCGAACATGAGATCAACCTGTTCCTTCAACGAGCGCACGCTGATGATGGTGAGGTTAGGGTCAACTTCCGCAACCGCCCTTGTGAGCAGGGGCTCAAGCTGCCCCGGCGGAAGGCTGGTCTTCAGCAGGAATCCTCCGATAAAGTGCGAGCGCCCTTCCAGCCTGCGCATGCTCTCCACCGCGCTGCCCGTGCCCGCCTGGTAATGGATGGTCTGCGCCAGCGGAACATAGAACATGGGCAGCGGCGGGCGGCGGAATCCCCAGCCGGCCCAGCGCGCGTCGTGCACCACGCCCACAATGCGCAATGAGCCCGCATTTTCCGGCAGGTTCATGCCGAAATGATGATCGAGCGGGTCTTCTCCGTTGCGGAAAAAGCGCTTCACAAAGCCTTCATTCACAATGGCCACATTGGGCGCAGTCTCGTTGTCGGCTTCCGTAAAGTAGCGTCCGCGCAGCAGTGGCTGGCCCAGCAATTGCAGGTAATTTGAGCTGAGCCGCACCCACGATGAGCCGCTTTCATCGCCGTTGTGGTTCTGCGGATGCCCTTCCACAATAATGCTTTCCGCCCAGTTGTCCGTAAGCGGGTTGTACAAGGCCAGCCCGGCGCCCTCGATTCCCGGCAACTGCTCCAGCCTCGTCTGCAGCGCGCGATTCAGCGCCGCCAGCCGCTCCTGGCTGTAAGTGAGCGGGGGCGCGTTGATCTGTACCTCCACCCGGCCATCTTCCGGGTATCCGAAATCCTGCTGCTCGAGTTTGCCGAGGCTGCGTGCCAGCATGGTGGCTCCCGCCACCAGCACAACTGAGAGCGCGGCCTGCGCGATCAGCAGGGCTTTACGCGCCCATGAAGAATGGTCGCGAGTGCTGCGGCCGGTTCCGCGCAACGCCTCGGCCGGATCGGTGCGGGCGGCAAACCAGGCCGGCGCCGCCCCGAATACCACTCCGCTCCCCAGGGCCAGCAAGAACGCAAAACCCAGCGCCGGCAGGGAAGGCATGGTGCTGATCGGCACGAACTGCGCCCAATTGAACACCAGCGAAAGCAGCAGCTTCGAAGCGCCCATCGCCACCACCAGCCCGGCCACCCCGCCCGCCGCCGAAAGCAGCACGCTTTCCGTAAGCGCCTGCGCAATCACCTTTTGCCCTGTGGCCCCGATCGCCAGCCGGATGGCGGTTTGCCCGCGCCGGCTCGCCGCACGCGCCAGCAGCAGGTTGGCTACGTTGGCGCAGGCGATCAGCAGCACCACCCCGCATACTGCCAGCAGCACTTCCAGGCTTCGTCCCAGCTCCTCCTTCATCTCCCCCACTCCCGATCCGGCGGGCACTACATTGATGTTCTGCTTGGGGAGATCGCGAAGAATGTCGGGCATCCAACTGGCCGGGTAGTCAGCGTCATGCTCAATCCACTGGCGAAGGATCGCGGTCAGCCGCGGGGCGGTTCCCTGAATCGAGGCTCCCGGCTTCAACCGCCCGATCACCCGCAGCCATGCGGAATGCCGCTCCCGCAGGTGTGAGCTGTCGGCTGCGAATACCGGCTCCTGCTGCAGCGGTATCCACACCTCGGTTGGATTGCCGCGCAATGTGTCCCCGAAAAATCCCGCGGGCGCAATTCCGATGGCGGTGAACGGCCTCCCCTCGATCATCAGGGTGGAACCCAGCACCGAAGGCTCGCCCCCATACGTCACTTGCCAGGCATGATGGCTCAGCACCGCCACCGGCGCCGCCGCCGGCTGATCGTCGCTTTCGCTGAACAGCCGCCCGGCAAATGCGGCCACACCCAGCGTGGAAAAATAATTCCCTGTAACGTATTCCGTGCGCAGCGGCTTCGCCGCGCTTCCCGCCCCCTGCCGCCTCACCCCCATGCGAGCCCCGCCGGCCTGGAAAGCTGCCAGTTGGTCGAACTCCGGAGTATTCTGTTTCAACAACCGGTAGAAATCATACGAATACATCCCCCAGCGATCCTGCGGGGAGCCTTCTACGCAGCAATCGTCGCCCTCACCAATGCGGTACAGTCGCGAAGGATCGGCCACCGGAAGCGAACGCAGCATGACCGAGTGAATAAGCGAAAAGATGGAGGTTGTGCCGCCGATCCCCAGTGCCAGCGTAAGCACTGCCGCAGTTGTGAACACCGCGGAATGGCGAAACTGCCGAAGCGCGTAAACAATGCCTCGATAGAGGTTCACAGCCCTTTTGACGTGCCGGCCCAGCCAACGTCAACCGGGCAAAGGAGGGCCCTGAAATTTAAGATTTGAAATCTGAGCGCGCCGCCTTACTTTTCAAATTTCACATTTTACATTTCACATTCTTGTGAACCTGGTGTTTACACGCCCTCGAAAGCCTTTCTCAACACCGCAATATCGAACTTCTTCATCTTCAGGAAAGCTGCCGTCACCCGCGCCATCTTCTGCGCGTCGCCGCTCTGCATCATCTCCTGCATGGCGGTGGGGACAATCTGCCATGAAACTCCGTAGCGATCCTTGAGCCAGCCGCAAGCCTCGGCCTGGGGAACGGCCGACAGTTTCTCCCAGAAGTAATCAATCTCCTCCTGAGTTTCGCAGCTCACCATGAACGACACGGCTTCATTGAATGCAAAGTTGTGGGCGCGGGCGCTGTCCATCGCGGCAAATTCCAGGCCATTGAGGGCGAACCCGGCATGTTTCACCGTCCCCTCAACCTCGGGCCCTTCTCCCGCCGCGTATCGGTGGATGGTGTCCACCGCCGAGTTGGGGAAGATGGATGTGTAGAACCCGATAGCCTCTTCCGCCTTGCCGCAAACCTTGCCCACGAAAAGCAGGGATGGAATGATGCGTTGCCGCGACTTCCAGCCGCCCATATCCATCACCTGCCATGACAGGCCGTAGCGATCCTGCACCCAGCCGAACCGCTCGCTGAAGGGATAGGCGCCGAGCGGCATCAAGGCCGTGCCGCCTTCGGCGAGCGGATTCCAGATGCGATCAACCTCCGCTTTCGAGTCGCAACCGATCAGGAACGATATCGCAGGGTTGAGCTTGAACTGCGGCCCGGCGCTGATGGCCATAAAAGACTGCCCGGCTAACGCAAATGACAGGATGTCCACGTCGCCGGAAGGCGTGTTTCGCAGTGTCTTGACGCTGGTGATGCCTGAATTCGGAATAATTGAGGTGTAGAGCTCGGCAGCCGGCCGTGCTTCCTTATCGAACCAGAGGTGGGGTGTGATGCTTTGCATAAGTTGAAGAAATGTCTGCTTCTTGTTTTCTCCGCGCCTCCGCGTCTAGAGCAATACTAAAGCTGCTGTATCCATAATCCGCCCTGTCATCCTGAGCACCCACGGCAGTTAGCCGCCGGTGTTCGAGCAGAAACTGCCTGGCCCATGCTGGATCCAATCACTCAGTAAAAAATCACTGTCATCCTGAGCCCGCCACGGCGGGCGAAGGACCCCCACAGTGCTTACACCGCGACATCGCACGCAGATCCAACCGCCGCGCCCCGCTACACCCCGGTGTTCGATTCGCCGTCCAGTTCCAGGGCAGGGCCCTCTATCGAAAGCACTTGCGATTTGAGTTTCTGCAGAGTCCGCCGCGGCGGACGAAGGACCCCCGCAAGGCTTGCAGCCGCAGCGAGGCTCGGAGATCCTCCCCTCAGGCTTTTCTGCTGAGCCAGGTCGCATGTAGCGCAGAGAGATATAGCAACCTTACTTCCCCTTTAATGCCTCCCGTGTCTCCGCGTCTCCGTAGTAAGAGATAGCTCATGGGTTAAGTTTGGCGTATTCGTTTTTCGCCTGCATAAGAGCCGGCAGATCGGAATCGGCGTCCTTCCACAGGGCAAACACGTCCTGGTAGGCGATACGTGCTTTGGCTTTTTCGCCCGCCAGGGCGTAAGCCCG
>JAFAIN010000004.1 GCA_019236695.1 Acidobacteriota bacterium | reverse complement strand
AATGCCGGGAAATCGACGTCGGCCATCTTCCGGCCGCTGTAGGTCTCGATGCGCCAGCACAAATAAGGGCTGCGCCATGGTTGGAGCCGGTAACCGCGAGTGGCGTTCCACAGGAAGCGGAAGATGGTGATCATTTAAGTGCGAAATTGCGAAAGTGCGGAACTGCGAAATTTAATCCGGTCAGCTCCCCCGTCAGTTCTTGTCATGTTGGGACCCCGGAACGAACCTGCTGGTAATCACCAAGTATCGGTATCCCTTCGAACCGTTTATTTCGCCCAGGCGCTCCACTTCATGATCCGCGGCCGGCCGAGAAGCGAACACCTTGACGATGGCCAGATTGTTTTCAGGCATATCTGGATCGAGAGGTTGGTAAATTCTGAGCACGGCGTACACATGCGCGAATTTCACATTTGGCTGGTCCTTCTGCATCGTGTTGCGCAAGCCTCCGTCCAATTTCGCACTTTCGCACTTCCGCAGTTTCGCACTTCACGAGATGATTCCCAGCTTCTTTCCTACCCGGCCGAGGACCTCGAGCGCCTGCTCTAGTTCCGCGCGCGTGTGGGTTGCGGTCATGATGGTGCGGAGGCGGGCTTTACCCTCTGCAACCGTGGGGAAAGCGATGCCGGTTGCCAGCACGCCTTCATTAAACAGCGCCCGCGAAAATTCCATGGCCAGCCGGCCATCGCCTACGATGACGGGGGTAATGGGCGTTTCGCTGGCCGGTGTATTCCGGCCTCCGATGTTGCAGCCGAGGTTGCCCAGCTCCTTTTTGAAAAAGCGGGTGTTTTCCCACAGGCGATCAATGCGCTCGGGTTCCCGCTCAAGGACTTCTAAAGCCGCAATACAGGTGGCCGCAACCGATGGGGGGTGAGAGGTGGAAAACAGGAACGGCCGCGCACGGTGATACAGAAAGTCAATCAACTGCCGCGTGCCGCAAACATATCCGCCCAGCGCTCCGATGGCCTTGGAGAGCGTACCCACCTGCACATCTACGCGGCCGTGAACATCGAAGTGGTCAACGGTTCCGCGGCCGTTGCGCCCCAACACTCCGGAGGCATGGGCATCATCCACCATCATGATGGCGCCGTATTTTTCGGCCAGCGAACAGAGCTGCGGAAGCGGCCCGATGTCGCCATCCATGCTGAACACGCCATCGGTAATGATGAGCTTGTGGCCCGGCTGGTGCTGCACCGATGCGAGCTGTTCCTCGGCGTGAGCAATATCCTTGTGGCGGAAGACCAGAATCCTGGCGCGTGACAGGCGAGCGCCATCGATGATGCTGGCGTGGTTCAGCTCATCGGAAATGATGAAATCATCCTTGCCCAGAATGGCTGAAACCGTGCCCGCGTTGGCGGCGAAACCAGATTGGAACACGACGCAGGCTTCGACGTTCTTGAAGCGGGCAATCTTCTCCTCGAGCTCCATATGGATCTTCATGGTGCCGGTGACGGTGCGAACGGCGCCCGAGCCGACTCCAATATCGCGAATTGCCTTCAGCGCGGCTTCGCGGAGCCTGGGATGCGTCGTAAGGCCAAGGTAATTGTTGGAGGCGATGTTGATCACACGCCTGCCGTCGAACGTGGATTCGGGCGCCTGCTCGCCTTCGAGCACGCGCAGCCGGAAATGCGTGCCGCGCTGCTTCAGGTCGTCAATAACGCCGCCAAGATAGGAAAGCGGATCAGTGCGGGTTGCCGTAGTGGACATATAAAGAGCTCATTTCGCCGTCGCCCGCAGGGAACAAATTCGCGGTCACGGTCGGCTTGCTTTTGTCCCGTTTGGGTACAGCAGGATCTTGCTGGCCTCGCCGCTTTGCAGCCGTTTCATCCCCTGGCTGAAGCTCTTCATGGGCATGCGATCGGTGATCACGGGGTGAAGATCGAGTTTGCCGGCTGCCACCAGCGAAGTCATCTGATACCAGGTCTTATACATAAGGCGCCCATTGATGCCCTGCACGACCGCGCCCTTAAAGATGATATCGTCGGCCAGGTTGAGTTCGACCGGCCTGGAAGGGATGCCGAGCATCGACATGCGTCCGCCGCGGCGCAGAATACGGAACCCGAGCCGGATGGCCTCCGTCTTGCCGGCCATTTCGGCAACCACGTCCACTCCCGCGCCGCCCGTATGGTCCATCACGATGCTGAAGACGTCCTGCTGAGCGGGATCCAGAACAAAATCGGCCTTCATCTGCTCGGCGATCTTCCGGCGATGCTGGTTTACTTCAATCGCGAAAACCTTGGTGGCGCCGCATGCCCTGGCCACCGCAATTGAGAACAGGCCAATGGGTCCGCAACCCGTAACGGCAATCGTCCGGCCGGCAATTTCGCCCGCCAGCACGGTGTGCACGGCGTTCCCCAGGGGGTCGAGGATGGACGCATATTCCTCCGGAATGGAGGAATCCAGCTTCCAGATATTGCTTTCGGGAATTACCACGTATTCGGCAAACGCGCCATCGGCATCCACCCCGATGATCCTGACGTTCTGGCAGATGTGCTGTTCGCCGGTTCGGCACTGAAAACACTTGCCACAGGCCACGTGCATTTCAGCGCTGACGAAGTCGCCTTCCTTGACGGTAGTGACTTCGCGGCCCACGGCAGCCACGTGGCCGCAGAACTCATGCCCGGGAATCAGTGGCGGGTGGATGCGGCCCTGCGCCCACTGATCCCACTTATAGATGTGCAGGTCGGTGCCGCAGACAGAGGCTACCTTCACCCTGACCAGGACGTCGGTCGCGCCAAAGCCGGGGACGGCAACCTCACGAACCTCAGCGCCGGCTGCGGGCGTCGCCTTCACCACTGCCAGCATGGATTGAGCCATGAATGCACCAGAAATTACTGAGCCTGGGCGCGCAAATCAAGGATTCTAGCACGCGCGCCGTTCGCGATTACCGCGCATTACCAGCGGCCAGGTGAAGTTCCGGGCGCCTTCTCTGGTGTGCAACGGCTTGCACATCGGTTTGCGCCGCTCTCTCTGCGCATCGAATAAACCCTTTGTTTTCAGCGGCCTCTTGCGACCAGAGCTGGCCACCAGCCTGCACATACGGTTGCAGAGGTTTGCACAGGGGAAAAACGATGCTAACCACCGAGATGCAAAAGAACCCATGGCTGAAGGCGCGGCTTGAGCAGATTGTGCGGGCCAACGATCGAGTGTTGGCCGGAGCGGCAGCACGCATGAACGTCGAAATGCTCCACAGCCTGATGGCATCACGAATCCTGACTGCAATCGCGCTGACGGTTTCCACGTCCGTTGTGGTCTTCATGCGGACCCAGGGCGACGCAATCGGGATGCAGCAGCAGACGATCCGGCTGCTGTTCGATGAAAACCAGAAGCTTATTCATTATCGGCTGAAGAATCCGCCCGCCGCGCCGTCAATGCCCGCCAGCAACTGGCAGCATCCGGCTACAGCGGCGCCGGCTTCGAACGTCCGGCCCTCGGTTGAGCAGGAAGAACAGCCCGTGTACCGCGCAGACGGTTGCGTAGAAGGAGTCTGCGCCTGATGTCTATCGTCTGGTCACCTGGCGAGCATTCGCCCAATTCAAATGATTGTCCGGGCCTCCGGATTGCGTTCCCCCGGAATAGGGGCGCAGAAACAACAACTCCGGAGCCGCGGCCAGCCCGGCAGCCTGACCAGGCAGAGAAACCGCAAGAACCTGAGCGGCAGCAGAGGCTGCCGGGGACAGGCGGGTGGAAGAGATTTTCGTTCGAGTTGAGGCGCAAGAACCTCAGCGGGACGCCAGATTTCCGGCTTTCCTGGCCGGTGCGGGCCATCGCTCCGCACGCTTCCGAGTAGCTGTATAGGAGAACAATTATGTTGAGCAACGAAATTCAGGAAAATCCGGTACTCAGAGCAAAGCTTGAGGAAATCGTCTGCAACAACGACCGTGCGCTGTCCATGGCAGCGGCCCGGATGAACGTGGACCTCACGCGGAGCTTGAAAATTTCGCGGGTCCTTACGGCAATCGCGCTTACGGTTTGCGCCATGGTGCTGTTCGTGGTGCGCCACCAGGGACGGACTATTGCAATGCAGCAGCGGGTGAACCGCCAGATCTTTCGCGATAACCAGGAATTGTTTCAGTACCGCCTGAACAATCCGCCGGCAGCGCACCCGAGCCTCGAACCGCAAACAGAAAAGGCGCCCTCAACCGCGCCGAACCCGAGCGTCAGCGCAATATTCCGCGCCTAGAGCGTGACGCCTGTCCGGGCGTCGTGTCCAGCAGCGGAAAGGCAGGGGCCGGGGCCCTCAACCGTGGAGGCCATAGCGGCACAACTTCGGTTCGTGCCCTGAAGGCAAACAGTTGTCAGCACGACGAACTCTTTTGGGAACACCTGTGAGGAACACTATGAGCACCATTGCAGTAAGCGCACCAGTACTTTCACGGTTCAGGACGCGGGGTCCGGTCAAGGAAGCCGGCATTTCGCTGGGGGATGCGCGGGGCGCAACCATTGCCGCCGTCATCCCGGTGCACAATGGAGCTGCGCTCATCCGGCGCGCCATTGACAGTGTGCTGGCCCAGACCCGGCCGGTGGATGAGATCATCGTGGTCGATGACGGTTCCACCGACAACACGGCTGAGGTCGTAAAAAGCTACGGGCGGCTGGTGACCTACATCTACCAGAGCAACAGCGGCGTGGCGGCTGCGCGCAACCGTGCCGTGCAGGCTTCGGGCTGCGAATGGGTGGCGTTCCTCGATCATGACGACGAATGGCTGCCGGGCAAAGTGGAGAAGCAGATGGCGGCTGTGGCGACTAATCCCGAAGCGGCCCTCTGCTACTGCGGGTGCTGGCGCAAGGAAAGCGGCGGCGTCATCGAACTGCGCCACCTCCCTCTCAACCAGTTGTGGCCCTCGGCGCGGCTGCGCAATCCATTCCCTCCTTCCGCAGTGATGGTGCGGCGGCCCGAGTTCCTGCGGCTGGGCGGATTTGCCGAGAGCTTGTCTGGCGCCGAAGATTGGAATCTGTTCGTGCGCTGCGCGTCCCGGTACAAGCTGGTGGATGTGGATGAACCCCTGGCCGTGTGGTACGAGGTGGAAGGCGGCCTGAGCCGCCAGTATGAGAAGGTCCTCTCCGTGACGCTCTCGATGATGGAAACTACTCTGCTCGAAGGGCTTTCGGGGCTGAAGCGCGACATGTGGCGTAGGCGCATCAAGAGCCTGGCGTACTATCGTGCCGCCATCTCGGCTCGCGAGCTGGGCAAGCCCTACATCGATTTTCTGAAAGAATCCTTGCGGGAATGGCCGTTCCCTGATATCGCTCCGCAGCGTTTCAAGACCATCCTGCTGGCTGCGATCCCCCGAAAGGTTCGCAGCTAAGGGCAGAGAACGGGAGAACGACTCGGACCGGCGACGCCGGCCGGCGGCCCCAAATTACAAATTGGCAGATTACGGATAACGAAATTCCAAGGATCTTCTCTCGAACGCATAAAAAAATGCCGGGCTTTCGCCCGGCATTTTGTCTGAAATGGAAGCTAGGCGCTAGTCGCCGCTGGGTTCGGCGTGGGCCCGCACAAGCGGAATGCTTACCCCCTGCGGCGCCGTGCGGTGGCCAAACAACCTCAGAATCCCCAATATTGCCGCGTATCCCACTGCTACGCCCAGAGCCATTGTTGAAAGAATTGCAACCGCCACCATCAGCATGTCTACTATCCCCGAGCCCAACTAAAGTTCGATGCCGGGCCTGCCTGCGATGTTTGCCTTGGGCCGGCCTCGGCAAGCGCCGGTCACTTCTTCTTTTCCGCGTTCCAAACGGTGCGGGAAATCGCCCGCCCGCAGAACGGGCAAAAGTTCATCAGGTAAAGGTTCGGCCGCTCTTCGGGCGACCTCACCGCGTAATCAGAATCCACTTCGTTCAGGATTCTGCCGTGCATTCGCTGCCGGGGAGCATGCAGGATGGCCTCGTTATCGACTGCATCCTGCAATTGCTCACAGCAGTGTTCCGTCATGGCTGCAGGAGCACACTCTACTCGCGTTGACCCGGTTTGGTATTGACAAGTAAGATACTCATGCTGCCTGATCACCATTAATTTCAGCCATTTCCACGCGCCTGCCAACATTACCGAAGGACATTGGCCCGGAAGAGCGTTGGCTTGCCGATGGAGCAACTGGGAGTTCGCCAGCCGGACAGGGAATGCCAATCACCAGGATCACGGTTCGCGGGGCACGCCAGCACAATCTCAAGAACGTTGGCGTGGAGATTCCGCGCAATGCACTCACCGTGGTCACGGGCCTGAGTGGTTCGGGAAAATCGTCGCTGGCCTTTGACACGATTTACGCCGAGGGCCAGCGCCGGTACGTGGAAACACTTTCGGCATACGCACGCCAGTTTCTCGACCAGATGGAGCGGCCCGACGTGGACTCCATCGAGGGGCTCAGCCCTTCCATCGCTATTGAGCAGAAGACTACCAGCCGCAGCCCGCGCTCGACTGTAGGGACAATCACCGAGATTTATGACTATTTGCGCCTGCTTTATTCGAGCATCGGCGCCCCGCACTGCCCCCAGTGCGGCCGCGAGATCACGCGGCAATCGGTGGAGCAGATTGTGGCCAGCGTAATGGGTCATGGCGCGGGCGGACCTGAGGAACGCGTAATGGTGCTGGCTCCGATTGTTCGCGGCCGCAAGGGCGAGTTCCGAAAGGAACTGGAGAAGCTGGCACAGCAGGGATTCACCCGCGCGCGAGTGGATAGTGAACTCCGCAGCCTCGACGAAGAAATCAGCCTGGACAAGCGAAAGAATCACACCATTGAGGTGCTGGTTGACCGGCTGCTGGTAAAGCCGGGCATTGAGAAACGGCTGGAGCAATCGCTTTCCCTGGCCATGAAGCTGGCAGGCGGTATTGTCCTGGTTGCGTTTGTGGGGGGAACCGGCAATGGTGAGGAGAAGCTGTACTCGTCGCGCCTGGCCTGTCCTGATTGCGACATCAACATTGCCATGCTCGAGCCGCGGTCGTTCAGCTTTAACAGCGCATACGGCGCCTGTCCCGAGTGCCAGGGGCTGGGCAGCAAGTACGACTTTGACCCGGCCCGAATCATCGTGGACTGGAGCAAGCCCCTGCTCGATGGCGGGCTCGGACCGGGTTCAGCCTCAAGCAATCTGATCAATATGCTGCAGATTGCGGCGGCGGCCTTCGGGTTCGATCTCGGTACCCCGTTTGAAAAGCTGCCCGCCAGGACCCAGAACCTCATCCTGTACGGCCCGCCGGCCAGGGAGCGGGCACGCTGCGGTTTTGCAGGGGTGGTTGCGTACCTGCGGCAGGTTCTGGAACAGAGTACTTCAGACGGGTATCGCGACTACCTGATGAATTACATGTCGGCCACGGAGTGCCCCGCATGCCAGGGCGCGCGGCTGCGCGCCGAAAGCCTGGCCGTGAAGGTGGCAGGCCGTTCCATAGCCGAATTCACCGCCATGCCGGTTTCCCGCGCCATACAGGCGGTGGAGCAGATCAAACTGAGCGGCCGCGAGGAGGTTCTGGCGGGGCGCATTCTGCACGAAATTGCCGAACGGCTGCAGTTCCTGAACGCGGTTGGCTTGGGCTACATATCGCTTGACCGCTCGGCGGCTACGCTCTCTGGAGGGGAAGGACAACGCATCCGGCTGGCAAGCCAGATCGGTTCGCGCCTGCGCGGGGTTCTTTACGTCCTGGATGAGCCCTCGATTGGGCTTCATCATCGCGACAACAGCCGGCTGCTCTCGTCCCTGGAGGCGCTGCGCGACCTGGGCAATACTGTGCTCGTGGTGGAGCACGATGAAGAAACCATCCGCCGCGCCGATTATGTAATTGACCTCGGTCCCGGAGCCGGGCGGCATGGCGGGCACCTGGTGGCGGCAGGCACGCCGGCCGAAATCAGCGCCGCGCCTGGCTCGCTGACTGGCGCCTACATCGCCGGACGCAAACGAATTGCCGTTCCCGGCCGCCGGCGTGAAGCTTCGGG
>JAFAIN010000357.1 GCA_019236695.1 Acidobacteriota bacterium | reverse complement strand
TCGAGCCTGGGCCGCGAATCGGCTGGCGGCGCCGAAAATCCGCAGGCGCCCGTAAACCCGCAGCAGGCAATGCCGCCGGGCCAGCAGATGCAGCCCGGAGGCACAAACACGCCGCCCATGCTTCCGCGCCCGGAACCGACCCAGCCGCAACCCACGAAGCCGCCTGAGGAAACGGCGCAAGCCATCGCCCCAGCCGTGCTGCGGCCTACGCGACTGCGACGACAGGGACCGGAGCTGAAGCCCGCCATTATTGCGGGCGGGACTCACCGGGCTGAAGCCCGGTGCTCCCGCCGCGGGGAGGCGAAAGCCGTGATCGACATCACCCCCGAGAACCTGGCGACCCGCCGGCCGCAAGGAAGGAGTTGAGCCGTTGAGTGGCGCTGCCCATATACGCGATGTGAGGTTCGCCGTGCCGCAGGGCTGGTACCGCGCGGAACGATGGGCGCTGATCGCCGGAGTTGCCGGCGCGGTGGGGTGCATCCTGGGCGCAATGTTTTGCGGGGCTGCGGATTTCCTGCGCTGGTACCTGGTGGCATACATGTTCTGGCTCGGCATCTCGCTGGGTTCGCTGGCAATCGTTTGCCTGATTCACGTGACCACCGCGCAATGGGGTTTCGCGGTGCGCCGCATGCTGGAGAGCGCGGCGCGCAACATCAGCCTGCTGACGCTGCTGTTTATCCCCATCCTGCTGGGGATGACGCGGCTGTACCCCTGGGCACACCCTGCACCGCACGACTTCGTAACCGAGCACCAGCGGCCCTACCTGAACCCCACGATGTGGGTGCTGCGCGCCATTCTGTATTTCATTGCCTGGAACGTCGCGGCGTGGGCGCTGAGCCGCTGGTCATGGCTGCAGGATTCGCCTCCCGACCGCGCATTCCGCCGCCGCTTCCAGAACTTTGCAGGGGCAGCGCTGGGCGTTTATGCCTGGACGATGACGTTTGCTTCCGTGGACTGGATGATGTCACTCGACAATCACTGGCGCTCCACCGTGTATGGGTTCTACGTGATGGCCGGCCAGGGACTCATCGCATTTTCATTCCTGATTATTGTGGCGGTCCTGCTGTGGAAGTACCGGCCAATTTCCGAGTTCATGTCGGTCACGCACCTGCACGACATCGGCAAGCTGATGTTCGCCTTCCTGATCCTGTGGGCATATATGGCGTTCTCGCAGGGGCTCATCTACTGGATGGCGAACGTGAAATCGGAGATCACGTGGTACATCAATCGCACCACCGGGGGCTGGTGGTGGATTGGCATGGTGATCATTCTGCTCCATTTCTTCGTGCCGTTCTTCCTGCTGCTCTCGCAGGGAATCAAGCGGGATGCCGGCAAGCTCATCGTGCTGGCCGGCTGGATGCTTCTCATGCGATTTATCGATCTGTACTGGCTTATTATTCCCAATTTCCCGGACACAAAGGGCCACCTGGTTTTTTCCTGGATGGTGATTGCGGCGATGGCGGGAATCGGCGGGGTATGGGTGTATTCGTTCCTGGTGAACCTGAAGGCTCATCCGCTGATCCCGCGGCATGACCCAATGATTTACCAGGTGCTCGAGGCTCAGGAACATGGCCACTGAAGGCGAAATCAGGCCGGATGACATCCGCAACCCGGAGACGCATCATGAGCCGCGCACGTTCAACACGCGGGGAGTGCTGCTGTTCCTGGCCTTCATGGTGATCTGCGCCCTGTTTATTCATTTGCTGGTGGTAGGGCTCTACAACATTCTGAGCAGCGTGGAGCCGACCATGCGCACCGCGAATAATCCGGTGATGACGGGGCCACCGCCGGTTTCGCCGCCGCCGCCGGTGCTGCAGCCCGATCCGGTGGCCGACCTGCACCAGATGCGCGCGCAGGAGGACCAGATCCTCCAGGGCTACGCCTGGATTGATCAGCGCAGCGGCAAGGTTCGCATTCCCATAGCCCGCGCCATGCAACTGCTGGCGGAGCGCGGCCTGCCCCAGGCGGCGGGACCTGCTCCGGCGCCGAGCGGAACGGCGGTGCCGAAATGAGGATGGGAAGCTGTGTCGGGGTTCTTGCGCCCGCTCCGCGGGCTCCTCGTCAGCCCGCTTCCACCCACGGCTTTCGCCGTGGGCTAAGATCTATCGCTCGCTTCGCGAGCTTTTGCGGCGTTTCTGTTCAACGTCGTGGCCGTGCGCCTGGTACCGCAAAGCTCTGTGCTGCAGTTTCGCTGCTGGCGGCTCCGCTGGCGGCACAGTTCTACAACCCGCCACAGAGCTCCGGTCAACCGGCTGGGCAGCGGCCGGCAATTCTCGAGCGAGTTGGGCTCGATCAAAAACTCAACAGCCCGCTTCCGCTCGGGGCAGTGTTCCGTGATGAGCACGGCAACAGCGTCACTCTTGGGCAATTCTTCACCGGGCGGCCGGTGATTCTTACGCTGGTTTATTACCAGTGCCCGATGCTGTGCACCGAGGTTCTGAACGGGCTCTCGAGCGCGATCGCGCCGCTGAAATTCGACCTCGGCCGCGACTACGATATTGTGACCATCAGCATTGATCCTTCCGAGACGCCGGCAATGGCGGGCGCGAAGAAAGAGAAATATGTCGAGCGCTATGGCCGGCCGGGCGCCGCTCAAGGCTGGCACTTCCTCACCGGCAACAAGGCCAGCGTTGATGCGGTTGCCGGCGCGGTAGGGTTCCGCTACGCCTACGATCCCGAAATCAAGCAGTTTGCCCATCCCAGCACGATCATGATCGTCACCAGCGCGGGCCGCGTGGCCCAGTACTACACGGGAATCGAGTATGAGCCGAAGGATCTGCGCCTGGGACTGATGGAAGCTTCGGCAAACCGCATCGGCAGCATCGTGGATCGCGCTCTGCTGTTCTGCTACCACTATGACCCGGCGCAAGGGCGCTACACGGCGCGGATCATGATGGTGGTGCGAGCCGCGGGAGGGTTGATGGTTGCGGCTATGGGCCTGATGCTCGCAGTGCTAATCCGAGGCGAAAGGAGAAGCCGGGAGAAGGCAGCATAATGCCAGGTGCAGGCTGGAATTTCGCGCTATTCCCTGACCGTGCAGCCACCCATGCCGGGCGTGTGGATGCGCTCTACATGTTCCTGGTGGCGCTATGCACGACCATGGCCGTGCTGATCTGCCTGATGATCATCTTCTTTGCCGTTCGCTACCGCGCCAGCAAGAAGCGCCCGGCGCAGCAGATTGAAGGCAATACCATACTGGAAATTACCTGGACGCTGGTGCCGCTAGGCGTCTTCATGCTGATTTTTGTGTGGGGCGCGCAAGTGTACTTCGATGCGGCTTCGCCTCCCCGCAATTCCGAGCAGGTAAACGTTGTGGCCAAGCAGTGGATGTGGAAATTCCAACACATGGATGGGCAGCGCGAGATCAATGAGCTGCATATTCCGATAGGCCGCGATGTAGTGCTCAACATGATTTCGCAGGACGTGATCCACAGCTTCTTCGTGCCCGCGTTCCGGGAGAAGGCTGACGTG
>JAFAIN010000191.1 GCA_019236695.1 Acidobacteriota bacterium | reverse complement strand
CTTCCGCCCGTTTGTCTACCGGCTGGCGGGCGAAATGCAATTGCCGGGCTGGGTCACCAACTCCGCTCAGGGCGTTTTTATCGAGGTCGAGGGTAGCGCAGCCCGGCTGCATGAATTCGTGCTGCGCATCGAGCGCGAAAAACCCGCGGTCGCCTCCATCCAGAGCCTTGAGGCCACTTATCTGGACCCTTCCGGCTTCACCGGGTTCGAGATCCGCGAGAGCCAGGGCGGAGAAAAGACTGCCACCATCCTGCCTGATCTCTCCACCTGCGCCGATTGCCAGCTCGAAATGAACAACCCGGCCGATCGGCGCTACCGCTATCCCTTCACCAACTGCACGAATTGTGGCCCGCGCTTCACCATCATCGAATCCCTGCCCTATGACCGCCCGCGCACCACCATGAAGAAGTTCACCATGTGCGCGGAATGCAGTCATGAGTACCACGACCCGCGGAACCGTCGTTTTCACGCTCAGCCCAATGCCTGCCCCGCCTGCGGCCCGCGCCTCGAACTGTGGGATCGCACCGGCGCGCTCCTGGCCGGCCACGATGACGCGCTGCTCGCCTGTGCCGCAGCCATTCGCGAGGGCAGGATTGTGGCAGTGAAAGGGCTTGGCGGCTTCCACCTCATTGTCAATGCCGCCAGCGAGCCCGCCGTGCTGGAGCTGCGCCGGCGCAAGCGGCGCAATGAAAAGCCATTCGCTCTTATGTTCCCCAGCCTGGAATCGGTTCGAGCCGTTTGCGGCATTTCAGCGGTTGAGGAGCGCATGCTTTGCTCCGTGGAATCGCCTATCGTGCTGCTGCGCCGGGTCCGCGGCCCGGGAGAGATTGCGCCTTCTGTTGCGCCCCGCAACCCCTGCCTCGGCGCCATGCTGCCTTATACGCCCCTGCACCACCTGCTCCTCCAGGAACTCCGATCTCCTGTCGTCGCCACCAGCGGCAACCTCTCGGAAGAGCCCATCTGCATTGATGAGCAGGACGCACTGCAGCGGCTGGCCGGAATTGCCGATGTGTTCCTGGTGCATGACCGCCCCATAGCGCGGCATGTGGATGATTCCGTCGCGCGCGAGATGGCGGGCCGCGAACTGGTGTTGCGGCGCGCCCGCGGCTTCGCTCCCCTCCCCGTGACGGTCGCCCGCGAACTCCCTCCCCTGCTCGCTGTGGGCGCTCATCAGAAGAATTCCATCGCCGTATCGGTCGGAACGCAGGTGTTCATCAGCCAGCACATCGGCGACCTTGAAACCGAAGCTTCTTCCGCCGCGTTTCGCAGCGTCATTGCGGCACTCGAGCGTATGTATGAGCTCGAGCCGGTGGCCATTGCCTGCGACCTGCACCCGGATTATGTCTCAACCCGATATGCCTTGGCTGCCGGCCGGCGGGTTGTGCCCATCCAGCACCACCATGCCCACGTGCTCTCCTGCATGGCAGAAAACCATCTGCAGCCCCCGGTTCTCGGAATCTCGTGGGACGGCAGCGGCTACGGCCCCGACCATACGGTCTGGGGAGGCGAGGTGCTGGCCGTCGACGGGCCGGGTTGGGGATGTGGGTTTCGCCGCGTCGCCCATCTCCGCACCTTCCGCCTTCCCGGAGGCGAGAAAGCGGTGCGCGAGCCGCGCCGGGTGGCGCTTGCGCTCCTGTTCGAAATTTTCGGCGAGAATGCTTTTGAAATGGACTGCGCCCCGCTCCGCGCCTTCTCTCCGGCTGAGTTGCGAGTGCTGAAAGGCATGCTGAAGAACCAGGTGAATTCCCCCGTGAGCTCGAGCGCCGGGCGCCTCTTTGATGGGGTCGCTTCGCTCTGCGGCCTGCGGCAGGTCTGCCGCTTCGAAGGCCAGGCTGCCATGGAGTTGGAGTTCGCCGGCTCCGAAGCGCCTCGCCTTGCGGAAGAGGCCTGCTATCCCTATGCAATCCGCGAACCTGAGCGCGCGCCTCTGGTCCTCGACTGGGAGCCGATGGTGAAGGCGATACTGGCGGAGACAGGAACCGTGGAATACCTCGCCTTGAAATTCCACAACAGCCTCGCCGCCATGGTTTCCGAAGTCGCCGCCAAAACCCGCTACCATCGCGTGGCTCTCACCGGAGGGTGTTTCCAGAACCGCTATCTCACAGAATCCTGCATCCGTCGCCTTAAGGCGGCAGGCCATTCCGTTTACTGGCATCAGCGCGTGCCCCCGAATGATGGCGGAATTGCCCTCGGGCAAATTGTGGGAGCAGCGGCGGTGCGGTAGGGCGAACAACCCAATCCCCCAACTGCCACTGGAAAGTCATTCCGAACCCGCGGATGCGGGTGAGGAATCCGCGAAGTGGCGTGGGTCCGGCCGCCCTCGGCCGGACAGGCGGACTGCAAGGCCGCTCTTTTTACGGTCGGTTCTGCTGATACCCACCTCAGGCTTCATCAGCGGGAGTTGCTGGCTGACTCAGGGCGTGGGGGTGCCGGAAACCGGAACCTTGAATTTCACCGTGATGAACACCTCGCGCTGTGTGCGCGCCGCCCTGGGCGAGGGATATGTCGAGCTTCGCACCAGCGCCATGGCGGCTTCCGTCAGCTCAGGATCCGAGTTCTGCAGCGCTTCCTGGTCCAGCGGCCGGCCGTCGCCGCCCAGGATCGCATGCACCACCACCGGATGTACTTCGCCGCGGTAAGCCGCCGGCGCATCCATGAATTGCGGAAACCGCACCGGGAACGCCAGCGCATCGCCCGCCTCGGCTGAAGCGAGCTCCCCGGTGGGCTCAAGTTGCCTCAGGTCTGCGGGCGTGGGCTCTGCGATGCTGTCCAGGTGGATTGCAAGCACCTCCTCCCCCGCCTCCGTAACCGTGATGGAGGCGGGGAGGACGTGGCCGTGCAGCTTCATGCCACCGGCATAGTCGTAGGCCGCGTAGATGCCGGGCGCCTCGGAGTACACTCGCAGCAATCCGCTATTCGGTTCCACGCAGAACTCCGTTTCGCTCCAGCGCCGGCCCGGCACCGATGACATTTCCTGCGGATCATTGCCGGCGCCAGAGAACAAGGCGCACAGCAGATCGGTTTCGCCCAGCCGCCCGGCGGCGATCCGCATCATCGAGCGCGGCCCGAAGTTCATAGGCCACAGCACGACTGCCCGCACCATCTGCACCCGCAGCGGCACAAAGCTGTTGCTGCGCACGTCGTAGGCGCGGCCGTTGGTGAACAACCGCGTTTGCGTGAAAGCGCCAACCCTCACCGTGAAACGGAACCGCGACACACCTTCCCAAATCTGTTCCATCTCTCCCGCCCCGGTGTAGAGCGCGTTGCCCCACGAATTGAACGTGAGCTTGAGCTTGTAAGGCTGCGTCGGTCCCCACAAGTCTGAATTCTGCCGCGCCCGCTCCAGCAGGCCCAGCACGGTCGCGCGCTCCTGCGGGGTATCCAGCAGTTTGGTTGCGCCCGTAGCAAGCTCCAGCGGATCGGCGGGAAGGGCAGGCCGCGGCACCGTGTAGCGTGCAGCCGGCTGCTGCGCCCATCCCGCAACCGCGATCATCGCCGGGATGAGGTAACGGAAGAAAGCGGCAACGCGGACCAACATGGTTCCTCCGGAGCTGCGAAACCAGAGCTGAATGATTTTACTCCCGCAAAGTCCGCCGTTCCCGGGCCCCCCGT
>JAFAIN010000315.1 GCA_019236695.1 Acidobacteriota bacterium | reverse complement strand
TGTTGAAAAATGCGGAATTCAGTGGAATCCGAGGACGGTTCCGCTTTGTTCCACGTGGAACAAAGCGGAAAAGGCAAAATGCAGAAGGCAAAAGGCAAAAGTAACGACGGTTTCGCTCCACTTGGGTCGCCTAATGCCCGCCAATATTTGGCTGTCGTTCCACTTGTTTACCAAAACGGTACCTGTTGCGGCAGAAGATTAACCAAAATGCAACAGGTTACTAACTTGGTTCCTGGTCTCGAAACGAGACACCGAGCGCACGAGGAATCTACACTCCCCCCGTCCATGTAATCAGGACAAATGCAGATCCCTCCCGCTGGTCGGGATGACACACCTTGTTTAGGGCTTTCACACCTCGAGGTTGGTCATTCCGAAGCGCTGCCTGAATTTCCAGGCAGGCCCTGCCACCTGCCCGTTTGTCTCGCTCACGAAGTAACAGCTGAAGGAAAGAGCCACGAGAGTTACGAACCGCAGTTCTCACTGCCGGATTCGAAGCGTGGCTTACGTGGGCCACTCGCCAGCCGAAAAAGCGCGTGATGGAGAAGTTCACCCACTGTTGGGAGCCGCGCCCTCCCACTCGCCGGACGAAGGTTAACCCAGAGGATACCGTCAGCCAAAGCGCTGCGAGGCGCTGTTCTGATCATTGGAATTCGTCGAACAATAATCAGGGGGGTGTGGAATCAATTCCGTACTCCGATGGTTAACCTGGCCTCCAGAAGTGGCCAGGAGTGGCGCAAAAGCCGCTCCCCCAAGGCCGCTCCGGCGCAAAATCGCCGTTTATTGCGGGCTGATGTGTTCGCTGCGCAGCAGTGACAACGTCAAATTGCCCCAGAACATTCGAGCCCGAATCTGAACGGGCGTGTGCTGTGCATCATCCGTGTACCACACCCAGATCTTGCCCTTCTGGCGCAGCGGGCCGGCCGAAGCTTCCGGCCGAACTCGCACCGTGTGGTAGGCGCCGGCGGGGGTCTTGATGTCTTCGCGCCCTTCCACGTGGACCATGACATTTACCGTCTTGTTACCGTCATTGAGCGGGAAGCTGTATTCGTCGCCTGCCGCAAGCGGCAGGGTGCCGCCGTAGAAGACGGCCGAAATTACATCGGTTACACAGCCGGGTATGGCATTCTCCACGCGCTTGTGCTCATTGTTGCTCAGGTTGGTTTCCTCGAGAACCGCCTGGCCTTTCTCGTAATCGAAGCTGATTTGAGTATCACGGCGGTGCCGTCCTTCCTCCGTGTGCTTCAAAATTCGCGAGGAGCACAAGCTTTGCGAATCGAACCAGGAATCAAAACGATCGCTCACGCGATAAAGCAGCGCAATCGCGCCGGAGGAATCGGCAACGCCATGGACATGCTGCTGCCCACCCGCGGGCGAGATCTCCAGGGTCGCGGTGCCGGCATTGAAAAGACGCCACTCACCCTGGTACACCAGGCGCTCACCGTCGGGAAAAGTGTATCCGGGCGGAGCGGGGCGGATGGCCGGCGCTGGTGGTGCGGCGGTTTGAGCACTGAGCAGGGCAGGGGCGAGCGCTGTTATCAGAGTGCGAAACCGCGAAAGAACTTGAAATGTGCATTTACCGCGGAGGCGCGGAGGCGCGGAGGCTAGCCGCCATGGCTCCCGAGCCTTCTCTCTGTGCCTCTGTGCCTCCGTGGTGAAGAATGCTTCGCTCAGGGTCTGCCTCGGAGAATCATTTTTACAACCAGAATCACGCATACCAGAACGGCGCCGATCAGAGCGCGGTACTCCCGATGATGGCGGTACAAGCCAATCGAAAACTCCGGGCCGCCGGCCGGCAGTTTGCTGGCGCGTGACACGATGCGCGGCAGCAGCCTGGGGACGGATTCCGCATACTGATCATAGCCGGGGAAGTGAGCGCGCAGGTATCGCTCTTCCGCAATGATCAGCGGCCAATAGATCCCGAGGAGCAGGGCGAGCAATCCAATCACAATCCATGGATTTCGGGCCGCCATGGCAAAGCCGAGGCCCAGCAGCAGCGATCCCAGGTAGAGCGGGTTGCGTGTGTAAGCATATGGGCCACTGGTCGTAAGTTCCCGGTCTTTCCGAATGTGGCCGGCAGCGGCGGCCCGCAGCGCCAGCCCAAGCGCCGCCACCGGCATGCCAACCGCAAGCGAAAGCGCGGTGGGAGCAGCCAGCCATACGTAGGCAGCAGCAAAAAGAAAACTGAGGGGCACTCGAATACGGCGAGCGACGCGAGCCCAGGTGACCCGTGGCGCTGGTGGAACCTGATTCAAATCACTCAGCGCCATTTGTCATTCCGTGCGCGAGTTCGTGCACCTTGCATTCAGGCCATCCAATGCTGCCCGGCACGCGGCAATCACTTGTCCCGGAGTAATCCGCAGCATCCCCGGCTCCGGCCGGCGATGCCGCGCATGGTCGGTGATGCTCCATTCGCTCCTTAACACGGTTACGGCGGTTCTGGCTCCGCCTGGCGCAAACGGGCCATTGCGCACCGGATCTGTCGGGCCATAAATCGCGACGATGGGCACGCCGAGGGCGGCTGCCAGATGAGTAGGGCCGGTATCGCCTCCCACACACAGGCGCGCGCGCCGGGCCAGCGCGATCAACTGGCTGATGCTGGAGGCTACCGCCACAGCCGCGCCGCCGCTTTCCCGCTCGACGGTTCTCGCCAGGTTTTCTTCGCTGGGGCCAAAATTCACCACCGAGCGCAAGCCGTGGCCGGCGAGTCCGCGCGCCACCTCAGCCCAGCGGGTTGCCGGCCAAATCTTGGCTCCCCAGCCCGCACCGGCATTCAACAGGCAAAATTCGCAGATTCCGAGCCGCGCAAGTTGATCGGCCGCCCATGCGTCGTCATCCGCGTCGCGGGGCAGAGCGAAGCACAATTCGGCGGGGAGCATGGGTGGATGGGAGAATTGGCGGGTTCCCCCGGGCACGGCCAGCGCCAGCGATATATTTTGCTCGACCATGTGCCGGCCCTGAGCTTCGACCCGATGGTTATAGAACAGGCCGGCGGGCTCCTCATGAGCGCGCGCAAAACCAAAGTACCGCCCCGGCCCAGCCAGTTTGCCAAGCACGGCGGAACGCATTGCGCCTTGAAAATCGAGCGCCAAATCGTAATGCGCGGAGCGCAAAGCCGCAACCGAAGCCGTGATTTCGCGCAGCGTAGTCACGCGGAAGGGGTGGCGACGCCAGTCGCGCGTTCTCACCGTGTGCACGGTATTGACCAGCGGCTTTTCGGCGCATAGCGGCGCGTTATGGCCCCGCAGATCCCTCCGGCTGCACAGCAACTCCGCCCATCGCTCCTCGACCACCCAATCGATGGATCCGGGCACCGCATCGCGCAGCAGCGCAACCGCCGGCAGGGTGTGAACGATGTCGCCGAGTGAACCCAGGCGCACCACGAGAGTGCGCGCGCCATTTCCGGGAATTCGTTCCTGCGCCGAAGGTGGGGAGTGCCCGCTCAATGGCTGGCGTCACCTCGAATCTTCCGCAGCAGAGTGGAGGCAGAGTGTTGCTTGGCGTCGCCCACGATAACGACTCGCCCGCCGCAGGCGAGCACGGTTTCCCGCTCCGGTACGGAAAGCTCCGTATAATCCGTACCCTTGGCGTGAACCTCAGGTCGCACCAGCTCAATCACGGCCGAAACATCAAGCTCATCGAAAATGTGGACTGCATCCACATCGGCCAGCGCGGCCAGCAGCTCGGCCCGTTCGGCCGCCGGAACCACTGGCCGGCCCGCACCCTTGAGCGCGCGGGCGCTGGAATCGGAGTTGACGGCGACAATCAGCCGGTCCCCAAGCCGGCGGGCGCTGTGCAGGTAGCGCACATGGCCAACGTGCAGCAGCTCGAAGCAGCCGTTGGCCAGCACAATGCTGTGGCCCTGTTGGCGCCACTCCCGTACGCGCCGGCCAAGGTGTTCCCGGTCGAGAACCCTGGCCATTTCGTAATTTGTAATTTCGTAATCTGTAATTTGTAATCTCCGAGGCACCGTGCCAGGCTACGCGGAACTAATCGCCTGCCGCAGTTCGTCCGCCGAAACGGTCGCGGTGCCACGCTTCATCACCACGACGGCTGCAGCATAGTTGGCAAGGCGCGCGGCATCCTCCGGGGAAGCGCCGGTGGCCAGGGCAGCGGTGAAAGCAGCGATCACGGTGTCGCCGGCCCCCGTAACATCCGTCACCTGGTCGGTGCCGTGAATCGGGATGGCGACCGGCTCTGAATCGCGCGCGAATACCACCATTCCATCGCGGCCCCGCGTAACCAGCAGCGACTCGAGCTTCAT
>JAFAIN010000034.1 GCA_019236695.1 Acidobacteriota bacterium | reverse complement strand
CACGTCCGCCTGCACGACCTGAACAGTCTGGCAAAGAAAGACGAATTCGCCTTTGCAAGCCCGGTAGTCGCCATGCGACTTTCGCGCGACGGCAGCAAGCTTTACGTCTTGACCCAGGACCAGAGGTTTTACATTCTCAGCACTGACAGCGCCGCTTCGGGACCGGCGAAAACTGCTATGCAATGATTCGACTGTATCGCTTAGACAGGCGTCTCCCAGGCATGAATTTCTCCGCAATGTTTCGCCTCGCTCGCATTCTCTTCGCCACCACGCTCCTGTTTGCCTCCGCGGCGGCAGCGCAGCAGGCAAGACCTGCACCGGCGGCCGCGCGCACGCAGGTGGAGGAGGGCAATCCGGTCGCCGACGCTCGGGCTGTAGTGGTCGATGGGAACACGCGGTTCACCGTTCTTACGCCGCAGCTTATTCGAATGGAATGGGCCGAAGATGCCGCATTCGAAGACCATGCCAGCCTGATGTTCATAAACCGCAGGCTTCCTGTGCCTGGCTTTCGCACGCGCCGCGACGCCGGCTGGCTCACCATTGAAACCGAGGCCATGAAGCTGCGCTACCGGCAGGGAAGCGGCCAGTTTTCGCCGGAGGGGCTTAACATCAGCTTCCGCATAAATGGCGCGGACGTTACGTGGCAGCCCGGCATGGAGAATCGGCAGAACCTCGGTGGAACGTTGCGCACCCTGGATGGCGTAAAGGGATACGCGGCTCTGCCACCCGGCCTGCTTTCGCGCGATGGCTGGGTGCTGCTCGACGACAGTGACTCGCCGCTGTACGATCGCAGCCCCTGGCCCTGGGTGCTAGCCAGGCCGGCACGCGCCCGCCAGGATTGGTACTTCTTCGCCTACGGCCACGAATACAAAAAGGAGTTGTACGACCTGACGCAGGTTGCCGGGAAAATTCCGCTGCCGCCGCTCTTTACCTTTGGCGCATGGTGGTCGCGGTACTGGGCCTACACGGATCAGGAGTTTGAGGAACTGGTGGAGCGCTTTCGCGAACACGATGTGCCGCTGGATGTCATGGTTGTCGATATGGATTGGCACAAGACATTCGGCCTTCGCTGGTCCATGCAGCGCAATGACGCTTCCGGGCACCGCATGGGGTGGAGCGGCTACACCTGGGACGACGCGTATTTTCCCGATCCGCCTGGTTTTCTTCGCTGGATGCACCAGCACGGTTTGAAGGTCCCGCTGAACCTTCATCCGGCATCGGGTATCCAGCCGTGGGAAGAACACTACCCGGAGATGGCGCGAGCCATGGGCATTGATCCTGCCTCGCAGCAGTACGTGCCCTTTCACATTACCGACAAGAAGTTTTCGGAGAACTACCTGCGGTTGATGCACGATCCGCTGGAAAAACAGGGCGTGGATTTCTGGTGGCTCGATTGGCAGCAGGAAAGCGAAACCGATGTGCCCGGCCTGAACCCGGTCTTCTGGCTCAACTACGTGCATTTCACCGATATGGAAAAACGCGGAAAACGGCCTCTCATTTTCCATCGCTGGGGGGGACTGGGCAACCACCGCTACCAGATCGGGTTTTCCGGCGACACGGCATCGGTTTGGGAGTCGCTGGCTTACCAGCCTTATTTCACTGCCACGGCCGCCAATGTGCTGTATGGGTACTGGAGCCATGACATTGGCGGGCACATTCCGGGCGTGGTATCGCCGGAACTGTTTACCCGCTGGGTGCAATTCGGCGTCTTCAGCCCGATCCTGCGGACGCACACCACCAAGAATCCGGAATCGGAGCGGCGCATCTGGGCCTATCCCGTGGAATATGCTGAGGCCATGCGCGATGCATATGCATTGCGCTACGCCCTAATTCCTTACATCTATACCGCGGGGCGGCAGTCCTTTGACACCGGAGTGGCCATCTGCCGCCCCATGTATTACGACAACCCTGAGGCGCCGGAAGCGTATGAAGTTCGCGATGAGTACATGTTTGGCGATGATCTTCTGGTGGCGCCCGTGACTGCGCCCGCCGATCCTGATTCGCAACTTGCTTCACGGGAGGTGTGGTTGCCGCCGGGGACCTGGGTGGAGTGGACCAGCGGAGCCATACTGCATGGGCCCGCCACACTCGAGAGAAAATTCGCGCTGAATGAATGGCCGGTTTATGCGCGCGCCGGAAGCATTATTCCGATGCAGCCGAAGATGAGCCATACCGATGAAAAACCGGTTGACCCGCTGATCCTCACGGTATTTCCGGGCGGGCAAGGAACAGCACGGGTATATGCGGATGCCGGCAACACGCTGGGCTACAAAACCGGGGAATTCTCGTGGACACGCGTGACGCAACGGACAACCTCAAATGGCAGCACAACCCTGGAGGTGAGTCCGGCCAGCGGGGGCTTTCCCCGCATGCCAGAGAGCCGGGGATATGAAATCCGGCTTCGCGGCAGCTTTCCGCCGGCCGAGGTCACGAGTAATGGGAGAAACATCGCCTACCGTTCCGATGGCGCTACTCCGGGTTGGCGCTATGAGGGGAACACGCTCACGGTGATCGTCAGCCTCCCCCAGTTGAGCGTTCACCAGGCGGTGAAGGTCACGGTGGTTCCAACGGCTGGCTGGCGGGAGCGGCGCGACCTGCTCGATGGGGTTTCCGGCAGGATGCTGCGGATCAAAATGGCAATGGATGTCTTGAACGGCACGTGGCCGAAGGAGTGGTCTCCTGACGAACTGGTCCGGGCGTACCAAACCGGGAACCGGGCCGGCCACTCGCCGCAAGCTGCGATAGACGAACTGCAGAAACTGCACGACAGCATGCCGGCTGTGATCGAATCCATCCGGAGACTGAATATCACGCCCGAAGTGGTGGCGCGTGCGTTAACGATCCTGGAAGCGGCTCCGGAGCCAAGCCCGGAGCCATAGCCTCGCGGTGGCTACGACGCCGCTTTTGCCGCCCGCTTCCGCTCTGCCCACCGCTTCTTCATCATCTCGGAAATCTTCTTCTTCGATTCCGCGCTCAACCTGCGACGGCGCCGTTTAGGGGCTCCGGATATCGAGAGAACGCCGGCTGACGAGCCATTGTTGGAAATCTTTTGCAGAGCCTGGATTGCTTCATCGATGCTGCGGCGCTGCGAAATAAGCTGCTGCAAGATGCTACTAAGGTTCATAAGTTCTCCGAAGCGCTGCAGTATACACACCGAGCAGGTGATTCAAAAGCACTTTTGTTCCATTTTCGGAACAAAAAGATCGTCACGGAAAATTGCAGATTGCCATGCCTTTCCGGCTCATAGAGCAGGCCTGAGACTCCTTTGGCGACTGACAATAAGTTTCCTGTAATCAATGGATTGAGCTGTATTGTGTTTTGCTGCTGGCAGTCGTGGCGGTTCGAGAAGCTGCCCGAGCAGAGTGCTGCACGCGCCCCTTCGGCAGCCCAAGTTCCAAACTT
Source organism: Acidobacteriota bacterium (assembly GCA_019236695.1). Taxonomy (GTDB): domain Bacteria; phylum Acidobacteriota; class Terriglobia; order Terriglobales; family Acidobacteriaceae; genus JAFAIN01. Next base: position 11,139 of record JAFAIN010000034.1, on the reverse strand, counting down.
TCACAAAAGACTGAAATCAATTTTACAATCGGCTCCAGGCCATGCTGTTCCGAATTTGGAACAACAGCGGTCTCGTGATACTTTTCTTTGATTCTCATGCGCGCGAGCCCCGGCGAACAATTGCGGAAACTTCGTGAAGGCCTTGGGCTCAGCATGCGCGACGTCGAAATGGCGTCGGAAAAGCTCGCCGGGCGCTACGGGGAAAGCGAATATCTCATCCCTATCAGCCGGCTTTCGAGCATTGAAACGGGAAGCAGCATTCCCAGCATTCACCGGCTGTATGCGCTCTCGGTCACGTACCACGTGGACATCCGCGCCCTCCTGCTGCTGTATGAGATCGACCTGGCCAATGTGGCCTCGGATTCGGCGTTGATACCCGTGCCGAAGACGCACCTGATGCAGGGCGCCACCGCAGGGCTTACGGCCAGGATTCCTGTCCGCGTGGACCCGGCATTCGACATCAACCGAACTTCGAACCTGGGCCGGCTGATTGAGAAATGGGGCGTTGCCCCCCTAGCGTTCCTGCAGGAATTCGCGGGCTCCGAATACACCTATGGCTATATTGGGGCGCGCGATTTCTTCATGTATCCGCTGCTCCTGCCTGGTTCCTTCATCCAGGTGGATGAGCACCGGACCGAAATACTGACGGGACCGTGGAGAACCGAACTCGAGCGGCCGATTTATTTTGTCGAAACCCATGAAGGCTATACCTGCTGCTGGCTGGAGGAGGATGCCGACAAGCTGCTGCTCCGGCCGCACCATCTCTCGCCCGAGAGGGCCAGGATTCTCCGCCGGCCGCGAGATGTAGAGCTCATTGGCCAGGTGGTTGGGCTGGCGATGCGGCTGGATTGCTGGCCGGAACCTGAGAGAGTGCAAAAGCTACTGCAGTAAAGTGGAGCCTGGCGGCCCGGCGAGTCCCGTTGGGAAGCAGGTTCAACCGCCCCGCAAGCGCCGCCCGCGCCCGGTCCAGGGCATCGCCGTTTGCGAGTTCGGAGATGGGGCGCCGCAACACCTCACGAAACATCTGCCGGTGGGCTCGTTCGATTGCCGCCTGGGAGTTCTGCTCCCCGTGAGTGCGGATGAAACCCCAGTGTTCATACCGGCCATCCGCCTGCCTCAGTTCGGCGGTGTACACCAGCCGCGCCCAGCAGCCCCGCAGGGCCCCCAGCGTGCGTACCACAAAATCGTCATCTGCGCACAAAAAAATCATTTTTGTTCCATTTTCGGAACACGGAACAAAATCACGAAATTTCCGCACAACCGCAAAAAACAAGCCACACTATCACGGTTTCATCACCAAATCTCAGGAGAAAAAGCAAAATGGCGAAACTGTTCCTCCGTATGCTGCTGCTGACAGTACTGGCGCTGGGGCCAACCGCATCGCGAGCCATGCGCGACGGCGGCAACCCTCCGCCCACGTGTGATCCGTTCCAGAACCCGAAGTGCCCGATGCCGCCGATGCAGTAAACGACCTGAAAGAGCACCGGCACGGAATGCAATTGGCTGGAAGCGGATGTTGAGGTATGCTTTCGGCCACCGGGATGACTGCCGGCGCCATAGTTCGCGATAGCCTGGTGTTGCTCACGGCCGCCATTCAGATGGCGCTGATGGGGATGCTCGTCTGGAAAAAACTCTGGCGGGGGTTTCCTGCGTTCACGGCATACACTGCCCTGCACGTAGCGGCTCTTCCGGCACAGGTCGTAGTGCGCCATGTACCTCACCCGAGCTACATGGTGTATTTCTTCGTCTATTGGTGCACGGCGGCGCTCTCCGCCATCCTTACTTTTGCCGTGATCTACGAGCTTTACATGCAAGTGTTTCGACGCTACGAAGGCATGAGCAAGGCGGGCGCGGTGCTGCTGAACTGCGCGGCTGCGATTTTGCTCCTGGCAGGAGTGGTTGCCGCGGCGTTCTCGACCGGCCCGGACTACTCTCGCCTGATTCAGGGCATCCTTGCGGTGAGGCAGGCGGTCGACATCCTGCGCCTGGGACTCGTCTTTTTTCTTTTTGCGATTGCGGGTTATTTCAAGCTGCAGTGGCCTTCGCACATTTTTGGCCTTGTGGTTGGGTTCGCGTTCTACGCCAGTTGCGAACTGGCCGGCGAGGCGCTGCATTTTCGCCTGGGGCCGTCGGCTGCGTTTGCTTACTCATTGCTGGTGACTGTTGCTTATGGCTGTACGGTCCTGATCTGGCTGTACTACGTGGCAGCCCGCCGCAGCGAGCGGGAGCAACCATTTGAGCTACCGGCCAACGATCTTGCCATCTGGAACAATGCACTCGCGGGAATGCTGAAGGGAAGATGAACGATGCTTCTTGCCTTGCTCGTCATTGGAATCCTGGGCGCCTTGGGATTTGGAGTTATGGCGCTGCGCGGGTTTGAGCGGCCGCGCAGCCTTGCGGAACTGCAGCAGCAGCTCGATTGCTTCGACACTGAGGCGTTCCTGAACCTGATTGACCCTTCCGAGGATCGTTTTCTCCACACCCGATTGCCGCGCCGGCAGTACTTGAAGTTCCGCCGCAAAAGGATTCGCGCTTCGCTCGCTTACCTGGCGCAGGCCTGCGCCAACGCGCGTGTCCTGCTGGCCTACGCCCAACCTGCCCTGACCGCGGCGGATGCCGCTACTGCCGCAACCGCCCGTCAACTGGCAGGCTCGGCTCTGCAGTTTCAAATTCTCGCGATTGGTGTGCGCCTGCGGCTCTGCTCGCAATGGGTGCTTCCCGCAAGGCGCCTGGCTGCCTCAGAGATCATGGAAGCGTACGAACAGCTCAGGTTCCGGCTGCAGCGCATTGTGGCGCTCGAAGCGCCGGCCGTTTCGGCGCGCGTGGCGGCCGGCCTGTAGCTTATTTGTTTCGCTGTACCAGGTACCCGGCCAGTTCCTGCAAAGTTTCAGCCCGCTTGCCAAACTGCTGGATCTCAGCGCGGCCCTGCTGCACCAACTGGCCCGCAAGTTCACTCGATTTTTCGATTCCGAAGAGCAGCGGATACGTGGCTTTGCTGGCGGCGGCGTCCTTGCCCGCCGTCTTCCCCAATTGCTCTGAGGATTGGGTGCAGTCCAGAATGTCATCGGCAATTTGAAAAGCCAGTCCGATGGCCCGGCCGAAGGCGCGCAGCCGGGCAACCTCTTCTGCGCTCGCTCCGGCGTAAACTCCGCCTGAGATAAGAGAGGAGGCAAACAGCGCGCCTGTTTTTGACCGGTGAATCGCTTCCAGCGTGGCCGCGTCAGGCGCGGTATGTTCAGCTTCCAGGTCCATAACCTGGCCGCCAATCATGCCGTCCACTGTGCCGGTAGCGCGCGCGATCTCTTCCATGATCTTCACCCGGGCCCCGGCGGGGCATTGCAGTCGCGACATCACTTCATAAGCCTGCGTCTGCAACGCATCACCGGCCAGAATTGCGATGGCCTCGCCAAACGCTTTATGACAGGTGGGGCGGCCGCGCCTCAGGTCATCATTATCCAGCGCGGGCAGGTCGTCATGAATGAGCGAATAAGTGTGCAGCATCTCGAGGGCTGCGCCCAGTTCCTCAATCCCGGGCGGCAACTCCCCGGCAAGCATCCGGCCGGCTTCCATGCACAGAATGGGGCGAAGCCGCTTGCCGCCGGCAAAGACGCTGTGGCGCATGGCTTTGTGAATCGACACAGGTGGCCGCGTTTCCGGCGGAAGCAGCCGTTCGAGCGCGCAATCGGCCAGGCGGCGCCCCTCATTGAGCACCCGTTTCAGCATGCGACGGCAGTATAGCAACTGCTGGTTGCGGCGCCGGGTTGCCCATTCTGTGGTGACCAAAGGACAATGGACACTCGCAACCTATTTCTTCCAGCGTACCTCGAACTATTGTTGCAGGTGGTACTCAGGCCGGAGGCTGGGACGATTTTTCTTCCTGGGTCCTGGGTTTTCAGGTAAATTGCCTCAATTGCGGTTCACTTGGAGCTGCCTTTTTTGCTTCCCGGTGGGCGCGCTGCACAAGAGCTGACGATTGAAAAACCGGGCTATCGTGCTGTTCGCGGTCGTGACGCTGCTGCCGGCTTCCATGCTGGGCATGACGCGTTCCCGCTCGCGGGCAGCCAAATCGAAACCGGCTCACCTCAAGGCGACGCGAGCCTCGCGCCAGCGCCTTCGCCTGGCCCGCCTTCGGGCCCTCATCCTCGCCTCCCCGGTTCACGGCACGCGCGAATCGCTGCTCCACCAGAACCAGATGATCACGGAAGAGCAGTTGGAGCGCATTCAGACTGACGACGAATTGCAGCAATTGATTCTCGCCGAAAGCCTGGTGCGCCTGCCCGAAACCCGGGACCTGGGTGTGGCCCAGAATCTTCCGGAAGAGCGGCGTTATTGCCGCCCCTGGACGCGCGATTTTGTTGTGGATTTTGCCCATGAGCGGTGGGAAAAGTTCCGCCGTCCCACGCTTGTCACTTCTGCCGTTCGAACCGCGGAATTTCAGCACAAGCTGATGCGCTACAACCATAATGCCGCGGCGGAATCCGGGGAATTGGCATCGCCTCACCTCTCCGGCGCGACCATTGATATCGGCAAGCGGGGCATGTCAAGAGCAGAAATAAAGTGGGCGCGCGACTACCTGCTGGCGCTGCAGAATCAGGGTTTCCTCGATGTGGAAGAAGAGTTTCGCCAGTCGGTGTTCCACATCAGCGTCTATCGCCGGTACGACACACTGGGCGCTGATGTTTCGCTGGCTGACGCTTCTGCCGTTCCGGCGGAGGCGGCTCCGAAGCCGGCCGCGGCGTTGCCTGCCGTGCCCGATCCTCCCCGCAACTGATCCCTCAATCCGGACGAGGCTTCAAGACCTCAATTTCTCGGGCTGCTAAAATGAGCAATTCCGCATGTTCCGGAGCCTGCGCCCCCTCTCGCCTTATTTCCGCCGCTACAGATGGCAATATGTGCTGAGCGCTTTTTCGGTTCTGCTGATGAACGGCATCTGGGTGCTGTTTCCCGAGGTGGTCCGCCGCCTCGATAATGATTTGAAACAGGCCAGCATCGATCATCACAAGCTGCTGGTTTACTCGCTGCTGCTGGTTGGCATACCTCTGGCCAAAGGCATTTTCCAGTTCCTGACCCGCTGGGTGGTGATCGGGATTTCGCGCGAGATCGAGTTCGATATGCGAAATGATCTTTTCGCGAACCTGGAGAGGCTTTCGTATTCCTTTTATCAGCGCACCCGCACCGGCGACATCATGGCGCGCGCCACCAACGATCTCAACGCCGTACGCATGCTGCTGGGGCCGGCGATCATGTACACGGCCAATACGGTGGTATTCACCATTGCCGCGCTGGCATTCATGGTTCGCATCAGCCCCAGGCTGACGCTGTATGCCTTCCTGCCGCTGCCGCTGGCCAGCATCGTCATTCAGTATTTCGGGCGCCGCATCCACGAGCGATTCGAGCGTATTCAGGCCATGTTCTCTGACATTTCGGCGCGAGTGCAGGAAAACCTTTCCGGAGTTCGTGTAATCCGCGCTTATGCCCAGGAGCAGGCCGAGATTGAGCAATTCGAGGCTGCCAACAGCGAATACATTTCCCGCAGCCTTAAACTGGTGCGTTTGATGGGGATGCTTTGGCCCACGCTTGAGCTGCTGCTGGGGCTCGCGGTGGTAGTAGTGCTTTGGCTCGGAGGCCGCCAGGTGCTGCAGGGGCGAATTCGCGCCGGCGACTTTATTGCCTTCATGCTCTACATCACCATGCTCACCTGGCCCATCATTGCGCTGGGTTGGGTAATCAATATCTTCCAGCGCGGTACGGCGTCACTGGGGCGACTGGAGGAGCTCATGAGGGCACAGCCCGAGGTGAAGGACGAAGCGGGGCCCGGAGCCCCTGAGGAGATTGCCGGCGAAATTGAGTTTTTCAATCTCACCTTCCGCTATCCCCGGAGCGCTGCTTCTCCGGCAGCCGGCGGAAATGGCGCATCCCCCGCAACCGCCGGCAGTGTGGTATTGAACGCCCTGAGCCTTCGTATCCCCGCGGGCTCGAGCCTGGCGATTGTTGGCCCCACCGGCTCCGGCAAAAGCAGCCTGGTGAACTTGATCCCGCGCATCTATGACGCGCCTGCGGGCTCCGTGCTCCTGGACGGCCGCCCGCTTCGCGATTACCCGCTTTCCACCCTGCGTCGCCACATTGGTTTTGTGCCGCAGGAAACGTTTCTTTTCAGCGACTCCATTCGGGAGAACATCGCGTTCGGAGCCGGCCAGGCAAGCGACGAGCAAGTGCATGCCGCCGCCGAAGCCGCCAGCATTGCCGCTGATATTGAGGGATTTCCCGAGCGCTACGAGACGCTGGTGGGCGAGCGCGGCATTACGCTCTCCGGCGGGCAGAAGCAGCGAACCGCCATTGCCCGCGCCCTGGTTCGGGCCCCCCGCATCCTCATCCTGGATGATGCGCTCTCCAGCGTCGATACCTATACGGAGGAGAAGATTCTCGATCACCTGCGCGAGGTCATGACGGGCAGGACCACTATCTTTATTTCGCATCGCGTCTCAACTGTGCGCAATGCGGACCAGATCGCGGTTCTCAGCGCCGGCGAGATCGTGGAACTGGGCAGTCACGAGGAGTTGCTGGCCCGCAACGGTTATTACACGGATTTGTACAACAAGCAACTGCTCGAGGAGGAGCTTGCCGGAGTTTGAACTCCCGGGCGCCTCGCTGCCGGCCAAAACGTGATCCTGACACCAGCAAAGGTAATGGGACAGCCTGCTCCGGCTGCGCTATCGTAAGAGTTTGCGGCAATTTGCCGTTCTAACATGCCGATTCGCGTCGTCATCCTCTGGCACATGCATCAGCCCTTTTACAAGGACCTGATCACGGGCGAGTATCGCCTGCCGTGGGTCCGAATGCATGCGCTGAAGGATTACTACGGCATGGTGAAGCTGCTCGACGAGTTTCCGCGGGTTCACCAGACGTTCAACCTTGTCCCTTCGCTGATTACCCAGGTCGAAGACTACGTCGCCGGCACGGCGCGCGATCCTTTTCTGGATGCTGCCGCGCGGCCGGCGCGCGACATGGCGCCCCACGAGCGCCGGTTTGCCCTGGAATATCTGTTTCAGGCGAATCACACCCATATGATCGGGCGATACCCGCGCTATGCCGAGTTGCTGGAACAGTTTCACGGCGCCGCCGATCCTGTGGCTGCGGAGCCGCATTTTTCGCATCAGGACATCACCGACCTTCAAGTGCTCTCGCAGGTTGCGTGGTTCGATGAATTCTTCCTTGAGGAACCCGACATTGCCGAACTGGTGCGGAAGGAGCGCGGCTATACGGAGGAGGATCAGGAGCAGGTGATGGCGGCCGAGCGCCGCCTGATGTCGCGCGTCCTGCCCGCGTATCGCGAGGCAGCGGAGCGCGGTTCCATCGAGATTTCGACTTCGCCGTTTTACCACCCCATCCTACCGCTGCTTTGCGATACCAGCATCGGCGCAGTTTCCTCGCCGGGCTTGCCGCTGCCGCAATCGCGTTTCCGGCATCCTGAAGATGCCCGCGCGCAACTGGAGCGCGGGCTCGCACTCTATCGCCAAACTTTCGGCCGCGACGCTCGTGGCGTGTGGCCTTCCGAGGGCAGCGTTTCGGAGGAAGTGCTGGCGATCGCCGCGGCGCTTGGGGTGCAGTGGATGGCCACGGACGAAGGCGTTCTGGCGCGCAGTTCAAGCACGTCGCTGGTGCGCGATTCAGAGGGCGTGCTGGACGCTTCCTCGGCGGAACTGCTTTACACTATCCATCGCTATGAGCGCGGCGAAACCGCCATGAACCTGCTGTTTCGCGACCATGTAATCTCCGACCTCATCGGCTTTGTGTATTCCGGAATGCCGCCGCGGGATGCTGCGGCGCACCTTGCCGGCAGGATCAAGGCCTCAGCATGGCCGCTGGTTGAACGTGGGATGGAGCCAGTGGTGCCCATCATCCTCGACGGCGAGAATGCGTGGGAGTTTTATCCGCGCTCGGGGCGCGAGTTTCTTCGGCGTTTTTACGATCTGCTGCAGAACGATGATGCATTTGAGGCCGTCACCGTCTCCGAGGCCATTTCGCGGCAGCGCAACTTCCATCCTTTGTCGTCTCTCACTCCCGGTTCGTGGATCAACGGCAACTTCAACGTTTGGATTGGCGCGCCCGAGGATAACCGCTCGTGGGAATACGTCTCCGACGCGCGCGATTTCTTTGCCCGGGCGCAAAGCGAAGCGGAACCGGAAAAACGCGCGCTGGCTTTCGAGGAGCTGCTGATTGCCGAAGGCAGCGATTGGAACTGGTGGTACGGTCCGGAGCATCATTCGGCCAACGATCGCGATTTTGACGAACTGTATCGCAAGCACCTGTCGAACATTTATGCAGCGCTTGGCGCGGCGCCTCCCGAATACCTGGCCCAGCCCATCGCGAATTCTTCAGGACGGCCGTTTTTTGCGCCGCAAACCGGCTACATCCATCCGCGGCTCTCTTCGGCTGCTGCCCGCTATTTCGATTGGGTCGGAGCGGCAATGTACACGGCCGAGCGTTCCGGCGGCACGATGCATGGAGGGCGCGCGTATCTGGAGGCCATGCATGCGGGCATCGACGAGGAGAACCTCTACGTAAGAATCGATTTTCTGGCCCGCCGCCCGCCTTCCGAAGCCGGCGTCAGCTTCGTCCTGCTGGTGACCATCGAGACGCTTCCCCCCGGCAGGCTGGAGCCGGTCGCAGTAGTGCGCGTGCAATCGCAGTTCTCGAACGGCGTGCTCGATGGTTTCTCTGTTCAGCGGGCACCCGGCAATTCGAACGGCGATGCAGGCAGCCACGTGCCCATGGCAGAGGGGTCGTCAGTGGATGTAAGGCTGCGCGACTCGTTCGCCATCTGCGTGCCGCTTCGTGTTCTGCAGGCGCAGATCGGCGGCAAGCTGCGGCTGCGAATCAGCCTGTGGCGCGATCGCCTCCCCGTGGACGCTCTGCCGCTCGAGGGCTCGGTGGAACTCGACCTGTTGACGGAGGAAGACCTGAAGGCCACGGCCTATTAGCCGCGGGCGCTCTACCTCCCGGGCGCTCAGGTTAGGCGGTCAGGGCGGCTCGGACGTCCTCATCTGGTCTACGGCGCCAACAGCGACTTCGCGGCCGATTACGATTCGGTAAAGGGGACGTTGAACTGCTCGTATGTCCGGAAGGCCACGGGCCTGTTAGCGGGATCTCCTCACAGTCGTTCATCGTGCCGCCACTGCCTGCCTGAGCACTTCCTCGATATGAGCGCGGTCAACCTGGCTCGCTCCCAGGTAGATCCATCGCACATGCCGCTGCCGGTCAACCACGAAGGTTGCGGGGCGCGCGATGTTGAATGCATCCATCCGCAGGCGCTGGTACACGCCCCATGCCCTGGTGACGCTGCGATCTTCATCCAGCAGGAAAGGGAACGAAATTGGATGCTTTTCGAAGTACCGCTCAGGCTTGAAAATTCCGGCGCGCTTTTCCGCCGCAATAAACACCATTGCGAGCGACCGCTGCAAGAAATCCTGTTTGGCCGACTCGAACTGAGCCATGCGCTTTACGCAATTCGGTCACCAGGTGCCGCGCAAAAATTCCACCACCGCCGGGCCGGCAGCGATGATTTCGGAGAGCGTGTACGGCTCCGGCATGTTTGCGGCGCCAAGCGTGAAGTCTGGCGCAATATCGCCGACGTTCATGTGCTGCTCCGATCCATTTTGGGGAATATAGCACTACAGGAAGAAGCTGAATCGAACTGGGCTTCTTCACAATTTATAATCCTCGATTCTCAGAAAGGGCGGCAGCATGATCATTTCGGAAACGCGAGCGCGCCAGGTGCTGGATTCGCGCGGTAATCCCACCGTTGAAGCCGAAGTGTGGCTCGAAAGCGGCGCCATGGGCCGCGCCATTGTTCCGAGCGGCGCCTCCACCGGCCGCCATGAGGCAGTGGAACTGCGCGACGATGACACGAGAATCTACAAAGGCAAAGGCGTGCTGAAGGCGGTTGAGAGCGTCAATGGCGAAATTGCGGAAGCCATTGCCGGCATGGATGCCGGCGAGCAGCGTGCCCTCGACCTCAAGATGATCGAACTGGACGGGAGCGAAAACAAGTCGCGGCTGGGCGCCAATGCCATCCTTGCGGTTTCCATGGCAGCGGCCCGAGCCGCGGCTGCCGAACTGAAGATCCCCTTGTATCGCTACCTCGGCGGCGTGAACGCATGCGTGCTACCCGTGCCCATGATGAACATCCTCAATGGCGGAGCGCACGCCGATAACAACGTTGATTTTCAGGAATTTATGGTGATGCCGGTGGGCGCCGAATCGTTTTCCGAGGCTCTGCGCTGGGGCGTGGAGGTCTTCCACACGCTCAAGTCGGTGCTGAAAAAGCGCGGTTACAACACCGCGGTTGGCGACGAAGGCGGCTTTGCTCCTTCGGTGAAGTCAAACGTCGAAGCCATCGAGCTGGTCATTGAAGCGATTCAGCAGGCCGGCTACACTCCGGGCGGGCAGATTGCCATCGCGCTCGATCCGGCCTCGAGCGAGTTTTATGAGGACGGCAAATATATCTTCAAGAAGTCCGACAGGTCGGCGCAGGCCAGCGAGCAGATGGTGCGGTTCTGGTCGGACTGGGCGCGGAAGTATCCCATTGTCTCGATCGAAGACGGCCTGGCGGAAGACGATTGGCAGGGCTGGACCATGCTGACTGCAGAGCTCGGCAGCCGCATTCAACTCGTAGGCGACGACTTGTTCGTCACCAATACGGATCGGCTGCGGCAGGGAATCGAAAAAGGCGCCGCCAACGCGATCCTGATCAAGCTGAACCAGATCGGCACCGTTACCGAAACTCTGGATTGCATCACCCTGGCCCGCCGCAACGGCTATGACTCGGTAATTTCGCATCGCTCGGGCGAATCGGAGGATACATTCATTGCCGACCTGGCCGTGGCCACCGGTGCCGGGCAGATCAAGACCGGCTCGGCCTCGCGCACAGACCGCATTGCCAAATACAACCAGCTTCTACGCATCGAAGAAGGCCTGGGCACGGCGGCGCGTTTCCTCGGCCTGGCGGCGGTGAACTTTCACGGGTGAAACGGTTCCCCGGGGGCGCGCATCGAATGGTGCGGAGGGTTAGGCCGATGAAGGGACTCATTAGTGCGCTGGCGGGCGGAATTGCGGCTGCCGTTGGGATTGCTGCCGCAT
>JAFAIN010000008.1 GCA_019236695.1 Acidobacteriota bacterium | reverse complement strand
GGCGATGGCGCGCGCGGAGCCAACGGCAGCTCGATGAACCTGGCGAACACGACCGGGCCGGGGGGCAGCAACCTTTCGATCTACCAGGTGGAAAACCAGGTGAACATTTCGGCGAATGGCCAGCGCATTTCGTCGAACGGGTATTGGGTTGACGGGGTCAGCGTAAATAGCCAGAGCTGGGGCGGCGCGGCGGTTCTGACGCCGAGCGCGGATGACGTTAAAGAGCTGCACGTGGTGTCAACGCCTTACGATGCGTCGCTGGGGCGCAACTCGGGGGCCATTGTGGAAGTAGTGACCCAGAGCGGCACGAACAGCATTCATGGCGGCGCATTCTTCAATTACCAGGATCCGTCGCTCAACGCATTCAGCGGCTATGCCGGGCCTGCCGGCGCCAAGCCGACGAAGGATGCCAACAAGTGGCGCCAGTATGGCGCGCACGCGGGCGGCCCAATCAAGAAGGACAAGCTGTTCTGGTTTTTCGATTGGGAAGGATTGCACAGCTCCTCCACGACCGTTTCGGGGCCGATGTACACCTTCACTCCGCAGTTTCTGTCGGCGCTGCATACGCAGCGCGGCGGATCGTTTGCCGATACGGTGATGAACCTGGCCGGCGCCCAGCCTGCGGTGTACTCCACGCTCACACCCTCCTGCGCGCCGTTTACGTCCGCGAATTGGGCTTGCGCGGTGGTGAATGGCGGATTGGACGTCGGTTCGCCTTATCAAGGCAATGGCGCTTACGTCCCGATTTTTGGCGGGAATGCCGCCACCTGCGGAACCAATCAGCAGTGCCAGGCGGGCGGCGGGCTCGACGGAGTGCCCGACCTGCAGTATGTGCAGTTGCGCCAGCAGAACCTGACCAAGCCGAACCAGTACAACGGGCGCCTGGACTACAACCTGAGCAGCAAGCACCAGCTCGCCTGGACGGGAATGTTTGTGCGGGGCAACAGCCTTGGGCCCGCGGATGGCTCCGTGCCGGCTCCGGCCTTTAACCTGGCATACACTCCGAACAACAGCGCCAGCATGCTGGCCTGGATCTGGACGCTTTCGCCGAGCATGCTGAACGACGCCCGCGTGAACTTCACGCGCTGGGCTTACAACGAGTTGAGCAGTTCTTCCGTGAACTGGGGCATCCCTTACGTTTATGTGCAGAATATGCCGGGGGGCGTGGGTAACATCAACGTGTCGCCCACGTCTTCGCCCACCACGCCCGCGGACCTGGCCGAGAACACGTACGAGTTTGTCGATACGTTTACCAAAGTCTTCGGGCGGCATGCCATCCGCTTCGGCGGCGAATATACGCGCGAGCAGAACAACGACAACGAAGTCGGACGCAACCGGCCGGCGTATGCGTTTGCCGATCTCTGGAACCTGTTCAACAACGCTCCTATTTACGAGGGCGTGCTGGTGAACCCGAAGACCGGCGCCGACTCCACAAGCCGGTTCTACTATCGCAGCCATGATCTCGGCCTGTTCGTGCAGGACGATATCAAACTCCGGCCGAACCTGACTGCCAATGTGGGGCTGCGCTATGAGTACTTCAGCCCAATCTCGGAGGTGAACGGCCACCTGACCAACTTCATCCCGGGCAGTTCGGGCCTCACGAATGGGACAGTGAACGTGGTCAGCCAGTATTACAACGCCTCGAAGACGCCATTTTCGCCGCGCGTGGGCTTTGCCTGGAGCCCCGGCGAGCAGACCAAACTGGTGGTGCGCGGCGGCTTTGGCATTGCGTACAATCGCGTTCCCGAAGCGTTGCTGACCAACTCGCGGCAGAACCCGCCGTTTGCGGCGCAGATGGGCCTGTGCTGCGGGACGGCCGGCTACGGCGGCGAATCGTGGGGTTCGCCTTTCGACAATAATCTGATCCTGTTGAGCACCAGCAGCAACGGGATCTACGGGTACCAGACCAGCCCGACACTGCCCACCCTGATGCCGCTCGGCGCCAACAACCTGCCCAGCGCGGGCGCGCAATTTGGGTCGGTCGAAATATGGGGCGCGCCGCAGCACTTCCCGCAACCCATGTCGATGCTCTACTCGCTGCAGGTGCAGGACCAGTTGCCGTTCCACCTGGTAGGTTCGGTTGCGTACCAGGGGAGCGAGACGCGGCATGAGATCCGCATCGTCAATCAGAACTTCGTTTACCCGGCGATTAACAATGCCGTGTATGCCATGTATTTCCCGACCCCGGACGTGAGCGGCAACTTCAATGCGCTGCTGGCGGACGTGCAGCGCAACTTCAACGACTGGACGTTTACCGCGAATTACCGCTGGAGCAAGAGCCTCGACACGCTTTCCTACAGCGGGCCGGGATTCGTGACCAACCAGACCTATCCGCAGAACAACGCTCTCAACTACGGGCCTTCGGATTACGACGCGAAACACTACTTCAACGTGTTCTCCGTGTACCACATTCCGCTTTTCAAGCACACCCACGGGGTGGAGAACTTCCTGCTCGGCGGCTGGACCACCAGCGGGATTTTCACTTACCACACCGGGTTCCCCTGGACGCCGGTGACGTACCAGTCATGCCTGCCGGTGGCCAGCCAGTGCCTGAGCCCATACCGGCCGAGCGGCGTGCTGAAGACTCCGGTTTACAGCAACTCGTACAGCGCGCTGACCACCGCCGGCTCGAACTTCCCGGGCGGCGGCGCAGCGTACTTCAACCAGGCGCCGGGTATTCCCGCCATCGGGCGCAACAGCTTCCGCGGACCGAACTACCGCTCGGTGGACCTCACCATGGGCAAGACGTTCAAGATTATGGAACGGGCAAGCCTGGATGTTCGCGGCGTGGCCTACAACGTGTTCAACCTCACCAACCTGGCGCCCTTCCAGTTCGGGGCCGGCAACACCAACATCGGCAGCGCAACCTTCGGCCAGGCGACCAACTCGACGGCCGGGCGGGTGATGCAGGTGGAGGCCCGTATCAACTTCTGATTCTTTGTGCCCTTCGTGCGGAATATTATTCTCCGCACGAAGGGCATTCACGCAGAAGCTAACGGCATTGTTTCCCTGTGGCCGTAAGTACCGGCCAACGCGTGGGTCCGGCCGACCTGGGCCGGACAGGCGAGCGAAGCTCGCCAGCCCCGGGTGTCCCCGGGGACTTCAGCATTTGCATTCCTGGGCGGGAGAGCGCATGCGTACGCAAATTCTGAAATCGCTGGCTGCGGGGCTGCTGCTCGCGGCCTGCGCTCCGGTTGCCCATGCCGCGGCGGCACAGCAGGCGACCAGGCTGACTCTCGACGCTTCGGCCGCCGGCACGCCGTTTCCTCATTTCTGGGAAAAGATTTTCGGCTCCGGGCGCGCCGTGCTGACCCTGCGCGACAGCTATCGCCGCGATCTGGCCGCCGTAAAGCAGGTTGCCGACTTCGACTACGTGCGCTTCCACGCCATTTTTCATGATGAGGCCGGGCTCTACAACGAGGACGCGCACGGCAATGTGACATACAACTTCTCCTACATTGACCAGATTTATGACGGCCTGCTGGAGAACCATGTTCGCCCGTTCGTGGAATTGAGTTTCATGCCGCGGCAGCTTTCGACGTCGCCGCCGGTGGTTCATCCATTCTGGTACAAACCGCTGGTTTCTCCGCCGAAGGACTGGAAGCGCTGGGACGCCATGATCACGGCGTTTGCCCGGCACCTGATCGAGCGCTACGGAATCAATGAGGTGGCACAATGGTATTTCGAGGTGTGGAACGAGCCCAACATTGATTTCTGGGCGGGCGACCCGAAGTACGAAACCTACCTCGAGCTGTACACCCACACCGCAAGAGCCGTGAAGGCAGCCAACTCGCGCCTGCGCGTTGGCGGCCCGAGCACTGCGCAAGCTGCGTGGGTGGATCGTTTTCTGCGCGATCTGGAGCAACGGCAGATTCCCATCGACTTTGCCTCGACCCACGTGTATGCCAATGACACCGCGGACAATGTTTTCGGCACAAAAGAAGACATCCCGCGCGACCAGATGGTGTGCCGCGCCGTGAAGAAGGTGCACGACCAGATTGCGGCATCCGCTCACCCGAATCTGCCGCTGATCTTCAGCGAATACAACGCCAGCTACATGAACGAGCCGGAGATCACGGATACGGTTTATATGGGTCCGTGGATGGCCAACACCATCCGCCTGTGCGACGGACTGGTGGACGTGATGGCATATTGGACGTTTTCCGACGTGTTCGAAGAGCAGGGCGTGGTGAAGACGCCGTTCTACGGCGGTTTTGGCCTGATGGCGGAGCGCAACATTCCCAAGCCGGCCTATAACGCATTTGGGCTTCTGCACCGGCTCGGCAACCGGCGGCTGCCGCTCGATTCCGATTCGGCGCTGGCCACGCGCACTCAGGAAGGCAAGCTGGAGATCGCATTGTGGAACCTTGTGCCCGCGGGCGGATCCGGAGGCGAAAAAACCATACGGCTGCACGTGGAAAATACCGCCGCAAATTCGCACGCCCGCCTTTGGCGCGTGGATGCAGACCATGGAAATGTGCTCAAAGCCTTCCACGCGATGGGTTCGCCCGCCTCTCCCAACGCGGAGCAGATTGCCGAATTGAGGAAGGCTGCCCGGCAGCCCATGGCTGAGCCCATCGAACTTCAGAACGGCTCGGTTGAGATTTCGATCCCCGCCAGCGGGCTGGTCCTGCTCGAAATCGACAAATAGTTCCCGCTATAGTTAACTCGTGCCACTGACCCGCCGCAGCGCGATACAGCTTCTCACTGCGGCGGGCGCCGAACTCTTTCCTCCACATCTGTTTGCGGGGCGCCACCTGATCGCGCGGCTGCAGCGGCTTGATCCTGACCGCCTGCTCGACGATTTGGAACGTGCTGCCTGCCTCTTCTTCTGGGAGCAGGCGGATGCGAGTACGGGCCTGGTAAAAGACCGCGCGCTGGCCGATGGCGACGACAAGAGAACGATCGGCAGCATCGCGGCGACCGGATTTGGACTAGCCGCGCTGTGCATTGCGGCGCAGAGGGGTTACCGATCTCGTTCCGAGGCCGAGGCGCGGGCCCAGGTTGCGCTCAGGTTTTTGTGGGAGTCACTGCCCAACGAGCACGGCTTTTTCCATCATTTTGTCGATATCAGGACGGGCGAGCGCGCTTTCCGTTCGGAAGTATCGTCCATTGACACGGCGATCCTGCTTTGCGGCATTCTGACGTGCGGGCAATACTTCTCCGGGGCGGCGGCGAAACTGGCGCGGCAGATCTACGAGCGGGCGGACTGGCAGTGGATGCTCGACGGCGGCGAACTGCTGTCGCACGGATGGAAGCCCGAATCCGGATTCCTGGCGCACCGCTGGGACAGCTATTGCGAACTGATGATGCTCTACCTGCTGGCCATCGGCTCGCCCAGACATCCCATTCCGCCGGGATCGTGGGACGCATGGCAGCGGCCCATCTTCCATTATTACGGCTACTCCTATATCGGAGCGCGTGCTCCGCTGTTCGTGCATCAGTATTCCCACGCGTGGTTCGATTTCCGCAAGCGGCGCGACCGTTACGCCGATTATTTCGAGAACTCCGTGATCGCCACCCGTGCTCATCGCCGGTTCTGCATTGATCTGCATGCCGAGTTTCCGGATTATTCCGAGGCGCTATGGGGGATTACGGCTTCCGATTCGGCGAGAGGCTACACGGTGTGGGGCGGCCCTCCGCGTATGGGGCCGATTGATGGAACCGTTGTTCCGGCGGCGGCCGCGGGGTCGCTGCCTTTCCTGCCCGAATGCCTGGACGTGCTGCAGAATCTGCGCGAGCGGTTCGGCGATAAAGTATGGCGCCGCTACGGCTTCGTCGATGCTTTCAATCCCATCACCGAATGGGCCGACCCGGACGTGATCGGTATTGACCTTGGCATTTCGCTGCTCATGGCCGAGAACTACCGTACTGGCTCGGTGTGGAGATGGTTCATGAAAAATCCTGAAGCGCGAGCGGCCATGGGCAGGGTCGGATTCGAACCGTAATGCGAACTCACGAAGGAGACGCTGAGGCACGGAGAAGCCAGAAGGACGCTTCCGATGGTGTACGGGCCAACCGCAGATGAGAATCCGTTCGCGGGATAAGCTCTCAGCTTTCAGCTCTGAGCCTTCCAGACAACACAATCGTGATCGAGTTGCGCGATGAGCGTTATGACGAAACCCACGGTTATCTCGCGGTCAGGGTCAGGCGAAGTCCGGCGCGGGCGCTGACCGGCGGAGCGATAGTGCGGATGGGGGTTTTCGCGGTTGAGTAGCGCTGGTTGAGCAGGTTTTCCGCCGCAGCGAATACTTCAAAGCCTCGGCCGAGCCGACGGGAGAGTGAAGCATCGAGGTTGGTGAACGGCTCGAGGGAGAACTGATTGCGATCGTCGTCGAATTGGCGGCTCACAATCCGGGCCTGAAGGGCTGCCGTTATGAATCGCGGGTTGGCATATCCGACATTCGCGGTGAGCTGGTGTCGCGGAACCTCGGGGACCCACAAACCGACCAGGGTGGAATCGGCAGGAAAGCTGGTCACGACAGCCTCAGCGTACTGGTAGCCGGCGCCCATCATCCAGCTCCGCTTCAGGCGGGCTTCGAGGCGAGCTTCGAGGCCTGCGGCGCGCGTGCTGCCCAGGTTCTGCCGCTGGCGGGTAATGAGCGAGGCGGTGGACGCCAGCGTGACATTCGCAATCGGCTGGGAAATGTCATTCCAGAAGAAGGCTCCGCGAGCGGTGATGCGCCCGAGGGAGGCGACTCCGCCGGCTTCTACGCCCGAAAGGTGTTCGGCCTGCAGGTTGCTGTTGGCCAGCGTCATGACATTGCCCACGCGGAAAGATCGATAGAGTTCATTCAAAGAGGGCGCCCGGAAGGAGCGATAGGCCGAGGCAGTGAGGGCAAAGCGGCTGGTAACCCGGAAGTTTGCGCCCGCTCGCGGGCTGACGGCTGATTCGGCGAGCCCGGCAAGCGGGTCCAGAGTCGTCTTTGCCGAGGGCAGAACGGTGGTGTTGGTAAAGGCGCTGAAGTTGCGCCACCAATCGAAGCGCGCGGCGGCGGTGAGGAGCAGGCGCGAAGAGGCGTGAATCACGTCCTCGCCGTACACGCCCTCGGTGCGCTGCCGGCCTCCGGCATCGAGGATGGAGCTTGCCGCGCCGCCGGAAGCAAATGCGTTTTCAAGGCTGTGGCCCCGCACGTCGTGAAGTTCGGCACCGGCCACCAGCAACTGCCGCGCGCCGTACGCGCGCGACCACTGGCTGCTGCCGCCGAGTTCATCCACGGGGACGCGCTGCAGGCGTGAGAGCTTTTCACTGTTGCGGTTTGCCGCCACTGAACTGAAGCTCTGGTGGAACCACTCAGCATCGCCGTACAAGCGGAACTGGAATGCTCCGGCTGCCTGGGAATTGAAGTTGCCCCCCAGGACGCCCTGCTGAAAATCAGTGTCGTTCCACGTCAGCGGAGTGCCGTTGCCGCGCTGCTCGCGAAACCACGAGCCGGAGGCGAACAGGCTTGCGTGCGACGAGAGCTTGCGCTCGAGGGATGCTTCGCCCGCGCGGTGGGAGGAATCGGCCGGCACATCGACCGTGCCCCGCTGGGTCTTATCCACCACGATGTAGCCATTGGTGGTGAAGGCTTCAGCGGCAACGCTGCCGGCCCAGTTTCCGCGCCCGGCGCCGGCAGCCAGTGAGCCGTTGCCGGTGACGGTGGAACCATAATCGCCTTCGGCCGACAGATAGCTTCCGTTTCGGGGCCGGGACCGTAGATCGATTACGCCGCCCATTGCATTCGAGCCGTAAAGAGCGGAGGCTCCGCCATTGAGCACTTCCACCTGACCGATGGATTCGCGAGGTACGCGATCCCAATACACCCAGCCGCCAAACGGATCGTTCAGGGGCACGCCATCAAGCAGGACGGCGGCCCGCGAGGCGCCGCTGGAGCCGACGCCGCGCAGCGATACGCCCTCGGTTGTGGGATTGGCCACGCGGCTGCTGGTGCGGCGATACGTGCTGAATCCCGCAACCTGCCGCAGAGCATCATCCAACTCCTCCGCTGCGGTCATATGAAACTGTTCCGAGGTGACGATGTCGGCGCTGGCCGGCGACTGTGCCATGGGAATTTCGGTACGGCTGGCGGTCACCGTAACCTGCGATGCTGCGCCGGCGGGGAGCAGCACTACATCGATGTTCGCAGCCGTACCATCTGTGCCCTGCCAGTTCTGCTTCGCTTCGGCGAAGCCTTCCGCATGAACCACGACCGTGCCATGCGCCGGCACAGGAGCAGCCGTGAAGCGGCCGTCGCCATCCGTAGTGATTGCCGCGCTCCAACCTCCGCTGCGAAGTTCCACCTGCGCATTGGCAATGCTTGCACCCGAACCATCATGAACCATGCCACGCAGCGGAACTTCACCGTAAGCCGGCAAGCGCACCAGCAGGCAGCAGGCAAGGGCCGCGAGGCATTCAGGCAGGAAGCGCTGCAACCGGCATGCTGAAACGCGGATGCCTGGTCTCTGTTTTTTGTGGCTCATCGTTTGTCCTCGCTTACTGAACACTCAGGTTGTCAACAACAGCGGTGCTCAGCACGCCGTTGTTGTGCGAACTGACGGCAACACCGACATACGCATTTGGCGATAAGGCCAGCGTGACCGAGCCTTTCAAAGTCCAGGTGACGCCATCAGCGGAGTAGTACGCGTTGATGGTGTTGCCGGTGCGGGCCAGCTTGACCCAGTAGGGGGTGGTGACGGAAGCGGCGGCGCCGCTGGTGGTGCTGGCGGCTGCGGCCGTGGTGCGGCTCTGCAGCACCACGCCGTCAGCCGGCGTAATGAGCAGGCTGACGTAGCGGGCGCCGGCATCGAGGGTCTCGCGGATCATGACGCCGGCCTTGGCCCAGGCGTTGGTGTTCTGCTGGCTGGCAATGCGTGCCACGATGGCGCCATCGCCGGTCCACGGCTGATACAGCAAGTGGAAGGCATCCGCCGTGCCCCAGATGTCGGCACCGGATCCCTTCACCGTAAAGGCGGAGGTTGTGGTGTTGTAGCTGGCGCTGCCCAGCGGCGTGGTAGCGCCGATGTCCTGATCGAGCCAGGGCGAAGGCAGCGGCACGGGCACGTTCAGCGCGGCGGCGGCGGCATGCACCAGCGCACCACTGCTTCCCGCGATGCTGAACGGATAGCCGCCGGGGGCGGTGTTTGCGCTGGTGGTCAAAGTCAGGGTTGAGCTGCCGCCGGCGGTTATGGATGAGGGATTAAACCCAGCGCTGATGCCCGAGGGCAGCCCGGTAACGCCAAGGTTGACGGTACCGGTGAAGCCGCCAATTGGGCTTACTGAGACCGAGAGGGCAGCGCTGCCTCCGGGTACGGCCTGCGCCTGCGAAGGCAGAGCCGAGAGCGCGAAGTCAGCGGGCGGAGCAATGGCCGCCAGGTTATCGATATTCACCTGGCTGAGAACGCCATTGTTGTGCGAACTGACGGCGACGCCGAAATAGAGGCTGGCGGCCATCGGCACGGTGGCAGAGCCGGCGGCGGACCAGTTGGCGCCGTCCGTGGAGGAATATGCAGTGATGGTGTTGCCGGTGCGCAGCAGCTTGACCCAGTAGGGGGTAGTGACGGAAGCGGCGGCGCTGGCCATTGTGCTGGCGGCGCCAGCGGTGGCGCGAGCCTGCAACGCGACACCGTTACCGGGCGTAATGAGCAGGCTGACGTAGCGAGCGGCGGGGTCGAGGGTCTCACGGATCATGACGCCGGCCTTGGCCCAGTTATTGGTGTTCTGCTGGCTGGTAACGCGCGCCACTATGACGCCATCCCCGGTCCACGGCTGGTACAGGAAGTGGAAGGCGTCAGCCTTGCCCCAGATGTCGGCTCCCGCACCCGTAATGGTGAACTGGCCTGCACCCGGGAAATACCACGTGTTACCCGCGGGCGTCACCGTGCCAATATCCTGGTGCGCCCATGAACCCGGCAGAGGGCCGGGAATGGCGAGCGTCGCGCTTGCCTGATGCACCAAGGCCCCGCTGGTGCCGCTTACGGTGAGCGTCGATAACCCGGGCGGTGTACCGGCTGAGGTCGTAATGGTCAGAGTGGAAGTTCCGCTTCCCGCCACTGAAGCTGGGCTGAATGCCGCAGTGGTTGAAGAAGGCAGGCCGCCGGCCGTGAGCGCAACCGCGCTGTTGAAGCCGTTGACTCCCGCAATGGTGATTGTGTACGAGGTTGTGCCCGCAGAAACGATCTGCTGCGCCGGCGCCATAGAAATCGTGAAATCAGGAATCAGCAGCGTCAGCGTGGTTGAGCGGATCATGGTTCCGCTAGTTCCGGTGACCGCAAGCTGGTAGGTTCCGGGCGGCGTGGATGACGATGTGTTGATGGTCAGAATGGAAGAAGTGCCGCCGGCAACCGATGAGGGGGTGAAGATCGCGCCGGCTCCGGCAGGCAGGCCGCTGATGGCAAGGGAAACGTTGCTGCCGGGGGTTCCGTTTACCGCCAGGTTGAAGTTCGCGGCGCTGCCTGCAGCCACGCTGGCGGATTCCGGTGTGGGGGCGATCCAGAAGTTGTTGGCCGGAAGCAAACCGTAAATATCGAGCTGATTCTGCGTGGGAACAAAGACCTGCCCATTGGCGATGGTCGGGACCGTGAACTTGACTGCTGGTCCCGCAGCATCGCGGGCGGCCACCTGGGTCGAATTGTAAAGCTCGGTTTTGACGTTCGAGGCGAGGTAGGCATGCAGGATCGCCGGGGTGGGCGTGGCGTATCCGCTGCTGTCCAGGGTCCATACGATGCCGTTCGCCGCGCCATTGGCGGAAATCGAAGGAGTAGCGCCGGGCCACAGATATGTGGCCGTGCCTTGCGCCTGCAGGGTGAACTTTCCATTCGAGAGCAAGTACTGCTGTATCGGCTTGTTGGCCGCAACCGAATACAGATATCCGCCAAAGAAAGCGGGAACCGAGAAGTAACCGCCGGTGGAAGAAAGCGTCTGGACTACGTTGTTGGTCGTGGAACTGAACTGGCCCAGGCTGTCGCGGTTCAGGACGTAAAGATTGCCATCCTTGCCGCCGGCAACGGCGAGGTGCGGCACGGTTCCAGCCTGATCGGGCAGAAGCATGACTCCGCCCGACCCGAAATCCTTGTCATTGGCGGCGAGCGCGGCCTGGTTGTAGGGCGTGAAATAGTCCGCTAGCGCAAGCGTTCCGGCCTGCAGCCTGACAACACTGTCGCCAAAATCCTGGCCAATCGTTGTGGCGTCAAATGTGC
>JAFAIN010000007.1 GCA_019236695.1 Acidobacteriota bacterium | reverse complement strand
ATATCCCACCCAACCACCGATCGATAGCGCGACCACCAGGTTCAGAATGCCCGGCCCGGCAAATGCCACAAATGCGATGGCCAGCAGGATTCCGGGAAACGACAGGAAAGCGTTCATCACCACTACGTTGATCAGGCGGTCGATGCGTCCCCCCCAATAACCAGCAATGCTCCCTACGGCCACACCTATGGCAAGGGAAGCGGCGACAACGCTGACGCCAACAAACATGGAAATTCGTGCGCCAAAGATCACGCGGGAAAGAATGTCTCGCCCCAGCTCGTCCGTGCCAAACCAATGTATCCAGGTGGGGCGGCCCAGGCGTGCCGGCAGGTCAATGAAAGACGGGTCGAAAGGAGCAATCAGGGGTGCAAAAACGGCAAACGTGGTGAATACTGCAGTCAGGAAAATCCCGAGCGCCGCCAGCGGATTGCGGCGCGCCGCGTCACGCAATCGCTGCAACGTCATGCTCGGATTCTCGGGTTTGCCAGCGAATACAGGAAATCAGTCAGAAAATTCACCGCCACGTAGGTCAGGCCGATTGCCAGAATGCAGCCTTGTACGACGTAATAATCGCGGTTGGAAATGGCCTGCACCGTCAGGCGGCCGATGCCGGGCCACGAAAAAATGGTTTCCGTTACGATCGCGCCGGCTAACAAGGCTCCAAATTGCAGCCCCACAACCGTCAGCACCGGGACCGCCGCATTGCGCAATGCATGCTTATAAACCACGGTGCCTTCAGGCAGACCTTTCGCCCGCGCGGTACGAACGTAGTCCTGGCCTAACTCTTCGAGCATGGAGGTGCGCACCATACGCGTCAGGATGGCGGCAAGCCCTGTGCCGAGCGTCAGTGCCGGCAGCACAAGATGCATCCATGTTCCGGAGCCGGAAACCGGCAGGACGCCCAGGAAGATTGCAAAAAACAGGATCAGGATGGGCCCGAGCGCGAAGTTGGGAAATGACAGGCCGAGGAGGCTCACAAAGCCGATGACTCGGTCGTCCCACATATTGCGCCGCCTCGCCGAACGCACTCCGGCCGGAATCGAGAGCAGCAAAGCCACCACCATGGAAGCGAGCGTCAGCTTCATCGTGAAGGGGTATCGCTGGCGCAGAAGGGTCGTCACCGGCTGGCTGTAACGCAGCGACTGTCCCAGATCGCCGTGCAGCACCCCGCGCCAGTAGCTCAGATATTGGTCGCCCAAGGGACGATCGAGGCCATAGGCATGCCGCGCCGCCTCCACATCGGCGGCCACGGCGCCTTCACCCAGCATTTGCGCAATCGGATCACCGGGAACCAGGTGAATGAGCAGGAAGACGACCGAGACAACCAGCCAGACAACCGGAATGGCATAGAGCAGGCGGATTGCAATGTAGCGAAACATCAAGGTTGTGGGGTTTGCGTGCGCACGGCCGGTTCCGCGGCTTCAATTCTGATGCTGGAAATTCTTCGGCCTTCCATGTCCACTACAGTAAATCGGCGGCCCTGATACTCGGCACACTCCCCTGGTTTCGGCAGATGTTGCAGCCGCGAGAGCACAAAACCGGCCAGGGTCTCGAACCCATGATCGCGCGGCAGCGTGATGTCGTATTGTGCTTCGAGATCGCGCAGATTCATGGAGCCTTCAACCACGGCGGGACCGCCGGTGGCAGTTGCGGGAGCGGCAGCCACATCGAATTCGTCTTCCATTTCACCCACAAGCTGCTCCAGCACATCTTCCACGGTTACGAGGCCCACGGTCGAGCCAAATTCATCAACCACCACCGCGAGATGGCGGCGGCGCTCTTTGAACTCGGCCAGCAGATCAGAAATGTTCTTAGTCTCGGGCGCGACCAGCACGTCGTGCATTATGTTGGAGACGCGCAGGCCAGCCGCCGCGCCAGTCCATCCTGGCGATTGCTGCCCGCGCAGATGGAGCCAGCGCATGAGTTCCTTGGCATAGAGCACGCCGATAATATGCTCCGGCCCCCGTGAGCGATCGTAAACCGGAATGCGCGAATGCTGTTCTTCAATAACCTGACCGGCCGCCTCTTCCAGCGGCATATCGGCGG
>JAFAIN010000336.1 GCA_019236695.1 Acidobacteriota bacterium | reverse complement strand
CTGGGCATTCGGCGTGGGGAGTTGCGGCAATACCTTGCAGCCCTGGGCCAGGGATGGCGTGAGGATTCTACGAATGCCGACCCCGCCTACTTGCGCAATCGCGTTCGCGGCGAGCTGATGCCGCTGCTCCAGCGGGATAGCAACCCGGCGATTGTGGAACTGCTGGCCGGGCTTGCCGAAATCGCACGAGGCGAGCAGGAATTCTGGGACGGCAGAGCCGCCGCGCTATGGAATGCCTGCGCCGATGTGATTGCGGCTGGAGATGCCGGCAGCCGGGAACGCCGCTTCCGCTTCGATCGCGGGCGCTTCGCCACCTTGAGCCTGGCCGAGCAGCGGCGCGCCATTGAGCATGGATTGCGCCAGTTCATGCCGCTCGATTCCCGGCACGTCGACCGTGCTCGAAATGCCTTGCTCAACGGCGAAAATGTTTCGCTTCCCGGCGGGTGGGATTTGTGCTGGCTGCGCGGCCGGGTGGACCTCAAAAGGCGGCTGGCGGGGAAGGCAAAAGGAATGAGCCAAAAGGCACAAACCCACGGGTGAGGAAGCACAAGGCGGGGAACCATCCCCAGCGTTGCGCGCCTGCCCGCAGCCGGCGGCCCTTTTTCTGAAACCCCAATGGTCGGGCGGCGTCTAAGGTACTTGGGATTGCAAAATCAGTCACCAAAGTTTTGCCGGTTGCATTTTGCCGGGACAGCGCGGCGGGAGCAAAAGCGAGTACAATGAAACGATTGCGCCATGTCCTCCCCAGGAGTGACGCATCTAAAAATTGAGATTCTTTTTCCGCCGGGGTTCCTGTGTTTCGGGCCGGTGATTGGGCGCTGCCACAGGGTGGGTTGCAGTTCGGGCGCGTCTGGTTTCCCTGCGGCGTAAGGGTTGTAGAGGAGCTTCATCCAGTGAATTCAACGGTCAAAACCATCGTCTTCTGGCTCGTCATTGCTGTCTCAGCGGTACTGCTGTGGCAGGTGGTCCGCGCCGGCGGGACAGGGACCAAGGAAAAAGAAATCAACTTCACCGAGTTCGTAAATGATGTCAATCAGAACGCGGTGGAGAGTGTGACCATTACGGGCAGCGACGTTCACGGCAGCTTCCGCGACAAAAAGGACAATAAGTTCCACACCACCGTCCCGGCCAACTACCCGGACATGTACAAGACCCTGCAGGATCACGGCGTCAATGTCACGATTCACGATGCGCAGGGCGGGAGCTGGCCAACCTGGATCATCAATTTCGGCCCCATTCTTCTCATTGCGGCGCTCTGGTTCTTCATGATTCGCCAGATGCAGACGGGCGGCAACAAAGCGCTCAGCTTCGGCAAGAGCCGCGCCCGGCTGCTCTCCATGCAGCAGAAAAAGGTCACATTCAAGGATGTTGCGGGCGTCAATGAAGCCAAGGAAGAACTGAAAGAAATTATTGAGTTCCTGAGAGAAGCGCAGAAGTTCCAGAAGCTCGGCGGGCGCATACCCAAGGGCGTGCTGCTGGTTGGCCCTCCCGGAACCGGCAAGACCCTGCTGGCCCGCGCGGTCGCGGGCGAAGCCAACGTGCCGTTCTTCTCCATCTCGGGCTCCGATTTTGTGGAAATGTTTGTCGGCGTGGGCGCCAGCCGCGTGCGCGACCTCTTCGAGCAGGGCAAGAAGAACGCCCCCTGCATCATCTTCATCGATGAAATTGACGCTGTCGGCCGCCACCGCGGCGCCGGCCTCGGCGGCGGGCATGATGAGCGCGAGCAGACGCTGAACCAGTTGCTGGTCGAGATGGACGGCTTCGAATCGAATGACGGCGTCATCCTCATCGCCGCCACCAACCGCCCCGATGTGCTCGATCCCGCGCTGCTTCGCCCCGGGCGCTTCGATCGCCGTGTCGTTGTTGCCCGTCCCGATGTGCGCGGGCGCGAAGAGATCCTCCGCGTGCACACCCGCAAAATTCCTTTGAATGACGATGTCGATCTCTCCGTCCTCGCTCGCGGCACCCCCGGTTTCAGCGGCGCTGACCTCGCCAACATGGTGAATGAAGCCGCACTGAATGCCGCTCGCCAGAATCGCAAGAGCGTCATGATGCTCGATTTCGAACTGGCCAAGGACAAGGTCCTCATGGGCGCCGAGCGCAAGAGCATGCTGCTCAGCGACGAGGAGAAGAAGGTCACCGCCTACCACGAAGCCGGTCACGCTCTGGTGGCGGCCATGCGTGAGCACTCCGATCCCCTGCACAAGGTCACCATCATTCCCCGCGGCATGGCGCTCGGTGTCACCATGCAGTTGCCGCTCGATGACAAGCACACTTACACGCGCGATTACCTTGAAACCCGGCTGGCCATCATGATGGGCGGGCGCTGCGCCGAGGAGATCTTCCTCAATACCATGACCACCGGCGCCGGCAACGACATCGAGCAGGCCACCGAGCTGGCGCGCAAGATGGTTTGCGAATTCGGCATGTCGAGCCTGGGCCCCATCACCTTCGGGAAAAAAGAGGAGCAGATCTTCCTCGGCCGTGAGATCGCGCAGCACCGCGATTTCAGCGAGCGCACCGCCGAAGAAATTGACCGCGAAGTCCACCGCTTCGTCGATTCAGCCTACAAATCAGCCATCGACATCCTCTCCAACCGCCGCGACATCATGGAGCGCATGTCGAAGGCGCTGCTCGAGCGCGAAGTGCTCGACGCCGCCGAAATCCAGGCCATCATCGAAGGCCGTGAGCTTCCCGCCAAGCCCAAGTCAGGCAGCGGCGATGAAGTTCAGAAGGTGCTTCGCCCCGAACCCGGCCGCCAGCCCGGCATGGCCCCCGGCCCCGCCACCGCATAAAAAAATACAGAGCTGAATAGCTGGATCGCTGAATGGCCTTGCAGCGATTCAGCTGTCAGCCAGTCGCAACACCGCGGCAAAAAAACCATCGCATGGGTGCATGCCGGGAATCGTTCGCAGGAATTTGCCCTGCACCAGCGACGCCACATCCGGCCAGCTTAGTTCCCGGGCTTCGCGCAGGCGGTCCAGTTCGGTTCTCATTTCCGTGAGTCGAAGAGTCGCGCAGCGCTCGAGAGCCTGAGCGACCACCTGCTCTCCTTCCTCCGGCTCCAGTGAGCACGTGGCGTAAACCAATCGCGCTCCCGCCGCGGCCTGCCCGGCTGCGGCAATCAGGATTTCGAGCTGGCGCTGCTGCAATTCAGCCAGATCAGCCGGCTGCAGTCGCCATTTGATCTCCGGATTCCGCGCCAGCGTACCCGTCCCCGAGCAGGGTGCATCCACCAGAATTCGGTCGAACTCCTGTGTAAGCCGAAGCTGCCGGGCGTCAGCCGTAAGGAACGTAACGTTTGGGTTCTTTACGAGCGACTGCATGGTGCGCGTGCGGTGCTCGTGAATATCCACCGCAACCACGACCGCATTGGGATTGCGATCTGCAATCGCCGCGGTCTTGCCGCCGGGAGCGGCGCAGCAATCCAGGATGCGGTTTCCCCCGCCTACGAGCGCGGCCACCAGTTGCGAGGCTTCGTCCTGTATGCCGATTCGTTGCTCGGTAAACGCTCGCGTTTGCGTCACGTCGCCCGCCATCACTCTCCGCGCACCCGCCATCAGCGCTCCGGGGGAGAGTTCCAAACCTTCCGCCGCGAGCTCTGCGTCATCGGTTCCACGCAATCGGATGGCGGTCGCCGGAATACGCTGGTCGTATTCGCAGATGGCGGCAGCCGGCGCCACGCCATAGCGCTCAATCCAGCGGTTTACCAGCCATTCCGGATGAGCAAACTGGCAAGAGAGAGGCGTCCCACCAGGTGCGGAAGATGGAGGGGGAGGAGGATACCGGGTCAGGTTCCGCAGGGTTGCGTTCACCAGGCCTGAGGCAGAGCGCTTGCGGGCACGTTTGGCCAGTTCCACAGATTCGTGGATGGCGGCGCGCGCGGGCACGCGATCCAGGAAAAGGAGCTGGTAGGTCCCGAGGCGAAGAGCCAGCAGGACCTCAGCGTCAAGCTTCGCAAGCGGCTGCTTGAGGTGCAGCGCCAATGCGTCATCGAGCCGCGACCGCCAGCGCTCCACCCCCATCACCAGTTCGGTGCAAAGAGCGCGATCCTGCGGCGAAAGCGCATTCAGGCGATGTGAATGCAGCAGCTCTGCCGCATACGCGCCCTGGCTGACGCGAAGCAGGATGTCAAAAGCAGCGCTGCGGGCGGGCGAAACGGCCATTCAGGGAATCACGCTCCAAAGCGCTCGCCCGGCTGGATTCGCGCGCCGCGCGCAAAGTCGGCGCCCGAAACCGGCCTGCGGCCCGCCGGTTGCACCTCGAGCAATTCGATCGTGCTGCCCTGGCCGCATCCGGCCAGCAGCCGGGTGCCCCCGGTGTGAATTTCGCCCGGAGCCATTCCGCCGGATTCTTCTGCGACCTGCATCCCGGTGATCTTCACGTCGGCTCCGCGAAAAATAGTGTATGCGCCCGGCCAAGGCTGAAATCCGCGGAAGCGATTGTAGATTTCTCGTGCGCTGCGATGAAAATCAACTGCGCCGTCTTCTCTTTTCAGCAGAGGCGCCGGCGTTGCCTGCACGTCATCCTGCGGGATGGCGGCTACGCTCCCGCTCTCCAGCCCGTTAAGCGTCGCCACCAGCAACTCCGCGCCGCTCTCCCTGAGCCGGCACGCTAGCTCGACCGAGGTTTCGCCGGGCAGGATTTCGACTTCGCGGCGCAGCAACACCGGGCCCGTATCCAGCCCTGCGTCAATCCGCATGGTGGTTACGCCGGTGGTGCGCTCGCCGTTGGCAATGGCCCATTGAATGGGCGCTGCGCCGCGATATCTAGGAAGCAGCGATGCATGCAGGTTGATGTTGCCGTACCGCGGCAGGTCGAGCATCCATGGCGGAATGATGCGGCCGTAGGCGACGACAATGATTGCATCGGGAGCCAGCCGCTCGAGGGCGGCGCGAAACTCGGGGTTGTTTTTTATGCTCTGCGGCTGGATAACCGGAATACTCAGGCTCTGAGCCAGCCGCTTCACGGGGGGCGCAGCCACTTCCATTCCCCGCCCGGAAGGGCGGTCAGGTTGCGTAACCACCAGTTGCACCTCGAAGTTTGCCGCCAGCTTCTCCAGCGAAGCCGCGGCGAACTCAGGCGTACCGCAGAATGCGAGCTTCATGGCGCAGTTGCGTCTGCCCTATTTCCATTCCCCGGCGCGCTGCAGCTTGCGGATTTTGCGCAGCATCAGGTCGCGCTTCAATGCGCTCAGGTGATGGATGTAAAGCCTTCCGTTCAGGTGGTCAATTTCGTGCTGGAAAGCGCGGCCCAGCAGCCCATCGCCGGTGCACTCGAACCAGCGGCCGCTCGCGTCCTGCGCGCGCACCCGCACATGCTGCGCGCGGCTGACGTTTTCGCGAAAATCCGGGATGCTCAGGCAGCCCTCCGTTTCCTTTTGCCTGCCTTCCCGATGAATGATTTCCGGATTGGCCAGCACCAGCTTCTGCTCCGGATCTTCCTTGAAGGTCACGTCAATTACGGCCAGGCGCCGCGAGATGCCGATTTGCGGCGCAGCCAGGCCGATGCCGTGCGCGGCATACATCGATTCGAACATGTCTTCGACGAGCTTCTTCAGTTCCTCGCCGAATTCAGTCACCGCTCCGGCCTTCCTTTCAAGCACCGGATCGCCAAGCTTAACGATGGGATAGATCATCGAGGGAACGTGAAATCTGAAATGTGGAATGTGAACAAGTGCGCAGGCGCGTTCTGACGTTGCAGATTTTACATTCCCGGATTCAACATTAATAGTTCCTCAACTGATCACGATATCCCGCGAAGTTCCTCAACAGCTCGGGAAGGGAATCGCCGCCAAACTTTTCGAGAACGGCACGCGCCAGCACGAATGCCACCATGGCTTCGCCGGCCACTCCCGCAGCCGGCACGACGCAAACGTCGCTGCGTTCGTACGCCGCCTTCACCGGCTCGCGAGTGGCGAAATCCACTGATTCGAGCGGCCGCCGCAGCGTGGAGATCGGCTTCAGGTAGCCGCGTACCACAATCTCCTCGCCATTGGATACGCCGCCTTCGATACCGCCGGCGCGGTTTGATTTGCGCGTAAAGCCGGTATAGGCGCCGCCCGCCGGCTCGCGGGTGAATCCGATTTCATCCTGGACGGCGGAGCCGGGGGAAACGGCGGCGGCAATGCCCCGCCCGATCTCCACGGCCTTTACCGCCTGCAGCGACATCAGGGCGGCGGCCAGTTGCGAATCCAGGCGCTCATCCCAGTTGGCGTACGTGCCAAGGCCGGGCGGCGCGCCATGAGCAATGACTTCGAAGATGCCTCCGACCGTGTCACCGGTCCGCAGGGCCTCATCCACCTGTTCTCGCATCCGGCCTTCGGCTAGCGCGTCGGCACAGTTCAGCACAACCTCGGTCCGCGTGGAGAGCTCGCGCAGGGACTCGAACGGAATGGTGTCGAGTCCGGCGCCCGCTGCCCCCACGGCCACTACATGGCTCAGGACCTCAATTCCCAGCTCGCGCAGCAGCAGCTTGCACACCGCGCCCGCCGCCACGCGGGCCGCGGACTCGCGTGCCGACGCGCGCTCCAGAACGTAGCGTGCCTCCCCAAAGTTGTACTTCAGCGCCCCGGCCAAATCGGCATGCCCGGGACGCGGCGAGCGGAGCGGCCGGTGCTTCTGAGCCTCACCCGCTTCCACCGGAAGCGCCTCCCGCCAGTTCTGCCAATCATGATTGGCAATCTGAATGGCGATGGGTGACCCGATGGTGCGGCCGTGGCGCACGCCCGAAACGAAATGCGCGGAATCGCGCTCGATCTTCATCCGGCCGCCGCGGCCATATCCCTGCTGCCTTCGCCACAATTCGTGGTCCATGAATGCGGGGTCAACCGGAACCGCGGCAGGCATGCCCGAGAGCAGCGTGATCAGCGCCTCTCCGTGCGATTCGCCGGCGGTGGAGAACTTCAGCATAGCCAAACAGTTGTCATCCACAAAACGGTGCGGGAATCCCTACTGTGTCGTCACCCGGAAAACCCGCAAATCGGGGTAGGCCTGGTTCCACGAGCCCGGCACGCCTTCAAACGTCAGCCTGAAATCGCGCGTTTCGCCCGGCTTGAGCGCCGCGCGGCTGAGGTCGACTGTGTCCGAGTATCCGGGCCGCTGCGCCGTTACCATCAGCGGCACCTGCTGGCGAAGCACAACCTGGTTCATGTCATCGCGAAATTGGGCCTCGACAATGGCGTGCACCACCGCCATGCTGCCGCGGTTGGTCGCCCGCCCTTCGACATAAATGACTCGCGCGCCGACAAAATTCTGCGCCGTGCTCAATTTCAGGTCGCTGAGCTGGAGGTTCGCGGCATAAGGATTCGCCTGCTGCACCGGATTGCGCCTGCCATTGGCGGCCATAAACCAGATCAGGCCTGCGGCCACAGCCACAAACACCACTCCGAAGCCAATCGCCGCCCACGGCATTGTGCGCTCCTGGGGAGCATCCGGCGGCCTGTTCAGCGGGCCGAGCGACATAAGCAGAGCATTCTATACTGCACGTTGTTGACGGAGCGGGGTTGGGGCGTGACAATGGAATCGAGCGGCTGAATAGCTGTCGGGTCATGGGAGAGTTTGCATGCTGGCATTCTTCTACATCGCATTCGCAGTTATGTTCCGGCTTGTTCCGCACGGACCGCTGGTGAGCCTGTGCCAGTCATGCGGATTGTGGAATTTCACCCCGGTAGGAGCGTCGCTGCTCTTTTTTGGCGCGCGGCAGGACCGCCGCCGCTGGTGGATTCCGGTTGCGGCTTTCGCCCTCTCGGACGTGGTTCTGAACCTGTTTATATGGCATGTGCGGCTTGACTGGGGTTACGCGATCACCTGGACCTGGTATGCGGCCGCCCTGCTTGTTGGCAGCTCGCTGCGCCTCAAGGTTTCCGTGATGCGCCTGGTGGCCGCGTCGGCCGTGCTTTCGCTCAGCTTTTTTGTCTTGAGCAACTTCGCGGTCTGGGCTGCCGGAACTATGTATCCGCACACGCTCTCGGGCCTGTTTACCTGCTACACTCTGGCGCTTCCATTTTTCCGCAACACCGCCGCCGGTGACCTGATTTTCAGCGCGGCAATGTTCGGCTTGCCGGCCGCCGCCGCCGCACTGAACCGGCAGCGGCTCGCCGTGAGCAGCTAACTGCTGGCCGGTTGCGCGGATCGCCGAGTCAGCATCCACGCCGTCACTCCCGCGCCCCCGGCAATGAAAACACCAATCGCCAGGCCCAGATGATTGCGCAGCAAGCTGCCCATTGCGCTAGCCACCTGCGGGCCATAACGAATTACCAGCACGGCTAGAATCGTGAATCTCCCGATTCGGCCCAGCAGGATTGCAAGCAGGTACCGGGAGTACGCCATCTGGAAGGCGGCGGCTGAAATCAGGAACAGCTTGAAAGGTGCAGGCGGCGGCAGCACGGAAGCCACGAGCAGCGTGATGAACTCACGCTTTTCAAAGCGCCGGCGCATGCGTTCGATCCGCGCCGGCGCCATGTGCTGCTGCAGCAGAGCCTCTCCACCCTTCTTGCCGATGAAGTACATCACGCTGCTGCCAATCGCCGAACCCGCCGCCGCCAGCAGGATGTATCCTGCCGCGCGGAAAAGCTGACCCCGCGCCGAATAAACGTACGCCCCAACCACCGCATCCAGCGGCATTCCCAGCGCGGCAGAATCAACAAACGCCAAAGCAAAAACCCCGAATAACCCGAGCGGCGCCAGAGCCTTGAAGATGGCGCCGGAGTAGCGCCCGTAGATGGCCTTCAGAGTCTTCAAGAGTAGATTCTATGCCCGATTTTCGGACAACCCCAGGGCAGGGCGCCGGCTTCCCATGGCAGGAGCGCAGGACCACGATGGGCGTGTGTCTAAAGCCCGGGCTGGGTCCTGCCGAAAGGATGCGTATGCGATTCAGACGGGTTCTTTCTCTTTTTTTTGCGCTGCTGGTTACGGGAGTAGCAGCGGTTGCGCAGCCCGGCCACGCCGTTCTTCCGAGCGGCACGGAAGTGCGCGTGCGCACCGATGAAGCCATCACGGCTACCACGGCCGATGCCGGCCACGAGTATCCGGCAACCATCAGCCAGGACGTTCTCGATCAGAACGGCAACGTAGCCATTCCGCGCGGTTCCCACGCCACGCTGGTCCTTGCCCAGGGCGCCAGTCAAGATGAGGTGGCGCTCGATCTTCGCTCTGTAAACCTGAACGGCCGGACATATGTGGTTGAGGCAAACGGAAACAATGCCGGCGCGTCCACCGGGGGCACCGGGCTCGGCAAGAACAGGCGGACGGGCGAGTACGTGGGTGGCGGCGCGCTTGCCGGAACCATCATTGGCGCAATTGCAGGCGGCGGGAAAGGGGCGGCCATCGGCGCCATTGCGGGCGGCGCAGCCGGAGCCGGCGGCGAGGTGCTGACCAAGGGTCACGAGGTCAAAGTTCCAGCCGAGTCGCAGCTTACATTCCGCCTGAATCAGGATCTTCCGTTGCGCGCATCGGCCGAAGGCAATTACGGAACGCCCAACAGCGGCATGCCCAATGGCGAGCAGCCGTATGGGGAGCCTCGGTTCGGCGAGCGGGCGCAGGGAGAGGGTAACTACCGTGGCCCGGCCGCTCGGATCCTGCCGAGCGGAACCGAGATCAAAGTGCGCACCGACGAAGCCATCAATGCCACCGCTGACGACCTCGGGCATGACTACCCGGCAACGGTAAGCCAGGATGTGCTGGACTCCAACGGCAATGTCATTGTCCCGCGGGGCACGCGTGCCATGCTGACATTGGTGCATGGCGAAAACCAGGACGAAGCTGCGCTTGACCTGCACTCCGTCACCGTAAATGGGCGTCGATATGTGGTCGAAGCCAACAGCGAGAGCGCCGGCACCGCAACTTCGGGCACCGGCCTGGGCAAGAATCGGCGCACCGGCGAATACGTAGGCGGCGGCGCGCTTGCCGGGACCGTCATCGGCGCGATTGCGGGAGGCGGGAAGGGCGCTGCCATTGGCGCATTGGCAGGCGGAGCTGCCGGCGCCGGCACCGAGGTGCTGACCAAAGGCCACGAGATCAAGGTCCCGGCGGAGTCCGAGCTTACCTTCCGCCTGAACCAGGAGACGCGGCTGCGGGGTCAGCGCTCGTCGGAAGAGCGTTAAGATCCCGCGAAGAACACTGCTGTCCCACTGTCCCGCTCAGGTAGATCACAGGAGCGGGACAGTTGGGCCTGCAGCCCGCCCGTCAATCGAAGCACTTTCGCAGATAATGCCGGTAGAGCTGGCAGCGGGGATGGGCTTTCCTGGGTGAGTTTCCGTCAACCAATCCGATAGAGCGCAGCCGATAAAACACGCTGGGCGGAACGGCTGATTTGCCGTTCAGGATTCCTGTTATCGCTGATTGGAGCGTGGGATTGCGTTCCAGGATGGCGGCGACATGGCGAAGGTGCTCGCCGAAAGGACCGTCTGTATTGGAAGCGTTGGCGGCCACATCCTTCCACGAACGGCGCCGCACTGCGGTCTCAAACAGCGCTGCCTGTGTCAGGAATGGGTGGCCGCCAACCAGGTCATGCAGTTCGGCCAATTCGGTACCAGCCAACGGAGAGTCGTAACGCCGGTTCAATTCCGCGCTTTCCTTCCGCGAAAAATTTTCCAGAACAAAACTTGTTCCGGCGCTCAGCGGAAACTGGTTTGACTCATTCAGCAGGGCGAGGGAATCGCTTGCGCAGGCAACCGCCACCGTCAACCGACGGCAGCAATCCTCCGGGCTGACTGCGCGCTCATTCTGCCAGGAGCGCAGCAATGCGAAGAATTCATTCCCAAACGGGCAGGCGAACAGGCGGTCTGCCTCGTCGATGGCCCATACCAGGTGGCGGCTGCGGTCCCGGAGCAGAGTGCTTTTGATGATCCGGTCGAAGTTCATGCTGGCGCCGAGAGCTGCATCCCACTCGCGCCGCGGTTCAAACGATACCCCGGAGGCATCGCACGCCCACTTCGTCAGAGCCTGCAGAAACGTTTCCATCGAGCTCAGATGGGGAGCATTCAATTTCTGCAGGTCAACAGAAATCACCGCCATTCCCGAAAAGCGCGCGTGGTGAATCACACGTGCCAGCAGCGACGTTTTACCCGACTGCCGGGGTCCTTTGATCAGCAGCACGCTCTCCGCGCCTGCTATCGCCTGCCTGATCCGGCTATCCGCTTCCCGCTCAATGTAAAACGGTGAGTCTATCGAGATGGCGCCCGAGATGGGTATTACGGGCAGCCGGTGAGGCCCGCCCTTGCCGGTTAGAGATGGCCCGGGGTGCGGTGCGCCTTCCGCGGGCGCAATGAACCGGTAGCCCCTGCCGGGAATCGTTTCGATATAGCGCGAGCGGCCGGCCGAATCACCGAGGGCGCTCCGCAGCTTGTTCATCACGCGGTTCAGGTTGGCTTCAAACTCTACGTGCACGCGATCGGGCCAAACCCGGGCTCGCAATTCCTCACGCGTGACGATCTCGCCGGGATGCTCCAGCAGGCAAATCAGCGAGTGGAAGGGTTGTTGCTGCAGGGGAATACGCATGCCGAATTTCCGCAGCTCACACCGCGAAGTATTCAGTTCGTACGGGCCAAAACCATATATGAGCCTGGCTTCGGGCATGGTAAAAGCACAGCATCCCACCAGCGAGCCCATACTCCGGGCCGCAGATGGTGTTTTTTGAAGGACTCGGGCGGGCGTAGCCCAAGTAGCGCGAAAGCTTGCTCCGAACCGAACCGAATCGCAATACCGATGTACCAAGAGAGTCAACAGCAAGTGTAGGCATTACCAGCACATGGACGGATATGTGGCAGAGGGAGGTTTGGGGGAGATTAAAAGGATTTGTAGCAGGTTTGTCCAGATAGCAAGATAGCGGGCCTTAGTTGTGTTCCCAGCCAGGGCCCAGCCATTCGGATTGGTGTTTTTCTTTTCGAGAGAATTGCCCGCAGCAGCGAAGATTTAGTTCGGTTGCGGGATCGGGCACACATTGCGCATGGGCTCGCAGGGAAGCATGAAAACGCGGCACATCGAGAACTGGCGAGAAGTGACCTATGCGAAGCGTGGTCTTGTTTGCAGTTTTGGCGCTCTCCTTCCTTACAGCCTCAGCGACGGCGGCTCAAACACCGGTATCAATCGCCGAGTTGGCGTATAACTCCTCGACCAAACAACTGTCAATCACCGGCAGCGGTTTTCTTGTTTCCAATCACGCGCCGGTGGTTTCCTTGTGTGGCACCACGCTCACTCTCGCCAGCTACAGCAATACTTTCATTCTGGCCAACGTGCCCGCCGCAATCTACAACTCGCCCGGCACCTGCACGTTTATCGTGTCGAATGCAAGCGGCGGCTTCTATAGCGGCACGGCGTTTATCGGAAGTGCCAGCGGCACCGGCCCAACCGGCCCAACCGGGCCCACAGGACCTTCCGGCCCCGCCGGCCCTCAGGGTGTCGCCGGCCCGCAAGGTCCGAGCGGCCCAAGTGGCCCAGCGGGGCCTACCGGCGCAGCCGGTGCAACCGGACCGAGCGGGCCTAGCGGTCCCAGCGGTGCCACAGGCTCGAGCGGACCTGCAGGGTCCACAGGAGCAACTGGCCCGAGCGGGCCATCCGGTCCCGCCGGCCCCACGGGTGCAACCGGGCCAATCGGCCTTACGGGCGCGCAGGGTCCATCGGGACCACCAGGCCCCGCAGGGCCGGCGGGTGCCGCCGGGCCAAGTGGCCCAACCGGCGCGCAGGGGCCAGCCGGGGCTGCCGGTCCGTCGGGTGCGCAGGGTCCGAGCGGCCCGAGCGGTCCGGTTGGTCCAACGGGTCTTACGGGGGCGACGGGGCCACAGGGCCCGACGGGGACGACGGGCGCGACCGGGCCTATGGGTCCGGCGGGTGCGCAGGGTCCGAGCGGACCGAGCGGCCCAATTGGTCCAACGGGTCTTACGGGGGC
>JAFAIN010000269.1 GCA_019236695.1 Acidobacteriota bacterium | reverse complement strand
TACGATCCGAAAGACCTGCCCGAGTCGCTTACTTCCTATGTTCGTGACCGCGGCGGGTACGATTACCTGCACCACTGTGAGGTCGGCTCCAGCAACGCCGATTTTGTGACCGATGAGGTTGTAGATCGCTTCTGCATTCTCGGCAATGCGGAACAGCATCGCCGGAAGCTGGAGCGCCTTCGCCGGGCCGGGGTCACCCAGTTCAACATCTACCTGATGTGCGGCGAGGAAGAGCAGACGCTCGACCAATATCGCCGGGAAATCATCCCGCATTTTCGCAAAACCGCTGCCGGGGCATAATGGTACGGCGCTGAAGCGCGAAATTTGGGCGGCGCCTCTGACGTGTGGCGCCAAACGACGCTGGGTGTCATTGACCAAAAGTCACATTTCCACAGGCATCCAACTCTCAATTCCTGCATCCTTATTCGAAGCACAGATTGTCGCGCCGGTGTTCGCTCGGGCCGGCGTTCCGGAATCGCAACGCAAGAACAGCTTCATCCGGCCGGGAGGTAGCTCATGGTATCGAAGTGCGCGAATCCGGGATGTTCTGCCACGTTTCGCTACCTGCATGACGGAAAAGTGTTTCGTGTGGAATTCGATACACGGGGCAACGCGCGAAAGCCGGAGTACTTCTGGCTGTGCGGCGATTGCGCCAGCCTGATGACCATTGCGACGGACGCACAGGGCATCACGCTGGTATCCCTGCCGAAATCGCCGTCGCGGGCCATGGCTGCCGCGGCGAAAGCGAATGCCGCCTGAAGCCTGGATGCGCGAGATTCCTGCTCCGATTTCGATGGCGCCTGCCGCTGTGATAAGAAGGATGCATGAGGCCCGCTTTGCTGCCGTTGTGCTTGCTTCTCGTGACGGCTGTGCCGGCAACGCGCGCGCAATCGAATGCGGCCCGGCCCGAGCAGATTGCCGCGCTGGCCGACAGCAGCGTTTCCCAGCCAATCCGCAGCCAGCTTGAGCCAAACGGCTATCGCGTTCCGACAGCCGAAGGGCCGGTTGACGTCTGGTTCCGGGCCGGTGTTCCTTCCGGAAAGAATCCGGAACCGGGTGCAATCTACGATAAGCTCACCGAATCCACTCTGGTCGGCGTTGTCCGGTTTGCCAAGGATTCACGCGACTACAAGGGCGAGCGAATTCCGGCGGGCACCTACACGCTGCGCTATGAGATACAGCCTAATGACGGAAATCACCTGGGCACGGCGCCCACGCGTGACTTCCTGCTGGTTCTGCCAGCAGACGCCGATACCGACCCGAACGCCACTTACGCATTGGAGAAACTGGTGCAGCTCAGCTCACGCGTAAACGGGAGCAACAAACATCCGACGCCGCTGAACCTGGTAGCGCCAGAATCAAATTCCTTTCCCGTTTACTACAAAGACGATGAGGACCACACCATCCTGGCGGTGCAGTTGAAAACCGCAAGCGGGCTGCTGCCGATTGCGCTGGTGGTGAAAGGGACGGCTCCGCAGTAAGCGGAGATAGCCGGAAGGGTATGCGCCGGCAGGCTGCTCAGCAGTTGAGTAAACCTTCGAGTTCTTTTTCGGTGATGACCTGGACTCCGAGCTCCCTTGCCTTTTCAAGTTTTGATCCAGGGTCGGCGCCGGCGACCACATAAGTGGTTTTCTTGCTGACTGAGCCCGACACTTTGCCTCCGGCGGCCTCGATGAGAGCTTTGGCATCCTCCCGCGTGCGCCGGGCAAGCGTGCCAGTCAGGACAAAGGTTTTGCCGGCAAGGGCCGTGCCTCGCTGTTTTTTCGGGCCGCGCATCTGCAGGCCCGCGGCTTTCAGGCGCTCGATCAACCTGTGGTTCCCGGGCTCATCGAAGAATTCGCGGATGCTTTCGGAAACGCGCGGCCCGACTTCAGGGACTTGCTGCAGTTGTTCGGCGCCGGCGATCATCAACTCATCCATAGAGCCAAAATGCGCGGCCAGAAGCCCGGCTGTGCGCTCACCCACCATGCGGATTCCAAGGCCATAGATCACCCGCTCGAGCGGCAGTTGTTTGGACCGCTCGATTTCTGCGAGCACGTTCGCGGCCGATTTTTCGCCCATGCGCTCCAGTTTCAGCAGATCATCCAGGGTGAGGGAATAGAGATCGGCAACATCGCGCACCATTTTGCGCTCGAGCAACTGGCCCACCAGGGCCTCGCCCATTCCATCAATGTTCATGACGCCGCGCGAGGCAAAGTGGAGGATGGTTTCACGCAGCTTTGCCGGACAACTGGCATTCACGCAGCGGTGATCGGCCTCGCCGTCACCGCGAACGATGTTGCCGCCGCACTCCGGGCAGCGCGCGGGCATTTGGAAGTCGCGGGTTCCCCGAGGATGCTCGGCGTCGTGAATGACCTTGACGACCTTTGGGATCACGTCGCCCCCACGCTCAACTTGTACCCAATCGCCAATGCGGGCGCCCAGCCGGGCAATCTCATCCATGTTGTGCAGCGTGGCGCGGGTTACGGTGGTGCCTCCAATGGACACGGGAGAAAGCGCCGCCACGGGAGTCAGTTTTCCGGTGCGGCCCACCTGCACGAGGACATCTTCAATCCTGGTGAGGCCGGCGCGGGCCGCGTACTTGTAAGCGATGGCCCAGCGCGGAGCCTTGCCGGTAAAGCCCAACTCCTGCTGGGCTCGCAGGCCGTTCACTTTTATGACGATGCCGTCGATCTCATAAGGGAGGCTCTGACGCCGCTGCTCCCAGCCGGATATGAACTCGATGGCCTCGGCAATATCATGCACGGACTTCCAGTTGGGGTTGACCTTGAAACCAGCGGTTGCCAACGCCTGCAGCGACGCGGAATGAGTTGAAAAAAAATAGTTTCCACGCACCAGGACAAAGTACGCGTAGAAATCGAGGCGGCGCTGCGCAGTGATGTTCGGATCGAGCACTCGAACAGCGCCGGCGGCAGCATTCCGCGGATTGGCGAAACGGGGCAGCCCCTGGCGGTCACGCTCTTCATTCATGCGCTCGAACGAGCGAGTGGGCATGAGCACTTCGCCGCGCACCTCAAAGTCGTGGGGCAGCTTCGCGCTGTTCAACTGCGCCGCCGGAATCGAGAGGGGAAGGGAAGGGATGGTCCGAAGGTTGGCCGTAACCTCTTCCCCCACGCTGCCGTCACCCCGTGTGACTCCCAATTGCAAGTGGCGGCCCGCATAGCGAACGGCCATGGATAAACCATCGAGCTTCAATTCGCAAACGTACTCAATTTGATCGGCGCCGGCCAATTCGCGTACCCGGCGATCCCAGGCACGTAATTCTTCATAACTGTAGGCGTTGTCCAATGAGAGCATTGGCGCGGAGTGCGCGACCTTGACGAAACCTTCCCGTGGAGCGCCTCCAACCCTTTGGGTTGGGGAATCGGGCGTGATCAAGTCAGGATGCTGCTTCTCCAGTCCCTTCAGGCGGTTCATGAGGGCGTCGAACTCAGCATCGCTGATCTCGGGCTGGTCCAACACGTAATAGAGGCGCTCATGCCGCCGGATCTGTTCTCGCAGCGCTTCGAGTTCCCGCTGCACGGCGCCGGCGCGGATTGCGGTTGGCATCGGCACGATTATAGTTTCGGCATTAGTATCAGGGCTGGGCGTAAGTTGTTTCTCAAGCCACCGACCCTTTTTTAGCGGGCGGCGCTTCCGCCATGAAGAAGGTTGCGTTGATCTATAACCCGGTTGCCGGCTCAGGCCGCTCAGGGCGGGCGGGGCAGGTGGAAGCCGCTGCCGGCGTGCTTCGCAGGGGGGGAATCGAGCTTTCTGTCATGGCTACGCGTAGAGCAGGCGGCGCCACCGACCAGGCGATGGAGGCGATTGCGGCAGGGTGCGACACCGTGATTGCGTGCGGCGGCGATGGAACGGTTCACGAATGCATGCAGCGCATGATCTCGGAGCGGGCGGCCGCTACGCTGGGGGTCCTTCCGATTGGCACGGGGAACGCGCTGGCCCGGGATTTGCGGCTTCCGAAGGATCCGCTCCGTGCCGCACAGGCGCTGCTGGAGGGCATCCCGCGGCGGATTGCAGTCGGCCGCATGGAGCCGCTGGGGAATGCCGCGGAGGGCCGGTACTTTATCGTTACTGCCGGGATTGGGGCCGACGCTCACATGCTCTACCACCTGAATTTCGAATTGAAGCGCCGGAACGGCATGCGCGCCTACTACACAGCCGCGATGCGGATTCTTTTCCAGCATGGTTTTCCGCCCTTTGAGATTGAGTTTGGGCCCGCCTCAGCCCAGAG
>JAFAIN010000271.1 GCA_019236695.1 Acidobacteriota bacterium | reverse complement strand
CATCACTGATTCGAACGGCAACGTGTACACGGTGTTCTTCGACACCACCGGCACGATTCTGTACATGGCGAAATCCACCGACCAGGGAAGCACCTGGATGATTAAGCAGGTGTACTCGCCAGGGCCGTGCACGCCCTCGCTGTGCGTCTCTATGGTGCACGTATTCCCGTCGATCGCGGCCGACAGCGGCAACAACCTTTACATTGTGTTCAGCGACGGCACCAACAGCTATCTGACGACTTCCCGGGACGGAGGAGCCACGTGGAAGGTTCCGATGATCGTCCAGGGCGGGTTCGGGCTGAAGACGACGGTCGAGCCATGGGTAGTGGCGGGCGATGCAGGCAAGATCAACATTTTCTATTACGGAACGTCGTCAACCAACTTCATGGACCCGAACGCGAAGTGGGAAGTGTTTATGGCGCAGACGCAGAACGCGCTGTCGCACACCCCGCGCTTCTACATTACGCCGGCAACCAATGTGATCCACGTGGGGGCGATCTGCAACAACGGCACGGGATGCCCGAGCGGCACGCGCACCATGCTGGAGTACTTCTATCCTGATACGTACCTGGATGGAACGGCGATGGCGGTGTATCCGGACAGTGAAAACAACATTGACAAATCAACCACGCTCACCAGCGTGTGGTACCTGAAGCAGGCGAGCGGATCGAAGATCGTAGGAGGAAGCAATCCCCACGATTGATGCTGCGTCGCCGAGGCCCCGAATCAAAGGGCCCCGGCGGCCTGATCAGCCGGCTGAAGGCGGCGCTGCGCCTCAGAATCCGCCGCTGACTCGATACCGCGTCCTCAACGAGTCAGCAGCGGATGCCGGCCGGGCGTGTGGGCCCGGCCGGCATTTTTTTGGCGGCCTGAAACCGTGCGGCATTTCTTTCGCCCTCCAGGAGGGCTTGAATTTTATACCTGGCATTCCCACGGCTCACGCCGTGGGCTAGTCTCTGGCGCCCTCTACGAGGGCTATACTGCCAATCTCACCGGGCTGAAGCCCGGTGCTCCCACCCTTCGCTATCCGCCAAATTCTTCACAGCTTGGTTGCGCGGCGGCAAGCGAAGCTTGTGTGGGGCAGCCGCCACCCGTAAAATAGAGGCTTACGAAAGGTTCTGAACCACCATGAAAGCAGCCATTCATCCTGCCTATAACGAAGTGCGGGTGCACTGCGCCTGCG
This sequence comes from Acidobacteriota bacterium, assembly GCA_019236695.1. Classification (GTDB taxonomy): domain Bacteria; phylum Acidobacteriota; class Terriglobia; order Terriglobales; family Acidobacteriaceae; genus JAFAIN01. The sequence goes on along the minus strand of JAFAIN010000271.1, from coordinate 5,963 downwards.
GCCACATCTTCACCACGCGTTCCACGCATCGCGGCGACATCCATGTGGAAATCTGTTCGAACTGCCATCCGTTCTTCACCGGCAAGCAGAAGCTGGTGGATACGGCGGGACGGGTGGAGCGCTTCCGCCGCAAATATGCCAAAGTGGGCGGCACAACGGTAAGCAAGTAGGTTTCAGCGGCCATCCCACTCCGGATTCGCCGAGTGCATGCAGAAGCTCTGGGATAAACCGGCCTGTGCAACGGCGCCGGAGGGCGCGGCGGCGGGCATCCGCAGCGAGTTTTCAATGGGCACGCTGCGGATTGCGCCAGCGACCGTGCTGGCGCCGATGGCGGGCGTAACCGACACCGTGTTCCGCCGCTTTCTGCGCAATGTGAGCTTCGGCCGCTGGAGCGCCGAGGACTGCCTTGACAAATCGGCTTGCGGGCTGGTGATGACGGAATTCACGTCGGCCGATGGCGTGCTGCGCGCGCGTGAGCACCGCAACCGCCGGATGCTCGACCGGTATCTGCATTTTTATCCTGACGAACATCCGGTATCGGCGCAGCTATTCGGAAGCGCCCCTCAGGCGCTGGGAGATGCGGCGAAGATGGTGGAAGATCTGGGCTTTGACGCAGTCGATTTGAACCTGGGCTGCCCGGCGAAGAAGGTGGTGAAGTGCAATGGCGGGTCGGGGCTGCTGCGCGATCTGACGGCGATTGCCGCGATTTTCCGCCTGGTGCGAGCTGCCGTACGGATTCCCTTCACCGTGAAATTCCGGCTGGGCTGGAGCGACAGCGAAATCGTGTGCGTAGAACTGGCTCGCATGGCCGAGGATTGCGGCCTGAACGCGGTGGCGCTGCATGCGCGCACGCGCGAGCAAGGCTACAGCGGTTCGGCGCGGTGGGAATGGATTGCGGCGGTGAAGCAGGCGGTGAGGATTCCGGTAATCGGCAACGGCGACATTCGCTCGCCGGAAGATGCCGCGGCCATGTTCGCCTCGACTGGCTGTGACGCAGTGATGATCGGCCGAACAGCCGCTTCCAATCCATGGATTTTCCGCCAGATCGCCCAATACGCCGCCACCGGCGCCTACGAAGTGCCCGGAGAGGAGGCGCGTTATGAGCTGATCCGAACTTACTTTCGGATGCTGGTGGAAGAAGGCATGCCGGGCGCAAGCGGGAAAATGAAGCAATTTGCTTCGTGGTTTACACATGGAGTGGAAAACGGCAGCACACTGCGCAGAGCCATCTACGAAGCGAGGAATGAAGCAGCAATCCTCGAGGCGGTGGATGAGTTCTTCGTTCCTGTAGTTTCCTGACCCCGTGGGCAAGGCGCGGGGCGCCCGCAGGGTGAGCCGCCGCCGTGTTTTAGCAGGGCCAGGGCTGAAGCCCTTAGTTTTAGGAGCGAGAATTCACCGGGCTGAAGCCCGGTGCTCCCACCGACCGCCGGTGCTCCCACCCATGCCGCGCACTATGGTCTGGCGCCCTCTACGAGGGCCAGGGCTCCTTCCGAAAACCCTACTGTTGTTGCGCACATCTGGAATTGGTATGAAAAAGAAACCGGAAATCGTGGTCATAACGGGTGCGTCTGCAGGGTTGGGGCGGGCGACGGTGCGTGAATTTGCCCGGCGGGGAGCATGGATTGGGCTGATTGCACGCGGCAAAGACGGGCTGGAAGGGGCTCGCCGGGAAGTGGAGGCAGCAGGCGGAAGGGCACTCGCCATACCGACCGACGTAGCGGACGCCAAGGCGGTAGAGGCCGCAGCAGCAGCGGTGGAGGCAGAACTCGGGCCCATCGATATCTGGGTGAACGATGCCATGGCTTCCGTGTTCTCGCCGGTAAAAGAGATGCTGCCGGAGGAGTATGAACGGGTGACGGCGGTGACCTACCTGGGCGCGGTGTATGGTTCGCTGGCGGCACTCAAGCGCATGCTGCCGCGCAACCGCGGCGCCATTGTGCAGGTCGGCTCGGCGCTCGCGTACCGCAGCATCCCACTGCAGTCGGCCTACTGCGCTGCCAAGCATGCGATGTTAGGTTTTACGGCTTCGCTGCGGTGCGAGTTATTGCATGACGGAAGCCGGGTGAAGGTCACTATGGTGCAGATGCCGGCCCTGAACACTCCACAGTTTGGCTGGGTAAAGAGCCGGCTGCCGCGCAAAGCGCAGCCGGTGCCGCCGATTTTTCAGCCGGAGGTCGGCGCCCGGGCCATCTACCACGCAGCCCACCATCCCCGACGCGAATTCTACGTAGGCTTCTCCTGCGCAAAAGCAGTATGGGGCAATAAGCTCGCCCCCAGCACTCTGGACCACTACCTGGCGCATACCTGTTATGACGCGCAGCAGTACGATGGAGCGGAAGACGCTGGACGGCCAAACAATCTATGGAACGCACTTCCGGGCGATCATGGAGCTCACGGCAGCTTCGACAGCCGAGCCAGGATGACGAGCAGGTTTCTGTGGCTGGATTTGCATCGCAATCTGGTGGGTCTCGGAGCAGCCGGATTGGCAGCCGCTGCTGCGCTATGGGGGACTAGAGCACGAGAACAGAAGCCATTGTGGGCGGAGCGCGGAAGAGCGGCGTGAGGTAGAGGAGCCGTGGGCCGCAAGTATCGGGCGTTCGGCGATGGGCGGCATGCAGCCATCAAGAACAGACTTGCCTTTGTTGTCAACAGCCAATTGGCCAGCAGATCAGCGAAACCTGAGCAAATGTACCAACATAGTCACTGTTACGATGGTTTCCTGCCCCACTAGACTGGCAACCGTTTGGCAAACCGCACGGGAGATGCGGCGCTCGAACAATCCCTAAAGGACAAGAGAGGTAGAAAACCATGAAACGGGCGATGCAGATCCTCGCGCTCGGCGCGCTGCTTTTTGCAACGGCTCAGGCAGCTCTGCCAAAATCCCAGGTGACGCTGGGATTCGGCAGCGGCAGTCCGGTTCCGTTGTGCGACCCGACCGTTCAGCAGTGCAAAGGCATCGGCTAACCGGTTGATGCGACACTATTAAACGGCCAAATGGCCGGCGAGCCGAGATTACAGGGGTAATCGCCGGCCGGAATCCCTCGTTGTATGCACCGGTAGGCGGGTCCTATTCTGGCTACCGGTGCTGCTTTCTCACCTCAACGACGTTCTTTGGTACGTTGAGCCGGCACTGAACGCTGCCATTGCAGCTTTCATGTACCGGCGAAAGCTGCGTTCCCGCTTTCCGCTTTTCTTCGCCTTTCAGATCTTTCACGCCATTCATGCTTCCCTGCTGATCGTGCTGCTGCGGTTCGGGGGATACCGGCCGTATTTTTTCGTCTACTGGAGCGTGGAGCCATTCGCCATCCTGCTGACGTTCGCCAACATTTACGAGTTGTTTGAAGCCATGTTCCGGCAGCGTGAAGGGCTGAAGGATTTCGGAACCATGCTGTTTCGCTGGTCCATCTTCGTCACGCTGCTCATGGCCGTGGTACTGGCGACGGCCAACGCCGGACAGTTCGAACGCAGCCGGTTCATCAGCCTGGTGCTGAGCCTGGAGCGAAGCATCCAGTTCATGATGGTCGGCCTGGTGACGTTCCTTCTAATGTTCAGCAATCATCTGGGAATTCAACGCCGGCACCAGGTCTTTGGATTCGTAATGGGGTGGGGCATCATCTCGGCGGCCGACCTGTTGCTCTACGCCGAAAGAGCCCGAATCAGCTTCCCCGACGAGGTTTTCAACCTCATGCACCTTGCGGTTTACGACGCCATGCTGGTGATGTGGCTGGCCTATGTGCTGGCAAAGGCGCCGCTGGAAGTGCTGCCCAATATGCTGTTGCGGTCGCAACGATGGAACGACGCGCTGCTGGAAGAGCCTACTCTCGATGAACAATCAACCCTGCTGATTGGGATCGAAACCCTGGTCGAACGCGCTCTGGAAAGAACCCAGGATCAAGAGCCGGGGCTTGATGTGGTGAAAGCATCGGGAGTACACGGCGGGACTGAGAAAGCCACTCAGGGTTGAGGCCGCGGCTCCCGGAGCCAATCGTGCTCCCGCGCGGTTGGCCTCAGCGCCGCGGGAGGATGACTACCCTCTGCGTAAGGACAATGTGCTCCCAGATTCTTCGCCCGCTGCGCGGACTCCCAATGACTCTGCTTGTGTGTTTGACACCTGGAGCAGGCTGGCGTCGCGATCCGCCGTAGCGGGTGCAACTGCAGCGCAACGTTGTGGTTGGGTTGTTTCCTTGCTTGCAAAGGGGCATCATTAAGCCAGCGCATGTTTCCGCAGATTTTTCATATTGGGCAGTTCGCTCTTCCGACTTACGGCCTGATGGCGGCTATCGGCCTGGTGGTGGGCCTCTCGGTGGTGGTGCGCGGCGCGCGTCTTCAAGGCATTGATCCCGAAAAAGCCTGGAACCTGGGGCTGGTGGCCATACTTTCGGCGCTGCTCGGCGCCAAGTTGCTTATGATTGCCACCGAATGGGATACCTATCATGACTGGCATGCCATCTTCAGCATGCAGTTTCTGCAAGCTGCGGGAGTGTTTTATGGGGGTCTGATCGGCGCGATTTTGGCCTGTTCGTGGTACATTCGGCGCAACCGGCTTCCGCTGCTGCGAACGTGCGACGTATTTGCGCCGGGCATTGCGCTGGGCCACGCGTTTGGGAGGCTGGGATGCTTTGCGGCCGGCTGCTGCTACGGCAAGCCGACCCGCCTGCCCTGGGGGATAACGTTCAGCAATCCGCTATCGCTGGCGCCGCTGAATGTGGCGCTGCAGCCCACGCAGCTTTATGAATTCCTGGTGGAGCTGGGAAATTTTGCCATCCTGTGGTGGCTATTGAAACACAAGAAATTTGAAGGGCAGATAATCGGGACTTACCTGTTTATCTATGGCGTGGCGCGATTCTTTTTGGAATTCCTGCGCGACGATCCGGGCCGGGGTAGTGTATTTGGGGGAGCGCTTTCGGCTACGCAATTGATTTCCATCTTCCTGGTTATAGCCGGAGGGCTGCTCTGGCTGAGACGGGCAGAGCTGCAGCAGCCGACGCGGGCCGCAGCCTGAAGCGAATTGCGGAATTGGAAAGTGGGAAACCGCGATCTGAAGCCCGGACCTTCGTACCCGCTAATTCTTACGGCAGGGCCTGCCGACGCCGGGCGACGACTTGACCAGTTCCTGGCCTTGTGCCTGCCGGAAGTGAGCCGGGGGCGGTTGCAGCAATTGATTGAGAACTCGGCAGTGCTGGTGAACGGCGCTCCGGCAAAATCATCGCTGCGGCTGCGCGGCAGCGAGGCAATCGAACTTCTTGAGCCGCCGGCTGCCCCGCCGCTGCGGGCGTTTCCCGAAGATATTCCGCTGGAGGTGGTGTATGAGGACGATGCGCTCGCGGTAATCAACAAGCCCGCCGGAATGATGGTGCATGCCGGTGCTGGAGCCAGCGACGAGGAACGGAACCGGGGCACACTGGTGAACGCGCTGCTGCATCATTTTGGCCAGCTCTCATCAGTGGGTGGCGACTTGAGGCCCGGGATCGTACATCGGCTTGACAAAGCCACCAGCGGCCTGATTGTTGTTGCTAAGAGCGACGAATCACATCGCAAACTCGCTGCGCAGTTCGCCAGGCGCCAAGTCAAGAAAACTTACATCGCGCTGGTGCAGGGCTGGCTTAAACAGGATCGTGGAACCATCAGCAGCAGCATCAGCCGCGATCGCATACGCCGAACCCGCATGACCACCCGCCGCACGGGTGGGCGAGAGGCCATCTCGCACTACAGCGTGAAAAAGCGCCTCGAGTCGAAATACGGCAAATTTACGTTGCTCGAAGTGCAGATCGATACCGGACGCACCCACCAGATTCGAGTGCATTTGGCTTCTCTAGGCCATCCGATCGTGGGCGACGCGCTTTATGGCGCTCCGCGCGAAATCCCAGGCAAAAATCGAGCTGCGATTTCTTTGTCCCGGAATTTTCTGCACGCGGCGGCTTTGCGCTTTCAGCAGCCCCAAACCGGAACAGCGCTGTCCTTTT
>JAFAIN010000205.1 GCA_019236695.1 Acidobacteriota bacterium | reverse complement strand
GATTCGGAGCAGGAAATACCGGAGAAGGCGAACGCAGCCGTCCTTCCCCCGTTCCGCGGCAGCATTGTTTTCGATGATGTCAGCTTTGCCTACGAGGGCGAATTGGAGAAGCCCGTGCTGCAGCACATCCAGCTCGAGGTGAAAGCGGGAGAGGTGCTGGCCATTGTAGGCTCGAGCGGCGCGGGCAAGAGCACGCTGGTGCAATTGATTCCCCGTTTTTTCGATGTTACGGGAGGGCGCCTGCTCATCGATGGTCATGACGTCCGCGAAGTGACCAAAACATCGCTGCGCCGGCAGATCGGGATGGTGACGCAGGATACCATCCTGTTCAACGACACCGTGCGCAACAACATCGCCTATGGCCAGCCGCATATCCCGTCCGCCGAAGTGCAGGACGCGGCCCGCGCCGCCATTGCCCATGGATTCATTGAAGACCTGCCGCAGGGCTATGACACGGTCATCGGCGAGCGCGGCGTACGGCTCTCGGGAGGCGAGCGGCAGAGGCTGGCCATCGCGCGCGCCCTGCTGAAGAATGCGCCCATCCTGATCCTGGATGAAGCTACTTCAGCCCTCGACGCGGAAAATGAGTCCCTGGTGCAGGCCGCCCTGCAGAATCTGATGGTCGGCCGTACGGTGCTGGTCATCGCTCACCGCCTCTCCACGGTTCGCCATGCTGACCGCATCGTAGTGCTGGAGGCCGGGGGCATCGCCGATATCGGCAGCCACGAGGATCTGCTTACGCGGCTCGGCACCTACAAGCGCCTGTATGACCTGCAGTTTGTGGATGCCGACGTGCCCAGGGTACTCGTGGAGTAATGTTGGAGCCGCCACAGCGCGAACCTGCGCAGGCGCGAAGCTGCGAAATTGGCAAGACCTGTGAGGTCTACCCGGCAAGTTCCCTGAACCTATGCCTCTCCGCTCCATGACCGCGTTTGCCCAGGTGAAGGGATCCACTGTCGCCGCCGGTGGCAGCCCGGCCGTGCCTTTTGTGCTGTCGCTCAAATCCGTCAATCACCGGTTCCTGGATTTGCACCTGCGCCTGCCCGGCGGCATGGACGAACTGGAAACGGCGCTACGCCGGGCTCTCAAAGAAAAACTGTCGCGCGGCCACGTGGAGCTGACCCTTTCGGTGGAGCAGGGGGAAGGGCAGCAACTGGCCCTCAACCAGCCGCTGGTGGCCGGCTACATTCAGGCTTTTCGCCGTGCCGCGGCAGATTTCGGCATTGCTGCCGAGCCCGACCTCAACGTCATTCTCCGCATCCCCGGGGCGCTCGGCTCCGCAGCGGAAGGGGGCGCGGAGCAGTTCCGTGGGCCGGCGCTTAAGGCGCTTGAGGAGGCGGTGAGCCGGCTGAACCAGATGCGCGAGGAAGAGGGCCGCGCGGTCGAGCGCGAACTGCGTGACCGCATCCAGCGCCTCCGCGCGGCGGCGGCCGAGGTTGAAAAGTTTCGTGGCGCGGTGCTCAAGGCAAACTTTGAGCGCCTGCAGGCGCGAATCGGTGAACTCGTGGCCGGGCGCGTGGACCCCGACCGCATCCTGCAGGAGGCGGCGCTCGGGGCCGACCGCAGCGATATCCAGGAAGAGATTGCGCGCATGAATATGCACCTCGATCACTTCCTCGGCTTGCTCAATTCCGAAGGGGAGATCGGCAAGAAGCTCGATTTCCTGCTGCAGGAGATGAACCGCGAAGCCAACACGCTGCTCTCGAAAACCTCAGGCCTGGCCGCCGACGCCATGCGCATTACTGAATTAGGCTTGCAGATGAAGTCGGAAGTTGAGAAACTCCGCGAACAGGTGCAGAACCTGGAGTGACGTGCCATAGGCTCTAAGCTATAAGCTTTACTGAGGATCACGGAATAACGTGACATTATGGGGAGTGTTATCCCGAGCGCAGCGAGGGATCTGCATTTTTTGGCTGACGGCTTATCGCTGATAGCTTAGAGCTTGGTCCATGACCGGAACCATCTTCATCATTTCGGCGCCCTCGGGCTCGGGCAAGACAACGCTGACCAATGAGCTGCGCCGCATCGTTCCCAACCTGGAATTCTCTATTTCCTATACCACGCGCCCGCCGCGGGGAAGCGAGCACAACGGCCGCGAGTATTTCTTTGTGTCGCGCGCCGAATTCCAGAAGATGATCGCGCACCGCGAGTTCCTGGAATACGCCGAGGTGTTCGGAAACTACTACGGCACGGCGCGGCGCTTCCTCGCTGAGGCCGCGGCCAAAGGCAAGGACCTGCTGCTCGATATTGATGTGCAGGGGGCGCGCCAGGTCAAGCAGGCCATGCCCGCCGCTGTAAGCATCTTTGTGCTGCCGCCTTCCCGCGAGGTGCTGGAATGGCGGCTGCGCCATCGCAGCCGTGAGGAAGGCGGGCAGCGGGAAGAAGTGATTGAGCGGCGCCTGCAGATGGCTGCGAAGGAAATTGAGAATTACTCCCACTATGACTATATCGTCGTCAACGACCAGTTGGAACAATCCACCGATGAACTGAAGGCCATTGTGGTCTCCGAGCGCCTCCGCGCGGGGCGAGCCGGTGGGGTTACCCCCGCCGGGCAGGAGGAACTGGAGCGCCGCGCGGAAAGTGTAAGGCTTGAGAACGCTCGCAACCGCATTCGCGGTATTCTGGAATCGTTTGTAGTAAGGCAGTGAGGGAATCATGGAAGAATTTGACAGCAACTACCGCTACATCCTGGTGGCTGCGCGCCGTGCGCGGCAACTGCAGGGTGGTGCCCGCCCCAAAGTCGAGAGCAAGTCTCGCAAAGCCTGCCGCATCGCAATGGATGAAGTTGCTGCCGGCAAGGTCGAGTGGACGAAAAACGGCGAGCGCGAGCCCGCCGCGCCCGCTGCTGAGCCGCAGGAGTAGGACCGAACGGACGTGGGTCCGGCCGCCCCCGGCCGGACAGGCGGCCTGAAAGGCCGCTGGTCTTTCTTGTGCAACACAGGGGAGGCGAGCTTCGCTGGCCCTATCCGGCCCCGGGGGGCGCCCGGACCCACGTGGTTTCCGTCGTACAATCCAATCACCATGAAGATTTGCCTGGGGGTGAGCGGCGGAATCGCCGCTTACAAAGCTGCGGAAGTGGCGCGCCTGCTGCAGGAGCGCCACGCGGCGACGGTGCAGGTGGTGATGACGCGCGCCGCCCAGGAGTTCGTTCGCCCGCTTACGTTCGCCGCGCTCACCGGGCAGAAGGTGATTACGGGCCTTTTCGCCGCGGGCGAGGGCGCGCCCAACCTGGATTCTGCCATCGAGCACATCGCGGTGGCGCAATCCATCCAGGCGCTGGTGGTCGCGCCGGCCACCGCCGATGTGCTCGCAAAGTTCGCGCGCGGCCTGGCTGACGATTTTCTGTCCACGCTCTACCTGGCCACTACTGCGCCCGTAATCGTGGCTCCTGCCATGAATGTGAACATGTGGCAGCATCCAGCCACGCGCGAGAACCTTGAAGTCCTGCGCGTCCGCGGCGTCCGCATTGTCGAGCCGGAAGAAGGCTGGCTGGCCTGCGGCATGACCGGGCCAGGGCGACTCGCCGACCCGGAACGGATTGTGGCGGAGGTCGGCGCGATTTTTGAGGGCGGCACCACCCTGCAAGGTGAGACCGTTCTGGTTACTGCGGGCCCAACGCGCGAGCCGCTCGACCCGGTGCGCTACCTCGGGAATCGCAGCAGCGGCCGCATGGGTTACGCGCTTGCTGAGGTCGCGCAGCGCCGCGGAGCGCGCGTCATCCTGGTGAGCGGCCCGGTTTCGCTCCCCGCGCCTTCCGCCGTCGAGCTGGTGAGGGTGGAAACCGCCGTCGAAATGGGCAACGCAGTGATGGCCCGCCTGCCGGAAGCCACCGTTGTGATTAAGGCCGCAGCCGTGGCCGATTACCGGCCGGCGGAAAGGTCGGAGCAGAAGATCCGGCGCACTGGCTCCTTGAACCTGCACCTTGAGCCCACGCCCGACATTCTTGCCGAAGTCGTGGCACGGCGCGATGGCCATACTCTGGTGATTGGTTTTGCCGCCGAAACCGAGAACACGCTCGAGAATGCGCGGCGCAAGCTGAGCGCCAAGCGCGTTGATGCCATCGTGGTCAACGATGTTTCTCGCAGCGACATTGGTTTTGATTCCGAGCGCAACGCCGTCACCATCATTGGCCACGATTTCGTGGAAGAGGTTCCTCTGGCGCCGAAGCTTGAGGTCGCCGGGCGAGTGCTCGAGTGTGTGGGCCGCCTGCGCCGGGCGAGAGCTGCAGGAACGTGTGCGCCGGCCCGGGAGCGGGCATGAAGCCGCTCACCCCCGAGCTGCGCCGGCAGCTGGCCGCGCGCGTGAATTTTTATCGCGAGCTGGGAATTTACGACCTCTATCGCCAGGGCGGGAGGGCGGAAACTCCCGCGGATGTGCTTCCTGTGCTCGGCCTTCCCGCTGCCGAGCTCGAATCCATCCGCCGCGACCTGGGAGAGTGCACGCGCTGCCGCCTCCATCAGGGGCGCTCAAATCTGGTGTTCGGCGACGGAAACCCGCGCGCAGACCTCATGTTCGTAGGCGAAGGCCCGGGCGCCGACGAAGACGCGCAGGGCCTTCCCTTCGTCGGCCGCGCGGGGCAATTGCTGAATAACATGATCTCGGCGATGGGACTCAGGCGCGAGGATGTGTATATCGCCAACGTGGTGAAATGCCGCCCTCCGGCTAACCGCACGCCGGAGAAGGATGAATGCGATACCTGTTCGCCATTTCTCATGCGGCAGATTGCGGCGGTCCAGCCGCGGGCCATCGTCGCCCTCGGCGCCACTGCAGCCCGAACCCTGCTGGGCATCAGCGACAGCCTGGGGGCGCTGCGCAATCGTAGCTACGACTTCACGCCGCCCGCATACCAGGGCCAGCCGATCAAGTTGTTCGTCACCTATCACCCGGCGTATCTGCTGCGCGATCCCAACCAGAAGAAGGAAGCCTGGAAGGATCTGCAACAAGCGATGAAGTACCTGGGAATTTCCCTGCCCCAGCCCATGCCTACCCGCTGAGAGAGTCACTCTGAGCCCGCCCTGGCGGGCGGAGAATGTGGGAACGCGTCCTCCCTACGCTGAAGTTATCGTGCTCTGCGCCGCTTCACCTCGCCTGCTAGAGCAATACTGGAGCTGCTGTATCCATAACCCGCTCTGTCATCCTGAGTGCGCCGCCGCGGACGAAGGACCCCCGCAAGGCTTGCACCAGTACCGCGGCCCGGAGATCCTCCCTTCAGGCTTT
>JAFAIN010000122.1 GCA_019236695.1 Acidobacteriota bacterium | reverse complement strand
ATGTGGGGATCGAGCTCAATTTCGAGTAATTCAGCCCTCTGGGGTTCGAGCGCACTGTGGGGATCATCGGCCATGTGGGGTTCGAACACGACCTCAGGCTTCAGCGCCCTGTGGGGTTCGAGCGCGCTCTGGGGTTCCTCGGCCATGTGGGGCGCGGGCACCACGCAATCCATGAGCGTTGCGAAGGGCGATAACTAGAAGCCCGGGGGGAAGTGCGAGACTGCGAAAGTGCGAAAGTGCGAAATTTTCCGAATCCGGCGCTCGGTGGCCGGCAGGTAAATTCCGCACTTTCGCACTTTCGCACTTTCGCACTCCTCTTTCCCCTCCGTCCGTTTCCGAACACCGCTTTCCGCTTCCGAACGAAAACCCCCGCCTGATGACGTAATAATCCCTACTTTGCAACGTCTTTTCAGCAGGATAGGCCATTGCATTGATGGCAGCCAGTGTGCCATTTGTACAATAGTAATCGTCATGGATATTCAACGCGGTCAATCCGTGCTGCGCGCGAAAAGACGCAAGCGCATCATTTTCGGCCTGGTAGGGCTGCTGGTCCTGGTGGGCGTCACGGTAGGGCTAATGCGGCTCCGGCCGGCGCCTCCGGGCGTGGAATACGCCACGTTGTGGCCCGACACGGTAAAGCGCGGCCCAATGCTGCGCCAGGTGCGCGGCCTGGGTACGCTGGTGCCGGAGGAGATTCGCTGGATTCCCACGCTGACCGAAGGCCGCGTGGAAAAAATCCTGGTTCGACCGGGCACCAAAGTAAAGGCCGGTACCGTGCTTCTCGTGCTCAGCAATCCGCAGCTCACCCAGGAGGCTATGGACGCCGACCTGAAGCTGAAAGCTGCCGGCGCTGATTACAGGAAACTTGAGGTTTCGCTCACCAGCGATGTGCTGAACCAGAAAGCCGTGATGGCCAAAGCGGAGCGTGATGCCGAGCAGGCTGCCGAGCAGGAGCGCATCAATAAGGACCTGCTTAAGCTGGGCGTAATTTCCCCTCAGACCGAGCATGACTCAGCCACCGCAGCCGAGCAGTTAAAGGGCCAGGCGGACATCGAAAAGCAGCGCTACGAAAACAGCATGCAGGTAAGGCAGGCGCAGTTGGCGGCGCAGCAATCGCTGATCGATCAGGCCAAGGAACTGGCGCAGTTGAAGCATACCCAGCTCGAGGCACTCAAGATCAAAGCCGGGACGGATGGCGTGCTGCAGGAAATGGCCATCAACGACCAGGAATTGCAGGAAGGGCAGCAGGTCACTGCCGGTACGACCATTGCAAAGGTCGCCAACCCGGCCCGCCTGAAAGCTCAACTCAAGATTCCTGAGACGCAAGCCAAGGATGTTCAGATTGCCCAGGTCGCCGAAGTGGATACGCACAACGGCATCATTCCCGGCAGGGTGTCGCGCATTGACCCGGCGGTGATCAACGGCACCCGGACAGTGGATGTCACGCTGGAAGGCGCGCTGCCTGCGGGCGCCGTGCCCGACCTCAGCGTTGATGGCACCGTCACGCTGCAGCGCCTGTCTGACGTTCTTTATGTCGGCCGTCCGGCCTTCGGCCAGGACAACAGCACGGTAGGCATGTTCAAACTTGATCCCGACGGCAAGGACGCCACGCGCGTACAGGTCAAGCTGGGCGCTACATCCGTGAACGCAGTCGAAATCCTGGGCGGGCTGAAAGAAGGCGACCAGGTGATTCTTTCCGATATGTCGCGCTATGACGCTTATGACCGCATACGTCTGGAAAGATAGCGCGTCTAAACAGGGAATTTTAATTCCGGGAACTCAGATGCACGGGAAACCGTAGAACCCCACGGGAGAGAGAGACTCATGAACGCAAGCGACCAGACACTGATTCGGATGGACAACATCGCCAAGGTTTTCGAGACGGATGAAGTCGAAACCCACGCGCTCTCGGGCGTGCACCTCGATATTCGCCGCGGCGAGTATGTCGCCATCGCCGGCCCCTCGGGTTCCGGCAAATCAACCCTGCTGGCCATTATTGGCCTGCTCGATTCGCCTTCGAGCGGCGAATACTACCTCAAGAATGACCAGGTGGCCAATCTCGATGTGAGCCAGCGTGCCACCATACGGAACCGCGAAATCGGTTTCATCTTCCAGAGTTTTAACCTGATCGGCGATCTCACGGTGTATGAGAACGTGGAGCTCCCGCTCACCTACCGGGGCATGGGTTCGGCCGAACGCAAGCAGCGGGTTATGCAGGCACTGGAGCGCGTGGGCATGACCCACCGCGTGAAGCACTACCCTTCGCAGCTCTCCGGCGGCCAGCAGCAGCGCGTGGCAGTGGCCCGGGCTCTCGGCGGAAGCCCTTCCATCCTGCTGGCGGACGAGCCGACCGGCAACCTCGACTCGCGCAATGCCGAGGCGGTTATGGAATTGCTTCGCGAACTTCATCGTGAAGGCGCCACCATCTGCATGGTGACGCACGATCCGCGCTTTGCCCGCCATGCCGAGCGCACCATTCACCTCTTTGATGGCCGCGTGGTCGAAGAAACCGAGGCTGCCGAAGTGGTGTAACGGTTGCTAAGCCAACCACTGACGAAGTGAAAGCGTATGTCCACCAGCACAGCCACGGAGCGGGCCATGCCCTCAGTGTTGATTGCCGACGATCAGCACACGGTTCTCGAAGCCCTGCGCATGCTCCTCAAAACCCAGGGCTACCATGCCGAAATGGTTTCCAGTCCCGGCGGGCTGCTGGCTGCACTTGAATCAGGCGAGTTTGACGTTGTGCTCCTGGACTTGAATTACACCCTGGACACAACGTCAGGCCAGGAGGGCCTGGAATTACTCTCCCGTATCCAGGCCCTCGACGAAAACCTGCCTTTGGTAGTCATGACCGCGTGGGGGAGCATGGATCTTGCCATCGAGGCCATGCGTCGCGGCGCCAGTGACTTTATCCAGAAGCCCTGGGACAACCAGCAGGTTCTGCACACCCTGCAGCGCCAGATCGAGCGGCGGCGCAAGAATCAGGCAGAGCGCCGCCAGGTTGAACTGGAAACCGAGCAGATTGGCGAACTCAAGGAGATTCATCAGCACCTGTTCCCGCGCGAGATGCCGCAGGTGCCGGGCATCGACATTGCGGCCGATACGCGCGCTTTCCGTGAGGTAGGGGGCGACTTCTTCCACCTCGAAAAGTGCGGCAACCGGCTGGCCGTGGCCATTGCCGACGTGGCCGGTAAGGGTTTGCCAGCCGCCTTGCTCATGGCCAACCTGCAGGGCACCATCAAGCCCCTCATGGCGCTTGGTTCCGCGCCCGCGCGCACCTGCGCAAAGGTGAATGGCGCAATTTGCGACGTTACGGTGCTTGGGAAATTTATCGCGCTGTTTTATGCGGTCATCGACCCCGGGGCGCGCACGCTTACGTTTTGCAATGCCGGCCATAATCCGGCTCTGCTGATTCGCGAGGATGGCAGCTCGGAGCGCCTGAGCGCCGGCGGCGCCGTGCTTGGCCACTTCCCCAACTGGGAATACAGCGAACATACCGTCAAGTTTGATCCGGGTGACCGGCTGTTGCTGTTCACCGATGGCATCAACGAAGCCTGCAACCATGCGGAAGAGGACTTTGGCGAAGAGCGCCTCGCCGAACTCACGCGCCGCCATGCCGGCGCGGGCGCTTCCGCGCTGCTCGAAGCCATCATGCAGTCGGTCACCGCACATTGCTGCGGCAAGTTCCAGGACGATGCCACGCTGGTGGTGCTTTCGGCCCGGTAGAGTGTGGGGAGTGCGAAAGTGCGAAAGTGCGGAACTGCGAAATTGCGCGGCCCCAGAGTTTGCGTTCCATAGCGGCTCGCCGCTTCGATAAATTTCGCAGTTTCGCACTTCCGCAATTTCGCACTTCTCCGAGGTGGCCATGCTCCAGGACCTGAAAGTCGCTCTCCGCTCGCTTCGCCGCTCGCCCGGATTCGTAATTCCGGCCGTGCTCACGCTGGCGCTTGGCCTGGGGGCCAACCTGCTTATCTTCAGCTTTGTGGATTCGGTGTGGCTTCGGCCCATGGCCGTGCCTCGCGCCTCCGAAGTCGTGCGCCTCTACACCTCTGACCCCGGGGGCGCCGGCGAGCGGGGCGATAACTCTTATCCTGACTACCTTGACCTGCGCAACGATGCCCATACTTTGAAAGGTGTGGCCGCGCTTGAAGGCCGTGGGGCGTTCTACGACGATGGCAAGCTGCCGCGCCTGGTGCTGGCGGCTGTCGTCTCCGGCAACTACTTCGACGTGCTCGGGGTGAAGCCGGCGCAGGGCCGCACCATCAGCCCGCAGGAGCTGCAGGATCCGCATGCGCTGCCAATCATGATTTCGAATCAGTTCTGGCGGCGGGAGTTCCATGCCGGCCCGGCTGTTGCCGGCAGCCGCATTGTGCTCGATGGCGCGCAGGTGCTGATTACCGGCGTGTTGCCGCCTGAGTTCCGTGGCAGCGAGCCGCTTGTCGTCTCCGATGTCTGGGTCCCCGAGGACACCTGGGAGCGGCTGCAGCCCGGCGAAGCGCGGCGGATTCAAGCGCGCGGGCGACGCTCATTCGAGCTCTACGCGCGCCTGGCGCCGCACGTTTCTGTCACGCAGGCCAGGGCGGAGCTGGAAACGATTTGGACGCGGCTGGCCAGGGAATACCCCAAGACTAACAGTGGACGCCACCTATCAGTCATCCCGCTCAGCAGCGCCGGCGGCGACTGGTCGCGCAAGGTTGGCCCGCTGTTGCTTGCGATTGCCGGCTTCGTTCTGCTGGTGGCCTGCGCCAACCTTACCAGCCTGGTGATGGCGCGTTCCGAACGCCGGCGCAGCGAGATTGCCACCCGCATCGCGCTCGGCGCCCGGCGCGCCCGGATCCTGCGCCAACTCATGGCCGAGAGTGCTGTGGTGGCAGCGCTTGCCTGTACGGCGGCGCTGGCGCTGTTTGGCGCGCTCGGCGCTGCCATTCCGGCCCTGGTGCCGCAAAGCCAGATCCCGCTCACCATCAGCTTTGAAAACAATTCCCGCACACTGGCATTCGCCATTCTGTGCGCCATTGCCTGCATCTTCCTTTCAGGGCTGGGCCCGGCGGTGCGCCATTCGAACATGCGGCTGTCCGCTGCGGCTAATCGTAATGCCGCTTCCGCTGCAGGCGGGCAATTCTGGTTTCGCAATCTCCTGGTGATCGGCCAGGTGGCCATCTGCGTCGTGCTGGTGGTTGCCTCGGGGCTGCTGGTGCGCTCGGTGTATCGCGCTTATTCGAGCGACCCGGGCTTCAACGCACATCAGGAGATGCTCATCGCCAATATTGCTTCCGCGACTCCCGCCCAGCGCCGCGAGTTGCGGCAGCGCATCGATCAATTGCCGGGAGTAGTGTCCACGGCGGTCTCCTATCGCGTGCCTTTTGGACTCAGTTACGGGGGCGCCACCCGCAAAGTGTTTCTTCCCTCGGATGGCGGCGCCCTGCAGGCCGAAGGCACCACCGTGCACTACACTGCAGTTTCCGGCCGCTACTTCGAGACTCTCGGCACGCGTATTCTCCGGGGCCGCGCAATTGACGCGCACGATATCGATACCGGGGCGCCGGTGGTGGTGATAAATCGCAACATGGCAAGCTCGCTCTGGCCCGGGCGCGATGCCCTGGGCCAGCATCTCCGGCTGAACGCGGCATTCAGCGACGCCAATGTCCCCCTGGCGACCGAATATGAAGTAATCGGCATTGCCGAAGACGGCAAATACAACGAGCTGAACGAGCCGCAGATGCCCTATCTGTTCGTGCCGCTGGCCGCCAATGAAGATGGCGAGGTTGTGATCTCCATCCGCACGGCAACCCGCGCGGAAAGCCTGGCAGGCCCGGTGCAGGAGATCCTGCGCGCCATGATGCCGGGCGTCCCGGCTCTGGAGTTCGCCACCATGCGCGAGCACTTTGCCGAATCGATTGCCGACCAGCGCCTCATCGCGCGACTGGTGGGCGCCATGGGCGGGCTCGGGCTGCTGCTTGCTGCGGTCGGCCTCTATGGGCTGATGGCGTTTCTGGTGGGTAGTCGCACCCAGGAGATTGGCATCCGCATGGCCGTGGGCGCGCTGCCGCGCCAGGTTTTTCGCATGATTCTCGGCCGCGCGCTCTGGCTTGCCGGAATCGGCATCATGGTTGGAATTTTCGGAGCATTCGCCGTCACCCGCGCGCTCCAGAGCCTGCTGTACGGCGTTTCTGCCAACGATGGGCTCAGCTATGCGATTTCCACCGCGGTGCTCATCACCGTAGCAGTCGCTGCTGCCTGGGTGCCGGCACTGCGCGCCGCTCGTCTCGATCCCCTCGATGCGCTGCGACAGGAATAAAGACCGGAGGCCGAAAGTGCGGAAGTGCGAAATTGTTCCGGAGCAACTCGCCGCTTCGATAAATTTCGCAGTTTCGCACTTCCGCAATTTCGCACTCCCCCGAGGTCGCCATGTTCCAGGACCTGAAATTCGCTCTCCGCTCGCTCCGCCGCTCGCCCGGATTTGCAGCGGTTACGGTGCTTACGCTTACCATCGGCATCGGCGCGGTTGCTGCCATCTCCGGCATTGCCGATACCGCGCTGCTGCATCCCTTGCCGTTTCCCCACTCCGATCGGCTCGTCACCCTCAATGAAGTTGTGCCTCTCATCACCCCGAACCCCATCCGGCTCACCGCGCCTGACCTCATCGATTACGAACGGCAGACGCAATCCTTCGACGCGGTTGCCGGATTCTCTGCCGTTACGTTCGAGCTGAGCGGCACACGCGAAGCCATCAGCGTGCAGGGCGTGCGCGCCACCGCCAGCCTGTTCCGCGTGCTCGAAATTCCGCCGCTCCTGGGTAGAACCTTCACCCCGGAGGAGGACGATGGGGGATCTCCGGTTTGCGTTATCAGCTACGGGCTGTGGCAGCGGTGGTTTGGCGGCGATCCCCGGGCGCTGGCCGCCACAGTTGACCTTGATCGCAAGCCCTACCGCATCATTGGCGTCATGCCGCGCGGTTTCGAGTTTCCTCTGCGCGGCTCGCTGCAGGGCTCGGAGCCGGTTTCGCTGTGGGTCCCCATGTCGTTTACCCCGAGGGAGCGGGCGGCAATCGCCGATAGCTGGGACTACGACGGGGTGGCGCGGATGAAGCCCGGCGTAACGGTCGCCCAGGCAACCGCCGACGTGAACATCATTGCGCAGCGCATCCTGCTCGAAGTGCTGAAGCTTCCGGAAGCGGCCGGCTCGCATTTCACCTTTACGGCGCTGGCACGGCCACTGGCCGCGCAGGTATCAGGCAGGGTCCGCCCGCTGCTATTGGCGCTCGCGGGCGCAGTGTTGTTCGTGCTGCTGATTGCTTGCGTGAATGTAACCAACCTGCTGCTGGCACGCGGCGCCAACCGCGAGCGCGAGATTGCCATTCGCCGGGCGCTTGGCGCGGGCCGGTTACACATCCTGCGCCAGCTCGTTGCCGAGACTCTGATCCTCGGCTTTGCCGCCGCCGCCGCCGGTACCCTGCTGGCCTGGTGGTGCACGGAAGCGCTTCCGCGCGTCGTGCCGGTTCGCTTTGCCGTGCTGGCCGCGGCCCATATGAACTGGCGCGCGCTGCTGTTTACTGCGAGCATAACCATAGTGGCGGCCCTGGCTGTGGCCGCCGTTCCGGCGTTCGCCGCCGCCCGCGGCCCAGTGCCCGAGGGCAGCAGCAGCGCGCATTCGGCGGCAACTCTTTTTGCCGCGCTTAAGGATCGCGGCGCATCAGCTTCGGGCGTGCGCCATCACGCGCTGCGCTCTGCCCTCATTGTCGCGGAAACGGCCCTGGCCATCGTCCTGCTGGTGGGCGCAGGCCTGCTGGTTCAGAGCTTCCGCGATCTTTTGAACACCGATCCCGGTTTTGCCCCGGAGAATGCCGTGGCCGGCGCCGTGAGCTTGCCGCGCAACCAGTATCCCGATCCGGTACGGATCCGGGAGTTCCGCCGGGAACTGCTTGATCGCGTGCAGGCAATCCCCGGAGCGGAGTTCGCCGGGATGGGCAGCGCGCTTCCGCTCTCGGGCGCGAACTTTCAGCGAGCCTTCTGGCCCGACGATTACACGCCGCCGGCCGGCACACGGCTCAACACCGCAGCCATGACTGTGGTCAGCGGCCAGTACCTGCAGGCGATCGGCGCCACATTGATTCGCGGCCGCCTTTTCACGCCGCAGGATACGGTGCAGGCGCCGCGGGTGGCCGTCATCACGCAATCCATCGCAAAGCAGTTCTGGCCCGGCAAAGACCCGGTGGGCAAACGCATCCGCTGGGGCGTTGGGAGCTCTTCTGACACCGAATGGCTCACGGTGGTTGGCGTGGTTGGCGATGTGAAGCAAAGCACGCTCGATGCGCCGGCCGACATGCAGATCTACGTTCCGGCGGAGCAGGTGGAAGCCTCTCTCGCTCCGGAGTACCGCCTTGACTTCACCGTTGCGTCATTGAACAGCATGTATGTGGTGTTGCGCGGGCACGGCAGCACGGATGCATTGGCCGGAAGCCTGCGTCAGGCCGTGCAGAGCATGGATGCGCGCCTGCCGGTTTCAAGCCTGCGGCCCCTCTCGAGCACGCTGGCCGCCTCTGCCGCTCCTCAGCGCTTCAACATGGCGCTGATGACGTCGCTGGGCGGCATCGCGCTTCTGCTGGCGGCGGTCGGCATTTTCGGCGTCACATCGTATTCCGTGGCGCAGCGAACCCAGGAAATCGGCATTCGCATGGCGCTGGGCGCCACCGGCTCCGGTATCAGCGCAATGGTGTTGCGCGATGCCCTGCGGCTCGCGGCTGCGGGAGTTCTGATCGGCAGCGTGGCCGCCGCCGGGCTGGCCCCGCTGCTCCGCACGCTGCTCTTCGGCGTAAAACCGCTTGACCCGCTCACCTTCGCGGCCGTGGCAGCGCTGCTCGTAGCCGTTTCGACCCTGGCCAGCTATGTGCCGGCACGCCGTGCCGCCATAGTCGATCCCATGGTGGCGCTGAGGTGGGAGTGAACTTGGAAGTGCGAAACTGCGAAATTGCGGAAGTGCGAAATTGCCCGGCACCAGGGTTTGCGTTCCGGAGCGGCTCGCCGCTTCGATAAATTTCGCAGTTTCGCACTTCCTCAATTTCGCACTGCTCCGGCCCAGGCTTGGCCGTCACAGCAGGCGGAGGAACTGAGCCGGACTGAGGATCTGCACATCGCAGAGCGCGCGTTGCGGGAAGTGCTTCACATTGACCGTGACCAGAGCATCGGCCATGCCGGCAATGGCTACTTCGGCGAATGGCGCGTCCGAAGCATCGGGCAGCCGGAGCCGCAGCGGCTTTGCCGTGATGCGCTCGCCTGCCGACTCCACGAAATCCAGCACGTGCCGCACATCTTCCCTGGGGAAGCCGAAAATCGGCCGCAACAGCACTTCGCGGTATTCGGAAAGAATGCGGTCGTCGTAGAGAACCTGAAAAGCCGGCGAAAGCGCCGCATCCACAATCTGGCCGGGCGGACCGTGCGGGTTGAGGATGCCGGATACCCAGACGTTGGTGTCGATGACCACTCTCATCGCGCCCGGCGGCGGCGGGCTGCGCGGATCTCGGCATTCAGTGCCGCGGCGGACATGCGGTCTGTTCCTCGCAGCGCCGCATGCTTGCGCATGCGCGAGAGCGCCAGTTGGGCCCGCGCCTGGCGCACGGCGTGAGCCGTGTCTTCCAGGTCATCCTGGGTGATGCCCAGCAGCATGGCTACGGGCTTGCCGTTCGCGGTCACCACCACATCATCGTTCCGGGCGAGCGTACGCAGCACGCCGGGCCGGTTCCGCAGTTCACGGGCGCTGACAAACTTCATGCCCCCCAAGTGTAGCGCACCTGGCTACATTACGGCTACGCCTTGACTCCATTGATTGCCGAATTGCCAAATTGCGGAATTGCCGAATTGTTCCGGAGCAAGCCTCAGATCTCGGTCCCGTTAACCTCCTTTTGTTGTAGCGAATCCGTGGGGACGCAGAGACGATGGTGGTGAAGGCCAATTCGGCAATTCCGCAATTCCCCGTCCGGCGGGAAACCCGCAAAGCGGGCGCAGGAAACCTTACAATATGCCTCGGAGGCATTATGAAGGTCCTATTGGCAGTGGCCGTAGCGGCTGCAGTGGGTTCGGGAGCATGGGGGCAGGCAGGCGGAGCGGGTTCTGCGCAGGTTTCGTCTTCCGCCCAGGCGCAGGCTCAGGCGGGCGGCGAGAGGGCAAGCCTCGCGACCGGCACTACTGTGGATGCCGAGCTAAGCAAGAGCGTGGACGCGCGCAAAGCCAAGCCCGGCGATGAGGTCACGGCGAAGGTTCGCAATGACGTTCGGGAGGAAGGCAAAGTGCTTCTTCACCGCGGCACCAGGCTGATTGGCCATGTGACGCAGGCCCAGGCGCGCACGGGCGGGGAGGCTGCTTCGCAGCTTGGCATCATTTTTGACCGCGCCGAACTGAAAGGCGGGCAGGCCATGGAGTTGCACGCCGCTATCCAGGCGCTGGCGCCGCCGCAGAGTGCGGGAGCGAACGATACTGGCATGGGTGACGTGGGCACCAGCCCTACGTCGCGGCGCGATGGCGGCGATATGGCCGCCGAAACCGGCGTTGGCGGGGGAGGCGGCGGAATGGCAGGCGGAGTTGCGGGCGCAGCCGGCGGCGCAGTCCGTGGCGCCGGAAATGCCGTGAGTGATGTTGGCCGTGGCGCCGGGCGCGCTGCCGGCGGGCTTGCAGGCAATCTCAGCGCCAGCAGTCACGGCGCAATGGGAATGCCGGGGCTCGAAATCAGCAACGAGCTGTCAAACTCCACCAACGGCACGGTGCTGGTTTCCAAGAACAAGGACATTCGCCTCGACAGCGGCACCCGCATGATGCTGCGCGTGGTGGGCAGCTCCGAAGCGGCCCACTAGACAGGCCTTCCGCGCCCGGCAATGTGCGGCTGCATGGCTGGATGGCCGGCCTATGATGGCCTAAGCAATTGGGCCCGCGCGCGGCAATCTTTGCACTGGCACCCGGCCGCCGGCGCCGCAGGTGCGGTCGCTGGTTTCTTCGGCGCCTCCGGCCTGATCTCCGCGGCGGGAGCTGCGATTCGGGGATTGTTGGCCGCCGCACTTTCGGGCTGCGGCGCGAGCGAGTATTCGAATGGCTGGCTGCGGCGGCCCGTGCCCTGGCGCGTGATGCGTTCCTGCTGCAGCAGCCAGCGCAGTGCCTTCACCTTGACGAGGGTTCTTCCCTCAACGACCTCCAGGATTTCGGTTTCTTTCCTGGAGGGCATGTCCTGCAGGCAATCAAGAATCGCATTCGCCGCATCCTGCAGATCGCTTTCGGCCTTGGTTTCGCCCAGAGAGATCCGCCGGGTTTGCGGATCAAAGGCGAGGATGGTTTCGGGCAGGCCCACTCCCACCCGCTGCGAACTGCGCACAGTACGGTAGGTATCGTTGGCGCGCATATGGATCACGGTTCCGGCAACCCCGCTAAGCGCAATGGATCCCACCGGCGCATCCACCACGTCAGCCCGTGGGGCTTTGGCTGAGTGGTGCACCAGCGTGAGGTGGGTGCCTGATTCGCGTGCCACGTCGATCAAAGGCCCGAGCGCGGAATAGACTTCGGCGTAGGCCTTCTCGTCAAAGATAGCGCCCAGCCTGATCAGTGGGTCAACTACCACGAGACGGGGCTTGCGGTTCCTGACGAGGCCGCACAGTGCCGCCATTCCCGCTGCGGGCGCGGGGGCAATGT
This sequence comes from Acidobacteriota bacterium, assembly GCA_019236695.1. Classification (GTDB taxonomy): domain Bacteria; phylum Acidobacteriota; class Terriglobia; order Terriglobales; family Acidobacteriaceae; genus JAFAIN01. The sequence continues at coordinate 1,117 of JAFAIN010000122.1, read as the reverse complement.
GGATGTACAGCGGCTCGCTGCCATCGGCGCCCATAGCGCGAAAGTCGTTCTTGACCTCCTGCCCCCGTTCCTCCAGCGCCAGATAAATGCATTCTCCCGGCCGCGTCTTCCGGCCCAGAAAATCCTGGCCGCGAGCCACGGCCAGGCACAGGTTGCGCGCAAACACGCTTTTTCCCGCCCGCGGCTTGGCCGCGATGCACGAAACCGTACCCGCCACCAGCAGCCCTTCTACGACGTATTGATCCACCAAATCGGCGGTGGCAAGAAGCTCGGCCAGAGGCGTGAGCACAAAACCGGGAGCGGCGGCGGCTGTATTCGTTTTTTGTTCGCCCATACAACAAATATAAACCGTAATTGAAATAGTGTCAACAACAATATTATTTGCTTATATTGATTGGAAATAAACGCCTTATTGCCGAACACCGAGTTGATTTCCACAGCCGATGCGCCAAGGCGGCGCGCTAAGGCGTATGGGAGGCTGGGAACGGTACACATTCGGCCGTTTCTCGTTCCCTCATTCCCATGGGTATGCGGGAACGAGGGAATGAGAAACAGAAGGCTCCCTGGAGGGGGCCATCTCAATGATCCAACGACGGTCTGACCCGGGAAAACTCGTCACCCGCCTACGCCCCCGGTTCCACGGCAAGCAGCCCCGGCGGCGCGTACTGGAAATGCCGCGTGTTGAAGGTCAAAAGCACAGACGCCCCGCCATCTCGCGCACATTGTGCAAGGCGCACTTTCCTCGATTGAGGTGTCTCTGTCCGGAGGCGAACAGGAGAGGATGGAATACGGCAGCTATGTCAAAGACGGCGAGAAGGTCTATCCGGCAAAGATGGAGAGGTTCGATCGCGGCACTCTCACCGTCGAGGTGAACCGACTAACGGTGGATCATAATCCAGTGGACGCCAGCATGCTGGCGCCGGCGGCAGGCTCCGACGATATTGGGCAGTGCCGAAAATTCGAGCCCGCCTGGGCGCTGGTGGACCGTGACAATTTCAAGAGAACCTCGAAGGGCCGGGGAGTAGTGGTGGTCGGGGCGGTGGTGGACAAGGACGGAGCGATGCGCGATGTTCAGGTTCAGCAAAGCGTGGACCCGGAGACCGATCAACTCGCGCTA
>JAFAIN010000363.1 GCA_019236695.1 Acidobacteriota bacterium | reverse complement strand
CAATGGACAACAATCGCTGGCCGACGTAGCGCGGCAAAAGTCGGCGAAGAAAGCCAGCCATGTTGTCACCAACGAGGAAATACCCTCGCGACCCGACCTGTCTCCGTCCGACAAACCGGCTCCTGCTGCCGCGCAGGCCGGCGATATGCCGGCTGCGGCACCCAACCCTCAGTCGCCAGACACTCCCGAGGTGAAAGCGGCGCGCGAAAAGTTGGCGGCCGCGCAGGCCAAGGAAGCCATGGTTGCCGAACAGGTGAAAGCCGCAGAAAAGACCAAGGCCGAGGCCACGGGCGCCGACCAGGACAGTGCCGATAATATTCTGCAGGAAAAAAAGGCATTTCTTGCCGGGGTGCAGGCGGAGCGCGCCGCCGCCGAGAAGGAACTGGCGGACGCCATCGCCAAGGCCGGTCCGCCGCCCGCCACCAACCCCGACGACATTCAGGAGGTTAAGGACGCCCGCGCCCGGGTGGCCGACTTGCACCAACAGCAGGCGCAGGCACAAGCCGATCTGGACAACGCAAAAAAGTCCAAAGATGCTTCGGTGGGCGAGAAGCAGGCGGTTCTCGATCAGGTCAACCTCGACCTGCAAGGTGCGCAAACTCAGCTGGCGGACGCGTTGAACAAAGCCAAGGCTTCGTCGCCAGCAGCCCCGGCGGATCAGCCCAAGCCCCAGCCCTAGTGCCAGCGGGTGGTGAAGTTAGTCTGCACCGCGCTCTGCCCGTAAGCGGGGGCATATCCGGGTATCTGTGCATTGGCTACGGGGCCATCGAGCGGCTCGGCGGTAATCACGTAGGAGTCGGGCGGAAGGCCCTGGATGGTGTAAGTCCCATCGGGCGCCGTGAGCGCGCCGATCGGACTTTTGCGAATGGCCGCGGGAAAACTCACCTGATTGGTAACTGACTCGGCGAAAACGTGCGCGCCAAACACCACCCCTGAGCCCAGCCTCACGGTGCCGCTGATCGAGCTGGTGGCGACGTCGGGCGGCGTCTTCGGATAGAGAAGCGACACACCCGCCACGTCGTCATAGCTCAACTGCCGGATCGAACTGGCGAAGGGAAACATCACCGCCCGCGCCACTGCCGAATGCCCCAAACCCAAGAAGTGTCCGATCTCGTGCGTGGCCACGGTCTGCAGGTCCTGAGCGCTGCTGCCGTCGGTGCTGTACTGCGTGGTTGGATTGAACAGGATGTCGGCCTTGATGATCTGCCCGACGAAGCGGGTGCTGCCGCCGTGACCGTCGGATTGGCCGACGGCGGTGGCCAAGGTGGTCATGGTCACTGCGAGAGTCTGCGAGTCGCCGCTGAAATCGCCGGTGCAAACGAAACAGATGAGGTTGATATTCGCTGGCGAGGTGGATTCGCTGCTGACCGATGAGTCCGAACCGCGGGAGACCTGCAGAGTGGCGTTCGGGGCTGCCAGCCAGGTGGCGAAGGATGCGGTAATGACATCCGTGACCGCGGTGCTGCCGGTGATGTTGCTGCCAGTGGAAGGATTGATGTTCCAGGTCACCGGAAAAGCCGTGAAGTCCCAACGATCGTTCTGCGGCCCGGCGCCGGAACTGGTGAGAGAGGGCAGATACGAAAATGCGGGATGCGGCACGAGCAGCGCAAACGCAACCAGCACGACTGCGGCGAAGATGGCGGCGGACTTCACTTGGTCATCGCCTTGGCGATCCGCTGCTCGATGGCTACAAGCGGCATCGCAGCGCCGTAAGATTGAGCGACTTCCCCGGCGCGCGCAAGTTGGGGGATGCCGTTCGACACCACCTTCTGGCCGGAAGCGTCTGCATACATGCGGAACTGGCCCTGCATCAGTCCCACGATCACCATTTTCCCGTCATTCGCTATGCTGTTGCGCAGGAACAGCAGCGCGTCTTCGCCCGCCTGAAAATGGCGTACTCCATCCACCTTCTGCGCGTATCCGCCGGCAATGCCTCCGAGTTGCTTGACGGTAATCAAGCTTGCCTGTTGGCCTTTTAGCGTGCGCGCGACCTGGAAGCGGGTGTAGGTGTAGATAATGGTGTGCTGCGGATTCCACTCTGACCAGCTTTCCATCGCGCGACCTTCGACAATGGCGCCGGCTTTTTGCGTAAGCTCTTCCACGCTCATGGGGATGATGGTGGTAGCCGTGGCGCAGGCGGCAAGCAGCGCAATCACAAACCCAAGCTTCAGGATTCTCACGGCACGACCTCGAGGCCCCCGGCAAAGGTGGTGACGTCACCATTCGGGCGAGTGAGAACGACGGTGCGGCAGCCGAGCGTGGCAGTGGACCCTACAGTGACCGTGAACTGCACTCCGGGCGTGCCGTCGGTGGCCATGATGGCCTGCGGCGAAGTGATCGGCGTCACGTCGTTTGGCCCGCGAATCTCAGCCGACATATCTCCGGTGAGTCCTTGGCCGAATAGCACAATTCTCTGCGTCGAGCCGCGATGGATTACATCGCCGGTATTAGAAGCGGTCGCGGTTCCTGTTATTGGACTCACGCCCAGGAACTGCGCGTTAGGTGCGGGTGAACTGGCCGGGCTGGCAACGGTAATGTCCACTCCCGAAGAGCTTTGCCCGGCGGCGACATTGACTACCGCCGGAGTGGGAAGAGAATTCCCGGACGGCGTGCCAGGAGTGGTGCTGGATGCTGAGCTGGAGGGCCCGGTGGTCACACCGCCGCACCCGCAAAGCACAACCAGGCAGACGGAGATCGCCAGGGGCCGGTACAAAGCAGCAGAGACTCCAGTGCGAACAGATGGCCCGCAGCGGGACAGGGTTGTACATGTTGCGCGGGGCATCCTAGCCGCTTAGAATCCGGCCACGACTGGCAAAATGGCGGCGCGAGTACCCATCCACAATCCTGCGGAGTTAAAGCGTTTTCGCTCGGCGCTCTTGCGTTGGTTTGGGCGCAATCAGCGCGCACTTCCGTGGCGCGAGAACCGTGATCCCTACCGCGTGTGGGTCTCCGAAATCATGCTGCAGCAAACTCGCGTAGCGGCAGTGCTGGGGCATTACCGCGATTTTCTCGAGCGATTTCCGGATGTGAGAGCCCTGGCAAGGGCGAGACTCTCGACGGTCTTGGCTGCCTGGAGTGGCCTGGGCTATTACCGGCGGGCGCGCTCCCTGCATGCAGGGGCGCGCAAGATCGTAGGCGAATTAGTCGGGCGTCTTCCGACGAATTCAGATGAGTGGAGACGGCTGCCGGGGATCGGCAGGTACACCGCCGCAGCCATCGCCAGCATCGCCTTCAACGAGCCGGTAGCGGTGCTGGATGGAAACGTGGATCGCATCCTTCGCAGGGTTTCTGGACGCCGCTCGTTAGCCCAGAAGGAAGCTTGGTCCATGGCGCAACAACTGCTCAGCCCGCAGCGGCCGGGCCATTTCAATCAAGCCATCATGGAACTGGGCGCGCTGGTGTGTCTGCCAGCCCGGCCGCTTTGCTCGTCGTGCCCGGTCGCGCGCTGGTGCGCCACGCGAGGATCATTAGGCTTTTCAGCCAAAGAGCGCCGGTATCAGAAAACCATTGCCTATGCGCTGGCAGAGGAGAACGGCA
>JAFAIN010000360.1 GCA_019236695.1 Acidobacteriota bacterium | reverse complement strand
CTGCAGTTCAGCCCGCTAAATCGGCAGTATTTCACCACCGCCACTTACGCGGGCCTCGAGCGTGCGTTGAGTGAACGCATAAGGCTTACTCTGCTGGGTGAATACGTGCGCGCCTGGCGCGTGCAGGACGCGGCTTCCGCCATCGCGCAGGCGGTACGGCCTGCCTTCTCGTTCGAATACCGCCCCGGTCTGCGCTGGTCTGTGCACGGCCAGGTTGCCTACGACCGGGGCGAGGGTTTCCATGCCTATGACAACATTCAGAGCGGTTTCTTCATCTCTTATGACAAACCACTGCGCAGAAGCGTAGCGGGTGCGAGCGGAGATGTTCCGGTCGAGTATCCACTCCGATTTTCCGTCGGATTGCAGCAAGACGAGTTTCCGAATTTTACTGGCCGCGGCCAGGCGATCTTTCGTCCAGTAATTCGCCTGACGATTTTTTAGGCCACAGGGGCCCATGAAGATTTGTCTGATCACTGCGTTCCCCCCGAGCCGGAGAGGGCTGAACGAGTACGGGTATCACATCGCCTGCGAATTGCAGCGCGACCCGCTCATCAGCCTCACCGTTCTGGGTGATGAGATCGGAGGTTCGGAGCCCGAACTTCCCGATTTCGACGTCGTGCGCTGCTGGGGATTCAACACCGCCGCCACTCCGGCACGCCTGCTGGCCGCCATCCGCGACTGCAATCCCGATGTAGTCTGGTTTAACCTGTTGTTCTCCACTTTTGGCGATCGTCCTCTGCCCGCCTTCTCTGGGCTCGCCATTCCCCTGCTGACGCGGCTTTTCGGTTATTACACGCACGTAACGCTGCATCATCTGATGGACAATGTGAACTTGAAGGACGCCGGGGTTCGCGCCCCCAGGCTGTACCGGCTGGCTGGATCGCTGGCCACCCGGATGCTCCTCGGCGCCAATTCCATTTCAGTTCTGCTCCCGGCCTACCGGCGCACACTGATGGAGAAGTACCGCGGGCAAAATGTCCACTTCCGCGCGCACGGCATTCTCTCGGGCCGCCCCGAGTATCCCGATTTCAGCAGGCGGGGGAATCCGGAGCATCGCATCCTGGCCTTCGGGAAATGGGGCACCTACAAGCGGCTGGAGTTGCTGATGGAGGCCTTTGAGGCGGTGGCTTCGGCGGTTTCCAACTGCAGGCTGATCGTAGCCGGCTCCGACCATCCCATGACCGCGGGGTATGTCGGCGAGATTGCCCGGCAGTACCGGGGCAACAGTCGTATTGTTTTCACCGGATACGTGCCGGAAGACGAGATTCCGCAGCTGTTCTCAACGGCCACCATGCTGGTAATGCCATATTCCTCGGCTACCGGATCCAGCGGCGTGGCTCACCTGGCTTGCGAGTATGGCGTGCCCATCATCTCCGCCGATATCGCTGATTTCCGTGAAATGGCCGACGATGAAGGCATTGCCATTGACTTTTACCAGGTGGGCCATGCCGGGAGCCTGGCCGGAAAGATCATCGACCTGCTGCACTCGCCGGAGCGACAGGTACAGATGGGGGAACAGAATTTTTCCGCCGCGCTGCGCATGACCATGCCGCAGATTATCCGCTCCTATCTTCGTTCGTTCACGCTGCACCAGAAAGCAAGGGCCATCGAGCCGATCTCGCGCTTCCGGCGCATTCCCGGCTGGGTGCCTTCCCGCTCGACCATCTTCCGCGCAGCGGCGCCGAGGTGGGTTCCGTGGAACTAGCCGCCATTCTGCTGCTGGGCGCACCACGCGAGAGCGCCGCAGACTCTTCCGAATCCGTCCTGGGCGCCCCGGTGGCTGCAGTCGACGTTCTGGGAAAGCCGGTGGCGTGCCGTGTGGCCGAGCGGCTGCGACAGCAGGGTGTCTCAAGGGTCGTCATTGTGGCGGATGCCGCCGCCGGCCCCGCCGGCAATCTGCGCCAATACGCCGCGAATGGTACACAGTTCGTAGCCGCCGAATGCTCCGCGTTCTGGCGCGAATGCGAACGAGTATTCGAGGACCTGACCGATTCCGGCGCCGAGCTCGTGCTGGTGTGGAGGCTGGGCGCATACGCGGAGCTCGATATCGAGGCGTTGCAACAGTCGCACCTTGACCAGGCAGCGCGCATTACGCAGGTTTGCGACCCCGAGGGCGAGCCGCTCGACATATTTCTGCTGTGCGGTTCCCGGCGCAACGATGCAGCGTACCTGTTCCGGCATCGCTTGCGCGGCTCGCGCATGCCCAACTGCAGCTACACGTTTCATGGATACGTCAACCGCCTTCGCGGCGCCCACGATCTGCGGCGGCTCACCGTCGATGCCCTGCTGTTTCGCATTGCGCTGCGGCCCGTGGGCCGCGAAGTCAGGCCGGGAATCTGGATCGGCACCGGAGCGCGCATTCAGAGAGACGCCCGACTGGTGGCGCCCTGTTACGTGGGGCCGTTCGCCCGCGTTCGCGCGGCCGCGGTCATCACACGCGCCAGCTCGATTGAGCACCACGCTGAAGTGGACTGCGGCACCATCGTTGAAGCCGCCACAGTGCTTCCCTTTACCTATGCGGGCGCCGGCCTGGATGTTTGCTACAGCGTGGTGGGATTCCGCAAGCTGGCCTCACTGCGGCACTCGCTGGAATTGGAAGTTCCGGACGCGAAACTGATCGGCTCCTTGAGCGAGCATGCGCCCGTGCGGGCACTCTCGTCGCTGGGCTCGCTGTTTGCGTTCCTGCCTATGCAGTTGGTCCGCGGAGTTTTTGGAGAGCGCAAAATTACCGCCGATGCGGACCTCGGGAACTTGAGTTCCCCGTCGGCCGCGCTTCTGGCCCAGCGCGGCCGCGGCGGCGCATTGGCCGCTCCGGCGACCGCCCATTCCGAATTCCCATCCAGCTTGGCAATTGTGAGGCGATATGGAAACGAGTAGGCCGGTAGTCGTCAAGCGCATGCCCGAGCGCCTGAATCTGCGCACGGCGCGCCAGTTCGAGCGCGAAGTGCAGCCTTTTTTTACTTCCGACCGCCCGCAGGTGGTCTTTGACCTTTCGCAGGTGCGGCGCCTCGACGCCGCGGGCGTTGACATGCTGCTGCGTTGCATGACTCAGGCCATGAAGCGTGACGGCGATCTCAAGCTGGCGTCGCTCTCGGCGCATGCGCTCGCCATCCTGGAGCTAACCCGCACTGACCGCCTCTTTGAGGTTTACGAAACCTCCACGGATGCGGTGCGCAGCTTCACATATTTCCTGCCCAACGCCCTCCGTCCTTTTCCGGTAATTCCTTCCCCGGCCGGAAACGCTCCGAGAACGCCCGGCGCAACCGCGAATGGCGGCACGCAGCGAGCCGCATAGGTAAGCAGGAATGTCGCGTACCCTCGACACATTTCCCGAGCGGACCGGCTGGCGCGGGGCCGTCGCCAGCCTGAAGATTGAAGACCGCCATTCGCGCATCCTCAGCGGCAGCATGGTGATGCTCATCGGCATAGCCATCGTCAGCGCTTTTAACTTCGGGTACAACGTCGCCATGGCCCGCATGCTGGGCCCAGCCGAATTTGGACACGCCAGCGCCGCCGTCACTCTCCTCATGCTGGTTTCTGCCATCACGCTGGCTTTTCAGCTTGTGTGCGCAAAGTTCGTCGCCCGCAACGAGTCTCCGGGCGCACGCGCCTCGCTGGTACAGTCGCTCCTGCAGCGTGCCTGGATAGTGGGTCTGGCAATGGCAGCGCTGATGGCGCTCGGCAGCGGCGGTGTTTCCCGTTATCTGCGACTCCCGGCATCCTCGATTGTGCTGGTGCTGTGCCTGGGCATCGCCTTCTACGTTCCCCTGGGAGTGAAACGCGGGGCCATGCAGGGAGAATGCGCCTTTCCCCGGCTCGCTGGAAATTTCATACTGGAGGTAGTGGTCAAGTTCGGCAGCGCTCTTCTGCTGGTCGGCCTGGGATTTGGCGTTATGGGCGCCGTTGCCGCGCTTACTGCCTCGGTGGCGCTGGCCTATTTCCTTCCACCCTCCGGGCACAGGTTTTTCGGGCATCGCGAGAAGTGCATTCCCGCTTCCTTTCGGGAAGGCATGCAGGCCATGATTTTCTTTATCGGCCAGGTCATCATCAATAACATTGACATCCTGCTGGTAAAGCATTTCTTTGCGCCGGAAGCGGCGGGAATGTATGCGGCGGTCGCGCTGGTGGGCCGGGTGCTGTATTTCGCGTGCTGGTCGGTCGTGAGCGCCATGTTTCCGGTTTCGGCAGGAACCCGCGCCGAAGAGCACAACGCATCTCTGCTGGTGGTTCCGCTGCTGCTGGTGGTGCTGCTCTCGGTGGGCTTTATCCTGCTCGTAACGTTTGTCCCCGGCTTGATCGTGCACGTTGTGTTCGGGAGCGGATACCACGAAGCCGAGCCGCTGCTCAGCCTGTACGCGGCCGCCACCGGCCTGTATTCGCTCAGCGTAGTGCTGATGGCCTACGAAATGTCGCGGCGCATAGCCAACACCGGCTGGCTGCAGTTGTTTTTCAGCGGCGCCATTGTCGCGGGAATTGAACTCTTCCATTCAACGCTGCGCGACGTCATCGTGGTGCAGATCGTGTTGATGGTTGTGCTGCTGATTGCGGTGTCGCTGCCCTTTTTCCGCTATCGCACGGCGCCGCTGACGGAGGCGCAATGAGGAGGGTTCGCGCCGTTACGGAAGCTGCCGTCATCGCGGAATTCCTGAAGAACGAATTCTACCGGCCGGAATTCCAACCCGACCGCCACGTGTTCGAGCACCTGGTGCTCGACGGCAACCTGGAGGATGCCCGCGAGAATGCCATTCGCCGGGCGCTGCTGTTCCGCCGCCGCGGCCACATGTGGCGCGAACTTCCGCCCGACACCGAGTGGTGGGAGGTGGCGCTCGATATTGAAGACCTGCAGAGGATCCATGTTTTCCCGCGTGCCCATTGGCGCAAGATCGCCAGCGGCAGCTTCAAACTCGCCGATATTGCCCGCCGCATCCGGTCAGAGCGTTTCCGCGGCCGCACCCAAACCTTCGTCAGCAAGATTGAGGCTCTCAGCTACCGCCTGCGCGAGCAGCCCGATCACAGCGCCATCCTGCTCATCACGACCGATGAGCAGAGCCCGGTGACGATCCTGGAAGGGAATCACCGCCTGACGGCGGCGTTGCTGGCGTCGCCTTCCATCCTGCAGCAGCGATTTCGCGTCTTGTGCGGCTTTTCTGCGCGCATGTCCGAGTCTTGCTGGTATCGCACCAGCATCACCAACCTTTGGCGGTATGCATGGAACCGCTTCCGAAACCTGTATGACCGCGAAGCCGACCTCGAGCGCGTGCTGCCACAGTACGCGCGAGAGCAGGCGCCAAACCTGCCGCAGAAAACCGCGGCCCAGAGATGATCATCCTGAAACCGCAGCAGTCCGGAGAACACAGATGACACGCCTATTCCCCCAGAATTTCTGGCAACGCAGCCTGGCGGCTGCGCTTTGCATTCTGCTCGGCGGCGCACCTGCCGCGCTTGCCCAGGCGGCACAAGCCTCGCAACCGCCGCAACAACAGCAGCAGGCAACCCAACCAACCGCACCCCAGCCAAAAGCCGGCCAGACGCTCGACGTGGATCCTTCGCGCGGGCCGCTGCAGCCGGTTCCGCCGGCCACGCAGGAATTGCCCAGCGCTCCCGCCGCCGGAAGCCCGGCACAACAACCCGCACCAGCGGGGCCGCCAGCCCAGGACCGGCAGCCTGCAACGGCGCCCGCCGCTCCCCAGGGAGTGGCGGCGGCCGGTGAGGCGAAAGCCGAAGGCGGGCCCGCGTCGAAACCTGCGGGAAGCGCCATTGCGCCCGCCAAACAGCGCCAGACGCGCTCGCTGCTCATCAAGATTGGCGCAATCGGGGCAGGCGCAGCCGCTCTGGGAGCAATTTACGGCCTGAGCCGCGGCACCCCGGCAAAGCCGTAGCGCACGCATGCCTCCGCTCATCATCACGTTCTCCGGCCTGGATGGCGCAGGAAAAACCACGCACATCAACACCCTGTGTGCGGCGCTCAGGGAACACGGACTGCGCACCCGCGTGCTGGCGTTCTGGGATGATGTGGTGGTTTTCTCGCGCTATCGTGAAGGATTCGTCCACCGGGTTTACGGCAGCGAGCGCGGCGTCGGCACTCCAGGCAGGCCAGTCGAAAGGCGCGACAAGAATGTGCGCCGGTGGTACCTGACCATTGCCCGCCACCTGATGTATGCCGCGGATGCGATTCACCTTCGCCGCGTGCTCCGCCGCGCCGCCGCAAGCCAGGCGGACGTCATCATCTTTGACCGTTACGCTTATGACCAGATGGCAAACCTGCCGCTTCGCAGCCGGGCATCGCAATATTTCGTGCGCTGGCTGGCGCGCTTTGTTCCACGGCCTCACCTGGCCTTCCTGCTCGATGCCGATCCCGGCGCTGCAGTGGCGCGAAAGCCGGAGTATCCACTGGCATTCATGCACCAATGCCGAACGTCGTACCACGAACTGGCGGGCTTGCTGGGCTCACTGACCGTTATTCCACCCCTCCCGCTCGAGGCCGCGAAAAAATGCGTCCTGCAGCACGCATTCCATTTGATCAGCCGGTGGAACGCCCCGGGCGCACGCAGTTCCACCAGTGCTGCATAAGGCGATTTACCCAATCCGGCAGGCCGTTTGCCCTGCATTCCATGTAGCGGACTGTTGTACGATAGCAGTTTCCCCGCACAGGCGTGCCCATGAAGGATTTCTACGTTCGCGACGCTGCGCAATTTGAAAACAAGGTAATTACCACGTCATTCGTTGTGGCATCGAAGCAGGTGCGCCCACGCAAGAGCGGCGAACTATATCTGCAGCTCACGCTGTCGGACTGCACCGGCACGCTCGACGGCAAAATGTGGGACAACGTCGCCGAGCACATGGATCATTTCGAGCAGAACGATTTCGTAAAGGTAAAGGGACTGCTGAACCGGTACAACGGCCGGTTCCAGTTTACCGTGCACAAGGTGCGCCGCCTGGCCGAGGCGGAGGTTGATTTCACAGACTATCTGCCGAGGACCGCGAAGGATGTGGATGCGCTGTGGGCATGGCTCGCTGGGCGCATCGAGAGCTTTTCGAACGCCTGGTTGAAGGCGCTGCTGGGGGCCTTCATCGCCGATCCCCAAATCGCCGCCGCGTATCGCAGCGCGCCAGCGGCAAAGACCCTCCATCATGCCGTTATCGGCGGACTCCTCGATCATGTTTGTTCGCTGATCCGGCTCTGCGAACTGGCGGCACAGAACTACGCTCAAATCGATCGTGACCTGCTGGTAGCCGGGGCTTTCCTGCACGACATCGGCAAGCTGCGCGAGCTCAGCTACAACCGCTCTATCCAGTACACCACTGAGGGGCAACTGCTTGGGCACATGATCATTGAACTGGAAATGCTGAACGCGAAAATCGCTGAGCTCCCCGGCTTTCCGGCGGAGTTGAAACTGCTTCTCGAGCACATGATCATCAGCCATCATGGGCAATACGAATTCGGCTCTCCCAAGCTGCCCATGTTTCCGGAAGCGCTGATGCTGCATTATCTCGACGATCTCGATTCCAAGATGGAAAGCATGCGAAACCAGTTCGAGCGCGAGGCCGCGGGCGAGGGAGACTGGGCCGGCTATAACAGTTCACTCGGCCGGCCGCTGCTCGATTCCCGCAAGATTATGCAGCGCATCCTGCAAGCCGCCGCCCCAGGTACGCAGGGCGGCGAAGAACCGGTGCAGCATGCGGCCGCCGGAGCTTCGGAGTAGCGCGCGTGGATTTCTCCCGCTTTGAGTGCCTGACTTTCGATTGCTACGGCACGCTCATCGATTGGGAGGCCGGCATCATCTCCGCAATTCAGCCGGTTCTTCGCGACCACGGCATCCGCCGGGAAGAGGAGTATTTGCTTGCCTTGTACTCGGAGCTGGAGAGCCAGGCCGAAGCTGGCCCCTACAAACCCTACCGCGCGATTCTGAACGAGGTGATGGCAGGCTTCGCCAAACGGCTGGGTTTCGCCCTCCACGGCCCGGAACAGGATGCGCTGGCCGGTTCGGTAGGTTCGTGGCCGCCTTTTCCCGATACCGTTGCCGCGCTTGCCTGCCTCAAGCGGCAGTTCCGGCTCGGCATCATCTCCAATGTCGATGACGATCTGTTTGCCCGTACTTCTCGGCTCCTGCAGGTGGATTTTGACTGGGTCGTTACGGCGGAACAGGCGCGCAGCTATAAACCTTCAACCAACAACTTTGAAATGGCGGCTCGCCGCATAGCGATCCCGCGCGCACGCTGGTGCCATGTGGCGCAAAGCCTCTACCATGACATTGGTCCCGCCCGGCATCTGGGGCTCGCAACCGTGTGGATCAACCGCCGCGCCGGACGAAGCGGGCCGGGCGCAACCCCTGCCGCCGGCCATGCCCGCGCCGATGCCGAGTTCCCCGATTTGAGGTTGTTCGCTGCCGCCTGCTCACCACGGACATACGGAGACATGGAGGAGATCAATTCCTGATGTTGTTCTCTGTGCGGAATCCTTTCCACTGCGGTTAACCTCCACTCAGGGCGGCATTTACGCCATCCGCGGCATCGCCATAAGGACCCCGCACGCGCCTGTGCTTTAATGTCGTGTAAATCTGGCAGACTATGCTTGCTACCCGGGGAACTCGCGCGCGCCGAAGCCTCAAGGCCATGCACCGGCGGCTGCGCGAACTCCGGATCGTGACCTGGGGGCTGCTCTCGACTCGCCACCCCCTGCAGGCGCACATTATCCCGGTGCGCCGCTGTAACCTGGCCTGCACTTACTGTAACGAGTTCGATGATTTTTCCAAACCGGTTCCGATTGAGGCGCTGAAGAGGCGACTTGGGCACCTCCACAGCCTGGGCACAACTTTTATTACGATTTCCGGCGGCGAGCCGCTCCTCCATCCCGAGCTCGACGCCCTCATTGCGCACATCCGCAGGCTCGGAATGCTGGCCGGCATGATCACCAATGGTTATCTGCTCACCGCCGAACGCATCCAGCGCCTGAATCGAGCCGGTCTTGAGCATCTGCAGATCTCCATCGACAATGTCACACCCGATGAGGTTTCGAAAAAAAGCCTCAAGGTACTCGACAAAAAGCTGCAGCTGCTGGCCGAATTTGCCGAGTTCCACGTCAATATCAATTCCGTGGTCGGCGGCGGAGTGAAGAACCCGTGGGATGCCTACACCGTCGCCCAGCGCGCCATTGAGCTCGGCTTCAGCTCCACTGTGGGCATCATCCACGATTCCGATGGCCAGGTGCAGCCGCTTGGCGCCGGTGAATACGAAGTCTATTGCGCCACGAAGAACCTGAGCAAGGCCAGCTATGCCCGCCTGAACCGGTTCCAGGACAATATCGCTCTCGGCAAGCCGAATACCTGGCGCTGCCGTGCCGGAGCACGTTATCTCTACGTCTGCGAAGACGGCCTGGTGCATTACTGCTCGCAACAACGCGGGTACCCGGCTGTGCCGCTCGAGCAGTACACCCGGGAGGATGTGCGGCGCGAGTTCTACGCGGAAAAGTCCTGCGCCCCGCACTGCACCATTTCCTGCGTGCACCAGACTTCGCTGATTGATTTCTTTCGCGGTCGCCAGCGCCCGGCCGGCGGCTTTACCGCCCCGCGGCCCGGCGCCTCTGAACTCGTGCAAATCGAGTAGCTCGCCCAATATTCCCTCCGCGGCTCTGTGCTAATATTCCTTGACAGGTATATGCCTGCTCCTGTATATAAAAAGCGTGGGATCCGTATTCGAGATCATCGCCGAGCCGAACCGCCGCGCGATCCTGAGCCTGCTGGTCTCGTCCCAGAAATCGGTGGGTGACATCGAGCGCCGGCTCCGCATGCCGCAGCCCACGGTGTCAAAGCACCTGCGGGTGCTGCGCGAGGCCGGCTTCGTAGAATCTACGGTGGACGCCCAACGCCGGCTCTACCGCCTGAATCCGGAGCCATTTTGGGAAATGGAAGCCTGGCTGGCCCCGTTCCGGCGGTTCTGGTCAGGCCACATGGATGCGCTTGAGCGGCATCTCGAGCGCATGGATGGTTCCACCCGTAGAAGAACGAGTACCAGGAACCCGGTCGGACCCCAACCGCACAAAACACGAAGGAGAAGGAAATGAAGATCAAGCTGACCAGCGTGTATGTCGATGATCAGGAGAAGGCATTACGGTTCTATACGGAAGTGCTGGGTTTCGTAAAGAAGGCCGACTTCAGCCAGGGGCCGTTCCGGTGGCTCACTGTGGCGTCATCAGACGAGCCGAACGGCACAGAGCTGCAATTGGCGCTGAATGAGAAGCCGGCAACCAAGGCCTACCAGCAGGCGATGTTCCAGCAGGGGCAACCGGCCGCGATGTTCTTCACGGAGAACATTCAGGCCGATTATGAGCGCATGAAAGCACAGGGGGCCGAGTTCACTCTGCCACCAAAGGACGTAACGGCTTCGACAATTGCCATGCTCAACGACACCTGCGGCAATCTCATTCAGGTCACTGAACTCAAACGCTGGTAACGAGTTGGTGAGCAATCGAGCACAGTACGAGCCGGGCCCGGCTGGAGAGGCGCGGGTTCAAAAAGATGGAGATAAATGGACGCTCGTCCTGGTAAGAGAACTCCGCCACTCGCCTGAAAAAGTGTGGCAGGCGCTCACCGAGCCGGCGCATCTACGCGAGTGGGCTCCCTTCGACGCTGACGGGAACCTGGCTGCAGTGGGCAGCAGGGTAAAGCTCACCACGGCGGGAGCGCCCGCTCCTCACGTTTCAGAAACCACCATTGCGCGAGCCGACGCACCCAGACTGCTGGAGTACAGGTGGGGGGGCTTCGATATGAAGTGGGAGCTCGAAGCGGTTGGGGGAGGCACGCGGCTGACTCTGTGGACCAATATCGGACATCGCTTCATTGCGATGGGAGCAGCAGGTTGGCATATCTGCTTCGATGTATTGGATCGGCTTCTCGCAGGAGAAGCCATTGGGCGAATCGCCGGGCCGGATGCAAAATCTCATGGTTGGCAGCGGTTGAGGGCCGAATACGCCAGGCAGTTTGGAATGGAAGACTCCTGCTAGCCACGATTGGGCGCCTTGGCTTTCAGGAAAGATCGCAGCAATGCCGGCGACCGAAACATCCACGGCGCGGCGACGCCCCCGCCGCCTGACACCTGGTTCATTCCGCCTGCGATTATCCCGCATCGGGCACCTGCTTCCGGCTACGGGAATATCGCTCCAATGCCTGCCGCCGCGATGCCAAATTGCGAAAGGATGCTGGTGTAATCGCGCAGCAGCGCAAGCGAGGCGGCGCGCGGCAGCCTTTGCGGAACAATGATGGTGTCGCCCGGCATCAGCCGCAGCGATTGGAAATCGTGGCTCACGAACCGGTTATGCTGCTGCCGGCTTATGGTTGAGCCATCCGCCCGGATCACGAATTCACGGCCCTTGTCCCCCAGGCGTGTAGGCCCCCCTGCCAGGCGCAGATAGTCACCCACGGTCTTGCCGGGCTTGTACATGAAGGCGTTGCTGTTGTACACGGCGCCGATTACGTTGACGGTTGCCGGGCGGAACGGCACCACCAACCGGTCGCCATCTTCCAGCGCCAAATCCGGAAGCGTTTCGATGCCTTGCGCATCGGGCCTGAGCTCGAGAACAATCCGTCCCGTAGCCCGCAGCGCGCGCATGCGGCTCAACGTTGTCTGTGCCTGGGTCTGTGCCTGGATCTGTGCCTGGGTCTGCGCCTGGGCTTGCCCTGCGTTTACAGGCGCTCCCGGTGCCGCAGCCCCCAGGCTGCTGGCGCCCTGCCGCATGGATTGCTCGACGCCGCCCACGTATTCATCGAGCCGGCGCTGTTGCGCCACCCGCGTGGATTCGCGTGTGAACTCCGCGCCAAACAGATACGCCTGCGGCGAAAGCCCGCCTACATGCTCCAGCAACTGGCGGAGGGTTTCGTCAGGCTCGATCTGATAAATGCCAGGCCTTGCGACCTCGCCTTCCAGATGCACGAACTTGCTTTGCCTGGCGATGGGCACTTGAATATCGGTGCGCGCAAAGATGGTGACCACATCATTGGGCTGAATCGCCAGGTTGTCCGAATCGTCACCGTCAATGGCCTTACCGAGATTGAACGAAATCAGGTGCGGCGAAAGATCGGCGTGGTCAAGCCGCTGAATGACCGCATAGTCCCAGTTGATTTCCGTTGAAATGCGCGCAATATCGTTTTTCAGCGCAGCCTGGTCGAGCGCCTCCCTCGGCGCGGAATCAAAGCGCTGCCCGGCCATTTCCGCGGCCACGGCGAGCTGGTTCTGCCGTCGCCAATACTCATCCGTAATCAATGATTCCCGGTTCGGGATCAGGTCGTGGATGCGCATGTTCTCGCGCCACGGATAAAGGCCGGGCACCGCAACATTGCCGCGCAGCGTCACGGTTTTTTCAAAGCGCGGCGAAATGCGCAGGAACCGCAGCACGTCGCCGTCATGCAACTCGCGCGCGAATCCCTGGATCGTGAGCGGAAAATCATCGGTCACCCGGGCCTGCCGGTTGTCAATACGCTCCACCACCACATGCTGACCCGCGGCCGTGTTGGCCAGCCCGCCGGCATAGCGAACCGCCTCAGCCAGCGTTTCCCCCGGCTTCAACTCGAAGATGGCGGGGGTGTTGACGCTGCCCGCCAACGCCACCAGCGGCCCGACCGGCGGAATGTAAATGACGTCGCCGGCCAGCAGCTTCAGGTCATGGCTTTTGTCGCCGTTGATCAGCAGGTCGTACAGGTCGAAGCTGCCCACCGTTTGTGCCGCGCGTTTCAACTGGATGTTGCGCATGGAGCCGCGCGCCGCCGGGCCGCCGGCCGCAAACAGCGCATCGACCAGTGAACTCAGGGAGCTCACCGTGTAGCTGCCCGGGCTCTTCGCCTGGCCCACCACGAACACCTGCAGCGATCGTAACCGCCCCATGGTCACGCTGAGTTCAAAACCTTTGAACACGCGCCCAAACTGCGATACCAGGTAATCGTGAGCATCCGCATACTTCACTCCGGCCATGCTGATTGCGCCCACTTTGGGAATGTAGATCTCGCCGGCGCGATCGACCGTGGCGCGGTAGTTCACATCGATCTGGCCCCAGGCGCGAATCAATAACTCATCGCCCGGGCCGATCAGGTAATCGGGCGTTACCTGTACGTTATCCAGCGGAGCAAACGTGGACGGAACGCTTTCAAACAGGTTATGGCCAAAAATCGCGAGCCGCGTGCCCACGGCCGCCCACACCAATTGCTGGAATTCAAGCTCCGGCTCGGGCAGCGCTCCCGCGGCCTGCTGTTGCGCCGCCAGGTTCTGCAGCGCTTCATTGGAAAGCCCGGTCTGGTCGGGCGCCGCGTTCCGGATGGAAGGGCCGCTCACGGAAGGCAGGCGAATCGGGGGAAGATTGATGGGCAGACCCTGCGAATTGGAGCCCGGGGCTGCGCCGCTGCCGCTCCCCTGATTCAGCAGCTTGAGGATGTCGCTCTGCGAGTCGCCCGCGGATTGTGCCCGCATGGGCTGCGCCAGACCGGCAGCAAGAGCGGCGAGAAGGGCGAATGTGAATGTCTTCATGCGAGGGAATGTGAAGCCCGTGCGCCGCCTTCTGCGGGCCTGGCCGCCGCGTGATGTCTTAAGACGTGAAGACTTAAACAACCTGATTCCGTGTAGCTGCATCCGTAGAGTTCTGCTGACTGCGGGCCCAGGGGCTGGTGCTGCCGGTTGAAGATCAGGAGGCCTCGCTGCACGACATTTCCTTCGCTCGGCGCACACTCCACGGATGCACGTGGACCCTGTTTGTGTTGCTTGTAGCTGCTGCTGGCGCTCACGGCCAGGCCTGCAACTGTTTCCAGCACACGGACTTTCGTTTTTTTCCGCGTTCGGATTTCAACCGGAGTCCGATCGCTGCCTCGCGCGCTGAATCAACCAACCGGCTGGGCGAAGGGTGGTTTGAAAACACCGATTCCAGCGATTTCAATTCCTCCGCCTCGGCCCAGAACCCCGGAGCAGTCATCCGGCATGTTGTCGAAGACCAATGGCACATCTGGACCAGCCCGCTTCGGCTTAAGCCGGCTGACACTGTGTGGCTGGTTCCTTTTGGGGGAATTACCGCCGGCCTGATCATGACCGACCGTACCGCTTCGCATGAAGCCACCCGCAATTCGCATGTGAACCTGTTGCAGACGGTGTCCAACGCGGGACTTGCCGCATTTGGCGGCGCCACCGCCGGTCTCTACCTGCTGGGCTGGGACACCGGCAACGCGCAGCTTCGCGAAACCGGCATCCTGGGCGGCGAAGCCATGCTCGATGGCCTGATGGTCAGCGAAGGCCTGAAATATATCTTTGAGCGGCAGCGCCCCGCCGAAGCCAATGGCGCCGGACGGTTCTTCCAACTCGGAAGCCAGAAGTCGTTTCCCTCCGGGCATTCGACGGTGGCATTCGCGTTCGCGTCCGTTCTTGCCCGCGAGTATCCGGGGTGGCTGAGCCAGGCTGCGGCTTACGGCGGCGCCGCTGCAATCGCCCTGGCTCGCGTTGGCGGCAGGCAGCACTTCCCTTCCGATGTATTCGTCGGGGGAGCTTCCGGCTACCTCATCGGCCGGTACGTCTATCGCGCGCATCATGACCGCGACCTCGATGGCGGTGAATACGGGACATTTGAACGCGCACCGCGTCCAGTGGGGCTCACCCAGGCCGGATCAAGTTATATCGAGCTCGACAGTTGGATTTATCCCGCGCTTGACCGCCTGATTGCGCTGGGTGTGATTCACAGGCCGTTCATGGGCCTGCGGCCGTGGACGCGAACGGATGCGGCCGAAATGTTGGCCGCGGCAATCCCTGTGGATCAGGATGCCGGGGCCTCTGCTGATACGCGCGCGCTTTATGCTTCGCTGCGCGCCGAGTTTGCTCATGAGCTTGCGATCACCGAGGCTCCGGGAATCAACGACAGCATCCGGCTCGACTCCATTTACACCGCCGTTTACCCCATTGCCGGCACGCCGCTCAATGACAGCTATCACTTTGGCCAGAGCATCATCAATGACTTCGGGCGGCCATATCAGAAAGGGTTCAACAGCTTTTCCGGCGTTACCAGCCGCGCCGAAACCGGGCACTTCTTCTTCTATTTTCGCGGGGAATACCAGCACGCTCCCGGCGCGCCGCCATACTCGCTCAGCGTGCGCACCGCAATCGCCGCCATGGATCAGAATCCCGTCCAGCCGGCGCTGCCGGTGAGCGAAGCCAATTCGTTTCGCTTGCTCGACACCTACGCCGGCGTGACGCTCTTCGGCCATGAGATTTCGGTGGGCAAACAGAGCCTGTGGTGGGGCGCCGGGCAGAGCTCATCGTTCATCTTCAGCAACAACGCAGAGCCCATTTACATGCTCCGCATCAACCGGACGCTTCCGCTCCGCATTCCCCTCATTTCGCGGCTGGTTGGCCCCCTCCGTTACGACAACTTTTTCGGAAAGCTCTCCGGCCACCAGTTCCCGCCCGATCCGTTCATGTTTGGCGATAAGGTCAGCTTCCAGCCGACCGAGAACCTGGAATTCGGTTTCTCGCGAACCGCCGTTTTTGCCGGAAGGGGCAAAACACCCCTGACCTTCGGAACGTTTTTTACCAGCTTTACCAGCGCCAACGACGTCCCAATCTCCGACAAAGGCACGCCCCGCGATCCGGGCGCGCGGCATGGGGCCTTCGACTGGTCCTATCGCCTGCCGTTCGTCCGCAATTGGCTCACGCTGTATGGAGAAGCCCTGGCGCACGACGAGCCCAGCCCGCTCTCGGCGCCGCGCCGCTCGGCGATTCTGCCTGGCATTTATGTTTCGCACTTCCCCCGAATCTCACGGCTCGATTTCAGGGCCGAATCAGGGTACACCGATATTCCTCCCATCCGGCCTTCACAGAACAGCGGCCGGTTTGTTTACTGGGAACTGATCTACCACGACGCCTATACCAACAAAGGCAACCTGATGGGAAGCTGGATTGGGCGGCAGGGCAAGGGCACTCAGGCGTGGAGCACTTACTGGCTCAGCCCGTACAGCAGCATTCAGCTTTCGTGGCGAAATGCCAAAACCTCGCCGCAATTCGTTCCCGGCGGCACAACTCAGAACGACTTCTCGATCGCTGCGCGGCTGCGGGTTCGAAAAGATCTTGAATTATGGTCGAGCGTGCAGTACGAGCGCTGGGATGTGCCCCTGCTTTCCTCCACTCGCCAATCCGACATCGTAACGTGGGTGCAACTGACCTTTTGGCCCAAAGGCATGATGAAGAGCCGCGTGGATCCCGCCGCCGGGAAATGATGACGTGGGACCGGGCGCCCTCCCCCGGTCCGGCGCCGCAGGCGCCGCGCAGCGTGCGCTCGAATTTATTGAATGTTTACCGCAATCGAGGCCGTGCTTTGCATGAGGCCGGAAGTGGCAATGATGGTTATGCTGTAGCTGTCTGCACCAGGCGGGCGGAGGCCTGAGGGCCGCGAACTGCCGCCGGTGGTGCCGCAGCCGGTTGAGAAGGCCGCGACCGCCATCGCGGTGAACACCATCCACCTCATCCGCCGCCCGCGGCCAAACGCCAGCACCGCAATCGCTGTAACGGGCAGCGATCCCCAATACCACGGTGCAGGCTTGTGACGGAACTCCGCCGAGGTTTGCCCGGCCGAAATTGT
This sequence comes from Acidobacteriota bacterium, assembly GCA_019236695.1. Classification (GTDB taxonomy): domain Bacteria; phylum Acidobacteriota; class Terriglobia; order Terriglobales; family Acidobacteriaceae; genus JAFAIN01. Next base: position 5,011 of record JAFAIN010000360.1, on the reverse strand, counting down.
CAGCGTAGTGCTGGCCGCTGCCGCCACATTGGTCAAAGTAGCCGGGCTGAAACTGCAGTTTGCCCCTGGAGGCAGGCCCGCACACGCAAAGCTAAGCGGACCATTGAAGTTTCCCCTGAGAGTTATGGTGATCACGCTGGAAGCAGGCTGCGCCGCGGTTACCTCGAGGCTCGACGCCTGGGAGGCAATCGAAAAACCCGGCGCGCTCGTGGTTGCAAGCGGCGCCTGCCATAAGCCCCGGCCGTAGGTAGCGGCCCGCAGTACTCCCTCGCTCCCATTCACGAAGGCTCGCAACTGAAGAACCGGCGCATTCGGCAGCCCACTGCCATATGGACTCCAGCTCTGCCCCCCATCCATGGTCACAAATACGCCAGCGTCGGTTCCGGCATAAAGAGTCTGGGTGTCTTCCGGGTCCACCAGCACCGCATTGGCCGGTGCATCGGGCAGGTTGCCGGTCAAATCGGTCCAGGTGGCGCCAAAGTCGTTAGTTCGGTAGATGTGGGGCGTATTGAATCCCATAACGCTGATGTAGGCGGTGGCGCCCGTGGCGTCACCCGGATCCAGAGCAATGTCGGAGATCGGGCAGCCGCTTCCGTTGCAATTCGCGCCGGGAGATCGGAAGGCGGGCGCCGCAGGCCACCCGCTGGCGCCCGCGGCGGCATTGTGCGTGACCCACACCAGCCCTCGTCTGGTGCCGGCATAGATCACGCTGGACCCCGCAGCCGTAACCGCGCCACCCGCGGCAAGCGAGCGGATCATATCGTCACCCGGCGTGCATTGCGCCCCGCTGCTGCTCAGGTTTGGGCTGATCGCCGTTCCCGGCGTCGAACTCCACGCCCAATTGGCGCTGCCGCTCCACACACGGCAGGTGCCCAGCAGCAACCGGCCCGGTAGCCCGGGATCCAGAATGTAGCGGACAAAAAATGGGGCCGCATCTCCGCCGGTATCGCTGCTGGTAATGATTCTGGTAAAAGCGGCGGGAGAATTGCATCCCGCGCCCTCGCCGCATGACTCGATATCGACATAGTTTCCCGAGTTCAACCAGGTATTGCCCCCAGGATCGATCTGGCTGTAGCCTCCATCTCCTCCGCCCACCGTGCGCCACTCGGCCTGATCGGCGGTGGCTGCAGTGCCGTTATCCTGCGAGCCTATCTGTATGGTCTGGGCCGAATTTGCATCCTGGGAAAAACCTGTCAGTTGGGTAAGCGGCCCGAGGCGCGCATTCAGGCTTTCGAAAGCGCTGGGAGCCGAGCAGGAGCCCTGCAGAAGCGGAGCATTTCGGGCGCGGTAAAGCCCGCCATCATTGCCGAACAGCACTGTACCGGCGGCGGCCGGCACGAAAGCCATGGCGTGCTGATCGGGATGAAAATTCGTGTTTGCCACGCAGCCATACACATGCGTCAAATTGAGCCATGAACCGGGCTTCTGGCAGAACGGGTTGGCAGGTGTCAGCGAGCAACGAAAGACGTTGACCGCCCCCGCATACAGATCAGTGCCGCCGGCCGTGGAAACGGCCATCAATGCAAGATTGAACGTGCCCTGGTCCGTGCCGCAGCCGGTCACACCGTCAAGGCCTGCATCGCCGCAGTTGGTAACGCCATCTCCAAACGTATGTACGGGCGCCCACGTTGAGCCGCCGTCAGCCGACCGGTAAATTCCCCCATCGTTGTTGTTGCCGTCCACCGACCACGCAAACAGCTCCCCCGATTGCGGCTGCACCGCCAGTTCCCCGCGGTAAAGCGGGCAGTTGAAGCTCGTGGCGGCGGGACAATTCGCCTCCGCCAAGGAGCCCGCTCCCGGCTGGTTCTGCAGCCGCGCCCAGTGCTGCCCGTCGGGTGACGCGTAATAGCCGTGGTAACGGTAGGCTGCGTAGAACAGATGGGCGGTTCCGTTGTACACGGCGCTGGTTACGGAATCCGGCTGCAGCACCGTGCTATCGGGATCGGAAAATGTTGCGCGCCGCCAGTTTTGCCCTGCATCGGCGGAGTAGTAAAGCGAGCGCGTTGCGCCGGTGCTCGGAGCTCCCACCTCGGCTGCTTCGGGCGCGGCCGCGGCCGCCGCCACTACCAGGTTGGGGTTATCGCTGCTGAATGCAATCGCGGAAAAACCCAGACCGTCAAAGCTTGTGGTCCCATCCGCGGTGCCGCTGATTAATTGCCATGACGTTCCGCCGTCGCTCGAGCGCAGCATCCCCATGCCGTAATACGCATCACCGGAATTGTCGGTCTCGCCCGTTCCCGCCAGAATCAGGTTCCGATTGCCGGGCTGCTGCGCCAAAGCTCCGATTGCCAGGCTGGGCTGGCCGTCGCTGAGCGGCGTCCATTCCACTGTTGCGGGGTTGGCGGCCAGTGCATTGGTGCTCCGCCAAATGCCGCCGCCGGCCGCGCCTATCAGAATCGTGTTGCCGGTAGGATCAGCCGCGTCTACCGCGATTGCCGTCACCCGGCCTGTGGTCAATCCGTAGCTCTGGCTGGGATCTGGCTCGATAGGTCCGTTCTCGATTGGGGTCCACTGTGTGGCAGCGATCGCTCGCAAGCTGGATGAGCGCCGGGCCTGGCTTTCGCGCACCCGCTCGATTGCCCGCCGCATGGCCAGTGCCCGTCGCAGCTTGCCGGCTGCGGGTTCCTGCCCGCCGGCCGTAACGCGACCCTCGCGGAACCACGCAGCCCGCGCACTCGGGTTATCGCCTTCCTGCGGCGGGGCGGCCCGCGGACCTTCGTGCGCCACGGTCAGCAGCGGGTATATCGCAAGCGCTGCGCAGGCTGCCACCGCAGTAAGGAATGAGAAGAATCGGGCCACGAAAAACCATGCTGGCTGGGAGCCAGCTTCACCGTACTATGGCTTCCCCCGGCTGCAACCGGGTTAAGACGGATTCCCGGGTCAGGTGAGGGATTTTCGAGTTGCTTCCACAGGTTATTCGCGTAGAATGCTGCCCCGTCAGCAGCCTTCGACCAGCCAATTCGCCGGACGCACTGAAGCGCGCAGGCAACTGCCTGCGCGGTGCGGGACGGGGTTACCAAAGTGCGTTCGGGCACTGGGATGAACCAGCGAAACGCAGGTAATATCGAAACGTTAATGGCTGCGGAAGAACTGGTGGTCGTTCCTCTGGAGCCACGAAGAAGTTGCTGACCCGGCGGGCGGCGAACCGCCCGCCAGGACCCGCGAACCCGACCGGATGGGGAGACACCCAATCGAGCCGCAAGCATTCCCTTTTACACCCGGCGCGCCGTTGTCAAGCGCCGGATGTAATTTTGTTCCATTTTTGGAACAGCAAATTCGCCTGTGCCTCGGGGAGTGATTTTTGGCCGGAAATTCGGGTTTTTTGCCGAGTTCTTTTCATGGTCACCCTATGATCATCTTCCCAAGCACGCGGAGTTCTGTTCCAATTTCGTAACAGGCGAACCGCGTTTTTGAAAATCGTGTTCCTGCGGAGGAAATGTGCAGACTCGAGTTCTGGTCACCGGCGCCGGAGGTTTCATCGGACATCATCTTGTCACCGACCTCAAGAAGGCGGGTTTCTGGGTCCGTGGCGCCGACCTCAAGCATCCGGAATTCACCGCCAGCGATGCAGATGAATTCGTGCTGGCCGACCTGCGCCGTTGGGAGAATGCGCTGGCTGCCACTGCCGACGTGGACCACGTGTATGCCCTCGCCGCCGATATGGGCGGCATGGGGTTCATTTCCGCCAATCACGCCCAGATCCTGCGCAACAACTCGCTCATCAACATTCATACCCTCGATGCCGCCCGCGAAAATGCGGTTAAGCGATACCTGTACACTTCATCGGCCTGCATCTACCCGGAATACCGCCAGCGCGAAGCCAACGTCGAACCGCTGAAGGAAGAGCATGCCTATCCCGCCGACCCGCAGGACGCATACGGCTGGGAGAAGCTGGTCAGCGAGCGGCTGTGCACCCACTTCCGCGAGGATTTTGGCATGGAAACCCGCATTGTTCGCTTCCACAATATCTTCGGCCCCAACGGAACCTGGGAGGGCGGCCGCGAAAAAGCGCCGGCTGCGCTTTGCCGCAAAATTGCGGTCGCCAAGCTCACCGGCAACCCTGAAATCGAAATGTGGGGAGATGGCGAGCAGACGCGCTCCTTCTGCTATATCGATGATTGCGTCAAAGGCATCCGGCTGCTCATGCAGTCCAGCTACGCCGAGCCGTTGAACCTGGGCCAGGACCGCATGGTCTCGATTAACGAGTTGGCGCACATCATCGCAGCAATTGCCGGCGTCAGAATTCAGATTCGTCACGTCTCCGGCCCGCAAGGCGTGCGCGGCCGCAATTCCGATAACACCCGCCTGAGGCAGGTACTGGGATGGGCGCCCGAAATCTCGCTGGAAGATGGCCTGCAGCACACTTACGAGTGGATCGAACAGCAGGTAGCCCGCCGGCTGGAAGCCACGGCGCCATCACACGCCGCGGTCGCAGGTTGATAAGCGAGGTCTGGCGCTCCGAACTTTGACGGAAACTTGGGGTTCAGCCACTCACCCAGGAACCTCATGGGACGACCACTCCCTACGCCGGTATCGAAGGCACGCCCGCGGTGGCGGGCGAAAGAGCATATCCCACGCGCGCCAGCCGTGGGTATCCCGCCGAACCCGCCCAGCCCGCGAAGCGGATATACTTCTCTCATGCCCCTCGTTACCCTGGATCTACCCGATGTGCTGGCAAACTCTCTCGACACCTCGCGGCATAACCTCGAGCGCGCTGCCTTGGAAGCGATTGCCCTCGAAGCCTACCGCGAGGACAAGATTTCCGCGGCACAATTGCGGCGGCTCCTCGGGTATCACACCAGGGCGCAAGTCCATGCCTTTCTGAAAGTGCACGGCGTTTACCTGCGCTATGGTCTTCCAGATCTGGAGCATGATCGGCAAGCCGGCGACGCCATGCCGGTCCCGCCTGTTGCATGATCGTCATTGCCGATACTACACCGCTGAATTATCTCGTGCTCATTCAAACCGCCGATCTGCTACCGCGCCTCTTTGGTCGGGTTCTGATCCCGCC
>JAFAIN010000167.1 GCA_019236695.1 Acidobacteriota bacterium | reverse complement strand
CGACCAAAGGGTGGCAATGACGACTCCAGGCCCGGCCTGCACAAACGGAGCGTTCGCCAGTCCCGCGAGAGAACTCATGGCCGCCGCTCGCGGAAACACAAAAAACCTGAACGAGTTCTCAGCCAGCAGGTCGCCGCTCACGGAGCGCAACTCGAGGCGCAGATTGCAGGCCCGGGGAGTGGTGGATGCGGGCGCGTCGAATTCCAATGTTGTGAATAACCTGGTTGTTCCCTGTTCCAGCGATGGATTAACCAACATATCGGCTGAGTACCGGAAGTCGCTTTGCGCGGCCAGGCGCGCACCGGCCAGATCATGGCTCGAATAATGTGACAGGAAGACCGGAAGGCGCACGCGCTCGCCTGCAACGTAATTGTGGCTGGCGGCGGTGAATCCAGCCGCATCCTGCTGTTGCATGCCGCCAAGTTGCGCGCCAAAAATCTTGGGATTGCGCCAGATATCCATCAGCCCGTTGGCTTCCCAGTTCACGTCGGTAAATTCGGTGATGACATAGCCCTGGATGGCCGACTGGCTGCGAATCCGGTCAATTTCGAACTGCAGGGACTCGAATTCATGCCACTGGGTGGCTGCCGCCAGGTCGTCGTACGAGGGGAAGATGCGGTCCAGCTTGTATTCGCGAAAACGCTCGAGAACTCCTGCGGGGCGAGTGATCTCGCGGCCATTGAAGTCACGGCTGAACCACCAGGGAAGCGGGCAGGCGCTTGAGGCAGCCGGCTGGCCGCCCGATGCGCACGGCAGCCGCGGCAGGCCCCAGTTGCCGAACTCGCTGACGATGAGCGGCTCCTGACCCGTGCTGCGGGAATCGCCGTAACCGCTCCATATCCATTTCGGCCGGCCGGCGTAGTCGGCCACCCAGGCGGCCCACCTGTCCGCATGGTCTGGAATTGAATAGTACTGATGGAAATCGGCGAGATCGCTCTTCACATGGAAGTTCTCGCAGCAGGCGCTGTTGTCATCCACCAGCCGGCCGAGCGGCGCGACGGCTTTCTTAAGCTCGTCGTAAGCCGATGCCAGCCAGTTGCGCTGCTCCGGCTGCTTCAGATCGGCGCCCCAGCTCTCGTTGATGATGCTGTGGATGGCAAGCGAAGGATGATTCCAATCGCGGATCAGAGCTTCATGGAACACGTTCATTCCGCGCTCGGCCGCCTTTGCAGTCCAGTGGTTTTCATCGTTCCAGGAGGGAATCTCATACCACACCAGCATGCCGGCTTCATCGGCGGCGTCGAGGTATTCGGGCGTGCAGATTTTGATGTGGCAGCGCAGCGTATTGAGCCCGAGCGCTTTTGCTTTGCGCATCTCGTCGCGCAGATATTCAGGCGAGGGCGGCGTGTAAATGGTGGCGGGATAGAAATCCTGATCGAGAGCTCCGATCATATAGAACGGGTTGCCGTTGAGATAAAGCCTGCCATCGTGAGTGGTCAGTTCGCGGAAGCCAAAGCGCACGCGCGCTGAGTCGTTAGATTTTTCTTGAACAACTTCGGCTGTGTACAGGGCCGGGTGGTCGGGCGACCACAGCCGTGGCGCGGCAACATACATTGAAAACAATTCGACTGGTTTCCCGCCTGATTCGGCCGTGACTGGCTTGTCTCCCCTGGCTACCACCTGGCCGGCATCGTCACGAATTTGCACGTGGAGTGTCGTTGGCTGCGCTGCAATTGGTTGAACCGAAACTTCAACATTGCCGTCGAGTCGAGCCGTAACATCAATGGAACCGATGTACGGCGCGTGGCGAACCTCAAGCGTCACACGCTGCCACAACCCGCCGGTCTGTACGTACCAGCCTTGCTTGCCGTGGGGAATTTCGTCGTACATGAAGTGCGGGAACAGTTGCCGGTTGCGTTGCGGATCGCGCGGCGGATCGGTGACTCGAACAATCAATTCGTTCCTGAATTTCAGAGCGGCAGTGGCTTCAATTTCGAAGGGCGTGTAGCCGCCCTCATGTTCCCCTGCCTGTTGGCCGTTGATAAACACCTCGCAGAAGTAGTCGCAGGCGCTGAATCGGATAAGGAGATGGTGCGGAGTGTCAAATTGCGGAGCGTCAAAGCTCGCCCGGTACCAGCCAACCCCTCCAAAATCACGCATGTCGTCAAACTGGGCATTCCAAGACAGGCCAACCTGCACGGGACGCCATCCAGCGGCAGGCAACTTCCCGATGGCGTACTTCGCATCCGGGTCGGGCAGCAACTCCCAGCCATGATCAAGTGCAATGCTTTGGGCGGCGGCACAGCTACTCAGCAAGAGGAACCAGATCAGCTTTCGCATCGACGAAAGTCTAAGGAGCAACAGGCAAAAGTCAAAAGGCAAATCGGGCGCGAGCAGGGCACGCTGCCGCCGCCAATTTCGCACTTCCCCACCTTCGCAGTTTCGCACTCCACTTAGACCCGGCAAGAGCATGTGAAATGTGAAATGTGAAATGTGGAAAGTGGGGAATGCGCATTTCCTGACCGTGTTGATTCCAAATTTTCAAATTCACGTTCCGGTTATTTTCCAATGCAAAATCGGCTGAAGACCAGGTTCAAGATGTCATCGGCTGTGGTGGCGCCGGTGATGATGGTCTGGGCAAGTAGAATGGAATTCAACAATGATTCAGCTTTCCGGCGCGGGCAAGCGCTATGGGCACAAACTGCTGTTCGAGAACCTCGACTGGCTGATCACGCCGCAGGACCGAATCGGCCTGGTGGGCGCGAACGGCACAGGCAAATCCACGCTGCTGAAGATCCTTGCCGGGAGCGAGACGCTCGATTACGGCGCCGTCACCGCGGCCCGCGGCATCACTGCGGGTTATCTCCCGCAGGATGGGCTGCAACTTTCCGGCCGGACGGTTTTTGAGGAATGCCTGTCGGTGTTCTCCGATCTGCAGCAGATGGAGCGGGAAATCGAACAACTGACGGGCTCGCTCGCCGATTTGGATCACGAAGGCCCGGAATATGCCGCCGCCGCCGACCGCCTGCACCGCCTGGAGGGTGAATTTCGGGCTCGCGACGGGTATGCGATTGAGGCCCAGGCAGGGGCTGTGCTTTCCGGACTGGGATTCGGAAAAGCTGACTGGTCGCGCCTGACGGATGAGTTCAGCGGCGGCTGGCAAATGCGCATCGCGCTTGCCCGGCTGTTGCTGAAGAAACCCAATCTGCTGCTCCTCGATGAGCCTACGAACCATTTGGATCTCGAAACCCGGAACTGGCTCGAGCAGTACCTGGCGGGATACCCGCACGCTTACATCCTGATTTCCCACGACCGTTACTTCCTCGACGTTACGGTGCGCAAGACCATCGAAATCTGGAACAAGGCAGTGCACTTTTACAGCGGGAACTACGAAAAGTATCTGCGCGAAAAAACGGAACGCCGGGCGCAAATCGAAGCCGCCTACCGGAACCAGCGCGAGCGCATTGAGCAGTTGGAAGCATTCATCAACCGCTTCCGCTACCAGGCGACGAAGGCCAAGCAGGTGCAGAGCCGCATCAAGGAGCTGGAAAAAATTGAGCGCATCGAAATCCCGCGCGAGGAGCGCGAAATCCATTTCAAATTTCCGCAGCCCACACCCAGCGGCCGGCTGGTGGCGGAATGCCGCGATGTGGCCAAAAGCTACGGCGCCAAACTCGTCTTCCGCCGCGTAAACTTCACCATCGATCGCGGCGATCGCGTGGCCCTCGTGGGCGTGAACGGGGCGGGGAAGTCAACCCTGATGAAGATCCTGGCCGGCCTGGAGCCCGCGTCACAAGGGCATTTCCGGCTGGGCCACAACGTTGAACCGGAGTATTTTGCGCAAGACCAGTACAAGGTTCTGGATGCGGAGGCGCGCATGCTCGACGATTTGTGGAACCTGGCGCCTTCGCACACGCAGACCGAGTTGCGCAGCCTGCTGGGGGCGTTCCTGTTCAGTGAAGACGACGTTTTCAAAAAGCTGGGCGTGCTCTCCGGCGGCGAGCGAAACCGCTACGCGCTGGCGCGCATCCTGCTGCATCCTTCGAACTTCCTGCTGCTGGATGAACCCACCAACCATCTGGACCTGCGCGCCAAAGATGTGTTGCTGGAAGCGCTGCAGGATTACAGCGGAACCGTGGTGTTCATTTCGCATGACCGCTACTTCATCGATAAGCTGGCCACGCGGATAATCGAGATCGCCGACGGTGCAGTGAGCGTCTTTCCGGGCAATTACGAAGACTACCTGTGGCGAAAAGAGAATGGCCCGATTGCCGAATCCAGACCGCTGCCCGGGCCCACGCTCGATGATGTGCCGGGATTGGAAAAGGCCGGCAGGAACGGCCGCACTGGAACACCAAAGAGAAATGCGTTCCGGGTTCGCCAGCTTCGGGACCGCTGCTCGCAACTCGAGGAACAGGTGGCGGAGGCCGAAGCCGATATCACTGCCTGCGAGACGGCTCTGCAGACGTTCGTAAACGCCGAGGAAACCATCCGGCTCACCGAACGACTGGAGGCCCGCCGCACCGAACTGTCCGCTTTGATCGCGCAATGGGAGCAGGCGTCTACGGAGCTCGAAACGAACAGTGGATAGCGGGCCCGCCGGTTCACTGCCACCAGCGGGCCGCTATCCACGCTGCTGCCTTTACTGGCCCACGAACATTGCCACCAGCTTCCACTGGCCCTGATCGTGGAACAGGAAGCCGCGCGCCAGGGTTTTGGCAGTGCTGCCCAGCGCGCTTACCCCACTCACATTGTCGAACCGGGTTTGGGATGTGGTGAAGACGGTCACGCTGGTCGCTCCGGTGAGGGTGGCAAATGCGGAATCGGATGCCAGGGTCAGGGTGAACGAAGCGCCGTTCTCGTTGGAAGGCGTTCCCGCCAGCGCCTGCGGCTCCAGCTGGATATCGCTGGCCGTAACGGTGGGCGGGCTGCCGGCATTAGGCGTCGCCTTGGTTGCTGTAACCTCCACCAACTGGCCGGCAAAAATATGGCTTGCGTCAAACACCGGCGTGAAGGTGAGGCCGGTCAGATTGAAATCATCATTGTCGATTTCAAAGGTGGCAGTGCCGACCGTTACGAGCACCCTGGCACCGATCTGCGGCGGCCCAGGCATGCTGATGTGATCGCGGAAAATCAGGCCAAGCTGGGTTGCCGGCGTTCCTGTAACGCTGGCCACAATGCCGTCAAGCGAAAAGCTGGGGTTCAGGGTGATGACACGGACTTTGGTAGCCAGCAGCGATCCATCGCTCTGGGTGGACGCATCCACGAACACCATCATGCCGGTTGCAAGGCTGCCAAGTCCTGAAACACCTTTGAATTGAGTGGAACTATTTACGTTAAAGGTTAATGTCTGGCTGCCCAAGCTCACGGCGAAGCTGCTGGTCCCAACAGCGCTCACCTTGCCACCGAAATGGGAGAGGCCGCCATCGAAAGGTCCCTGCTGGCCGGGATTGCCAAGCGGGCCACCATTTGCATGGAAGTCAGGCGTAAGGGTCACGTTTCCGCCGGCATCGATGGAAATGGATCCAAGGATGCGCAGGTCAAAGTTGATGGCGGTTCCTGAAGCGCTGGTTGTGACCGGCGCGTCAAACTTCACGTTGACCGTGAGGGGCCCCGGGGGCAGCGGGATGGTCTTAGTGCTGCCATCGGGATTCAGAATAGCGATGGTGGGATTTGAGACGGTGATCTGCGCGCCAACGTACGTATTCTGGGGCACGGTGGCTATGCCCAAAGGCATGCTGGTTCCGGCCAACTGCGTTATTTCAACCTGGGTCGGAGTGCTGAACACGGTTACGGGCTGGCCGGTTTGGGGAATCAACGCAATAGAATTAATGGTTACGGTAAAGGAGACAACACGATCGCCGGGATCGTCGGCCACGTTGATCAGCACGTTTCCGGTCGGCGTTCCGCCGACTGAGTTCGACGAGCCCCCCGACGTGCTGGGCGAGCTGCCGCAACCTACAAGGAAGGAAAGGGCCCCTACTGCCAGAAACGCAAGAATGGCAATGTGCCGGGTGGCGCGCATACATTCCTCCGTAAAGGGATTCAGAGACTCTGAAACCCAGAGCTGAAGTTAGAGTTTCGCAGGTTACCGCAATGAGTTAGACGAAATCCCCGTGTTGAGGATGACGGCGGTGCATGTCCAAAGGGACGGGGTGGCCCGTGGGTTACCAGAGAGTAAATTTTCTCCACTGCTAACAGTGGAGAAATCAATTTTTGGCGAGGGGCGATCATTTACTGCGAAGTAAACAGAAGGTCTGGCCTGAAGCACGTTCGCTTTTCCGGATAGGCTGGCGATTGTTTCCGCCGCCCACTTCGTGGGCTACCCGCGAAGCGGGCGGAAGACCGTAGCCCAGCGGCATAAGCGTGTTCAAGGGCGAAAACGATTCCATGCCCTCGAAGAGGGCGAAAGAAACCAGCCATCGCGTATCGTTTCTTTCGCCCGCTGTGCGGGCTTGAACGTTATACGACGATTGACCCCGGGCTGGCGCCCGGGGCTACTGATCTGTCGCCCGCATTCGCGGGCTTTCATTTTGGGCTTCGCGGAGTGGGTGTGGCTCTAGTGAAGCGCTAAACCTAAGGCCCACTTCGTGGGCTGGAGGAATGTCAGGCTATTTTCCCAGGGGTCGCGCCTACGGCGCTCGAAACCCTTACTGCGCGCTACGCAGGGCACGTCTGCGCGGCTCGAGTTTGGTAATAACCTCTAACGCATACGGGGCTTCTGTTTCGCGCGCTTTACGGGTTCTTGGAGCGGGCGCCCAGGCTACCGCTATGGGCTTGTTCAAACGCCTTTGGCGCGGCGGCGAGCGGCTCAGGCAGGCTGCCGCCGCGTGTCAGTGTCAAACGCTCTTTATCGCGGCGGCGTACGTTCAGGATTGGCGCCGAACCCACGCCGGTGGCGCCTGCCTGAGATTTTGGTTTACACCTACAGATTCGACGATGGCGTTCTTGCGCGCAAGGGTGAATATGGGTTTTGGGGAAAGTCATATGACAATCCTGTAAGTGCGGCGAGGAGAGCAGGATGGAAGGGGCGAAAAAATGCGAATGCAACGAATTACCAGAAAATTAACAGCGGCTGCGGCGGAAATTGCCAAGCGTGGCCGGAAACGGGCGGATTATAAGCGCTGTGGAAAAGATGCTCGCAACACGTTGCGAGTTTCCAGATAGTAAACACCTCTCTCTGCTTCAGGAATAACCACTTACGTCAACGTGGTTGATAGTTCGTGACGGCCGGTCAAAGAAAGCAACAACTCCTCAACCCTCATGAGCACGTGATCGGGTGCGGTGCTTTTCAACATGAATTTCAGCACTCCGGCCGGAGTGAACATTGCCCCGCGCTCCGAGGACACGAAGCGCGCCAGCCGCTCAGGTTCCACGGGGGCGGCTTCGGTAAACTTGATGGCGATCTGGTCACGCTTGCGATCCACTGAAGCGACACCCAGCCGCTGGGCTACGAGCTTGAGCCCGGCATAGCGGAACAGGGTTTCGACGGGCGCGGGAAGTTCTCCGTAGCGATCGACCATCTCGGCGCGAACATCGGCCACCTGCTGGTCGGTGGTGGCGCCGGCCACGCGCTTGTACATGCGGAGGCGCTGGTTTTCCTCAGGTATGTACTCGTTGGGAATACGGATATTGAGGCCCAGGTTGAGCTGGGTTTCGGCGAGGCTGGGAGCGGCTTCGCCTTTCATTTCGCGAATGGTGTGCTCCAGCATGGATGTGTACAACTCGAAGCCAACCGCATCAATGTGGCCGCTCTGCTGGCCGCCCAGCAGGTTGCCGGCGCCGCGCAACTCCAGGTCGAGGGCAGCGATCTTGAAACCGGCGCCGAGGTCGCTGAACTCCTTTAACGCCGCAAGCCGCCGTCGCGCTACCGGCGTGAGCTCGACATCCTGGGGAACCAGCAGGTAGGCATAGGCGCGGCGGCTGGAGCGCCCCACCCGGCCGCGGAGCTGGTACAGCTCGCTTAATCCATGGCGATCGGCCCGGTTGACAATCATGGTGTTGCACAGGGGAATGTCGAGGCCATTTTCAATAATGGTGGTTGCCACCAGCACATCATGTTCGTGACGCATGAAAGCCAGCATTACTTTCTCAAGCTCGCCTTCCGACATCTGGCCATGGCCCACGATGACCCGCGCAGCGGGAACCAGTTCCTGAACCTTGGCGGCGATTTCATAAATGCTGTCCACGCGGTTGTGGACGAAATAAACCTGCCCCTGCCGTTCCAATTCGCGTTCAATCGCGCTTTTGATCAGGCGTTCATCCCATGCCACCACCTCGGTCTGAATGGCCATGCGATCCTTGGGAGGCGTTTCGATGACGCTCATGTCGCGGAGGCCCACCAGGGACATGTGCAGAGTGCGGGGAATGGGGGTGGCCGACATGGTGAGCACATCGACCTCGCGCTTCAGTTGCTTCAGCCGCTCCTTGTGGCGCACGCCAAAACGCTGCTCCTCATCCACCACCACCAGGCCAAGATCAGGGAATTTGATGTCTTTCGAGAGAAGACGATGGGTGCCGATGAGGATATCGACTTTCCCGGCTTCCACGCGATGCACAATCTCAGCCTGTTCCCGGGCAGTGCGGAAGCGGCTGATCATCTCAATGGCGATGGGGAAAGCCGCGAAACGGCGCTTGAAAGTTTCCAAGTGCTGGAAGGCGAGCACGGTGGTGGGCGCCAGGACCGCCACCTGCTTGTTGTCGCTTACCGCCTTGAAGGCGGCCCGCATGGCAACTTCGGTTTTGCCGTATCCCACATCTCCGCACAAGAGGCGGTCCATGGGAGTTCCGGCCTGCATATCGCTCTTCACGTCGGCGATGGAGTCGAGCTGGTCCTCGGTTTCGTTGAACTCGAAGGCATCCTCGAATTCGCGCTGCCACTGGGTATCGGAAGGGAAGGCATGGCCTTGCGCCGTTTTGCGGGCTGCATAAAGCTTGAGGAGCTCATCGGCCATATCCTGCATGGCCTTTTTGACGCGGGCCTTGGTTTTGACCCATTGCTGCGTGCCGAGGCGAGCGAGCTGCGGGGTTACGCCGCCCTCGGCGCTGCGATATTTCTGCACCAGATCGAGCCGCGTCAATGGCACGTAAAGACGCGCGCCC
>JAFAIN010000248.1 GCA_019236695.1 Acidobacteriota bacterium | reverse complement strand
AGCCGCCCACGATGTTGCTGGTGGCCGCAATGATGCCGAGCGTCCCCAGCACCGTGGTAAGCGTGCTCCTGCCTTCGCCGACCAACAGGATGGCGCCGACCACTGCGATGGCGTCAAGCGCGTTGGTAAGCGACAGGAGCGGCGTGTGAAGAAGCGGGGAAACCCGGCGTATGACTTCGAAGCCGAGGAAGCACGCCAGCATGAACACAAAAAGGGAATTGATGATAGTGTCAGCCATAGATTATTCAGTGCGAGCCAGTTCAGGCATTGAGAAGAACTGGCGAACGCGCGGGTTGACGATTTCACCCCCCTCGGTCACCAGCGTCTCACGGATAATGTCGTCCTGCAGGTTGAGGTTCACCTGGCCATTCTTCACCAGCAACTGCAGGAACGAAGTCAGGTTGCGGGCGTACATCTGGCTGGCGTGGTACGGGACACCGCTGGCGACGTTAATGCGGCCGATGACGGTGACTCCGTTCACTACCACCTGTTCGCCTGCGCGTGTGAGTTCGCAATTTCCGCCGCGCTCGGCGGCAAGGTCAACCACCACGGAGCCGGGCGCCATGCCGCGCACCATCTCGCCGGTAATCAGCACCGGCGCCTTCTTGCCCGGCACCACAGCCGTGCTGATGACCACATCGCTTTCCATCACGGCGCGGCCCAGCAGTTCGCGCTGCCTGGCATAGAATGCCTCATCCTGGGCTCGCGCATACCCGCGCTCGTCCTGTGCGCTCTGCGCCTCAATGGGCAACTCGACAAATCGGCCCCCCAGTGAGAGCACCTGCTCCTTGGCTGCCGGGCGAAGATCGTAAGCCGAGACTACGGCTCCGAGGCGGCGTGCTGTGGCAATCGCCTGCAGGCCTGCCACACCGGCCCCGATTACCAGGACCCGAGCCGGCGTAATCGTGCCGGCCGCTGTAGTCAGCATGGGGAAGATGCGGGGCACCAGGTCAGCCGCGATCAGCACGGCCTTGTAGCCGCAAATTGTGGCCATGGAGGACAGCGCGTCCATGCTCTGCGCACGGGTGGTGCGCGGCATCAATTCCACCGAGAATGACGTAACGCCGGCCGCGGCGATCTCCTGGACCACCTCAGCCGTGCCAAAGGGGCGCAGAAAGCCCAACAGAAGCTGCCCGCGGCGCATCAGCGGAATGTCGGCGCCACCCGTAACGTCGTTTGAGCCGTAGCAGAGCACCTGGGCGATGATTTCCGCCGAGGCAAATACTTCCCCGCGTGTGGCGGCGATGCGTGCGCCCTTGTTTTTGTACTCCTCATCCGGGTAGCCCGCGTCGTGCCCGGCCTGCGATTGAATCAGCACCTCCAAACCTGCCTTCGCCAGATGAGGAAGAGCAGACGGCACGAGCGCAACGCGGCGCTCCCCGGGAAATGATTCCTTCGGTACCCCTATGATCATGGAACCTCGAGTACGGCGATTCGCCCTTTGCGGTTTTGGAAGAAGGGAATGATTTTAGCAAGTCGCCTGCCGGCCTGCATGTGACGTGCAGCACAATGCTACACTCCGCAAACGGACCGCAATGAACGTTGAACCCAGGCTTGGCGGCAGCCGCGCCGCGCTCGCGCTCCTCATGGGGCTGAACCTGTTCAACTACATCGATCGCTATATTCTTCCGGCGGTTTTGCCCGCCATTCAGCGCGAATTCCACGTCAAGGATTCCGAACTGGGTTTTTTAACCACCACATTTTTCATTGGTTACATTCTTACGGCTCCGCTGTTTGGCTGGCTGGCTGACCGGTATCCGCGCAAGATCATCATGGCCGCGGGCGGCCTTTTGTGGAGCGCCGCCACCCTGCTGACCGCCTTCACATATGATTTTCGAGCGCTGGTCATCCGCCATGTGGTCGTCGGCATTGGCGAGGCCAGCTTCGCCACCATAGCCCCAGCCTTCCTGGCCGACTTGTTCAGCGAGGAACAGCGGGGCCGCGCGCTGGCTTTCTTCAACATCGCGCTTCCATTCGGCGCGGCCGCGGGTTACGCGCTGGGAGGAATCCTGGTCGTGCGCTATGGCTGGCGCGCACCATTTTATCTGGGGGCGGCGCCGGGCGCGCTGCTGGCTCTTGCGGTGGCGAGGTTGCGAGAGCCGCCACGCGGGCGGCGCGACCGACTGCAGGCTACGGAGGAACGCGCTACGCTCCGCGGCCTTATGGGCAATGCCGCGTTCTGGACCGCCGTTCTGGGCATGGCCATGCTGACTTTCGCCGAGGGCGGGCTTTCGCAATGGATGCCCGTATTCCTGAACCGGGTGCGCGGAGTTCCCCTGGACCGCGCCGGAATCGTATTTGGCGCCATCACGGGATTCAACGGCATCGTGGCCACGCTGCTCGGCGGGTGGCTGGCTGACCGGATGCTCCGCAAAGCCCCGGCAGCGAATTATTGGATATCGGCCGCTGCCATGCTGCTCGGAGTTGGACCCATGGCGGTTGCGCTTTGGGGGCCCGCAAGCGCAACGTTTCCAGCAATTTTTGCAGGCGAGTTTATGCTGTTCTTGAATACCGGGCCGCTGAATGCTGCAATTGTGAACTCGGTGAGCGCCTCCATCCGGGCACGCGCGCTCGCCATCAGTATTTTCCTCCTGCACCTGCTTGGCGACGTGCCCTCTCCCCAACTCATCGGTTTTATCTCCGATAAAACCCATTCGCTGCAAAAGGGCTTCATGCCTGCTTTGGCGGCAACTGCCCTTTCGGGAATCATCCTGCTATACGGCGCCCGCTTCGCTCCGGACATAAACACGCGACCATAGCAGACCTGATGCGGTTAGTAGTCGAATCAGGCAGGTCAGGATTAATTTGGTATCAGGTTCCAAGCCCGACCATGTCCTACTTCTGGATGATCTCCGGGATCCTGCTCGCCATCATCTGGCTTGACCGGCTGCGCGACGCTTTCACCGGCCGCCACATTGACGATCTTGCGGAGGCGGAGTGGGACCCGGCTCCGGGCGGCCTGGCCACGCTGTCAATCGTGGTTGCGGCGCGCAATGAGGGCGCGCACGTCAGGGCAGCATTATGTTCCTTGCTGGAAATTGATTACCCGGGCCTCGAAGTGATCGCCATCGACGATCGTTCAACCGATGATACCGGGACCGTAATGGATGGATTGGCCGCGCAGCATAGCCTGAGGCCCGGAGCGAAGCCGTTATGTGCCATTCTGCATGTGCGGTCGCTTCCGCCGGGCTGGCTGGGCAAGCCGCACGCCATGTGGTTGGGAGCGCGCCAGGCGAAGGGCGACTGGCTTCTGTTCACCGATGCCGATGTCCGCTTCCGTCGCGATGCTCTTCGCCGAGCCGTTGCTTATGCGGAGGGCCGGAAGATCGACCACCTCGTCGTCGTGCCGACTCACGAACTCCGGTCGCCTGCCGAGCGCTTGATGCTGGCCACCTTCAGCATGCTTTTTCTATTCGGCCACAGGCCGTGGAAGGTGGGCGACCCAAAGGCCCGTGACTTTCTGGGTTTTGGGCCTTTTAACCTGATCCGCCGCTCGGTTTACGAACGCATTGGCGGAGCCGAAAAGCTGAGAATGGAAATCATCGAAGACATGAAGCTGGGGAAGCTCGTCAAAGAGCACGGGTTCCGGCAATGCCTGGCCTACGGCACCGGGCTGCTGCCGTGGCGCTGGTTCCACGGCGGCCTCGACATCACTCGCGTATTGCGCAAAAACCTGTTTGCGTCGATGAATTACCGCTACGGCAAGGCTGCAGGCGCGTGCCTCGCCATTTTGTTGCTTGCGGTGCTTCCGTATGCGGGAGTGGTCTTTGCGCACGGATGGGCGAAAGCCGGCCATGCAATTGCGGTCGCGACAATACTGGGTTTATTCATCGGAATGTCGCGGCGCTGGCCGATTTCGCCGATCTACTTTGTTCTTTATCCAGTGGGCACTCTGGTCCTGGCGTATGCCATGGCCTGTTCGATTGCCCACGTCATCCGGCATGGTGGGGTGGTATGGCGAGGCACACTTTACCCGCTGGATGAACTGCGTAAAGGATTGGTCTAAACCAAGGTCAACTCCGGGAGAGACGCCTTGAGCACTTGAACGCCGCAGCGGCCAGCGGCGCGGGCCTCGCCACACTCGATGGCGAGCGGCTGAAGCGCCGCAGGCACGCGCAAAATCAGCCCAGAACGAAGTCCTGGGCTGTGGTGAACGGAAATTGCAGGCGTGGGCCGGAACGGCGGGAGCGGACAAAGGGCCGCAGGCTGCCGCCCCGGTGTTCGCTTAGCCGGCCGTGGAGAACGCCTTCACCGCCGAGGTTTCATCGTCCTTCACGTCAAAGACGGTATACAGCTTGGTAATCTGCAGGAGGTCGTGAACCTTTTTGGTCAGGTTCAACAGACGCAGGTCGCCGCCCTGGTTGCGCACTGTGGTGTAGGCGCTCACCAATTCGCCAATTCCCGAGGAATCGATATAGGAGACGTCGCCCAGATTGAGAAGGATCTTTTTCTGGCTCTTGCCCAGGAGGTCACGGATTGTGTCGCGCAGGATCACGCTTCCCTCTCCCAGCGTGATGCGGCCGCTCAAATCAACGATTGTGACTCCATCAACTTGCCGAGTGCTGGCCTTCATCGTCACAGCTCATGCCTCCTTGTGGTCCGTGGCCGCGCCACGTCGTTTCACTAGAGTAACTTCTGTTCCCGGATCGACAATGCGAAAACGCACTTCGTCCATGAAGGCGCGCATCAGGAAAACGCCTCTTCCTGAGCCGCGCAAAAGGTTCTCAGGCGCCAACGGGTCAGGCACTTCGTCAGGCACCATTCCGGTCCCCTGATCCCGCACCGTGACGATCAAGCCCGATTCACCGGATTCGAAGGTAACGGTGATCTCCTTCTCCGGGTCATAATGGTTGCCGTGGTAAACGGCGTTCACCGCCGCTTCGCGAACCGCAAGCGCGATGCGCTGCCGGTCATCCTCATCGAACCCGCTCTCCTGCGCCAGTTTGTCCGCCAGTTCCTCGGTCCGGTTCACGCTGTCCAGCGTGCTGTCCATGGTATAGGAGACTCGTTTTCCGGTTGTGTTCACGGTTGCGATCGCCGCGTTTCCCCCCGCCCCGGCATACGGGCGCAAGCCCGAGGTCGAGAAAATACGAATTGCGAAGTGTGCCTTGCCCCGCAGGAAAAGTCAAATCAGAGTCAAGGGTTTGTCAATTCTCGTAGAAATTCCCGTTCCGGCGGTTTGCAATCGGCGGCGAAAACGGGAACGCTGCTGTCGCCAGGCAGCCGCTACGTCGCGGGTGAGGCGCCTCCACGGCGCAGATAGGTTTCCAAGTGCAGTTCGAGCCGGACCGCCCCGCCTTGCTGTTCAGCCAGGTTTACGCGATCCACGATGAAGAACAGGCGATCGCGTTCCAGACTGTTGATGAATTTCACTACATGGGGATATTCGCCGGCCAGGGAGACGTCGATTTCCAGCTTCTCCAGGTTCGGCAGGTCGGTATCGGCGGGGGGGGTGTAGCGCACTTCTCCGAGGCGAATGTTGGAAGCCTGCGCCAGCTTGCCCACTTCGGCAGCCACATCGGAATCGCGTTGCGGCAGGCGATCCGAATAAAACGAGTTCACCTGCTGCTGCGCCGTCTTGATTTTCTCCGAAATATTCTGCAGTGGGATAGCCTCGTGTTCCACTCTGTTCAACTGCTGCTGGACGCGCGCCGATTCCGCCTTACGCTTATTGGCATCGGCAAGCGGGGAAAGCAGCACGGCGCTGGCGGCTATGATGACGGCGCCCAGAACGATGGCGAGGATGGCCAGGGGACGCCGCAATTCGCGAACATTGGCCATTATGGTCTTCTCCCCGGCCGCGCCGACGCCGTCTGGGCCGGCGCAGGCTGGGTATTATTTTGGGTCCCCTTCACTGCCGGAGGCGCAGAAGAGGGAACTGCCGGAACGTAGATGGCCGCGATCTGGAACTCTTCCTGTCCTTGCCTGCCCGGCGCTTCCGATTCAAGCTGGGGCGATTGGAACTCAGGAGTATTCTCCATGCGTCGCAGCAGCATAAGCGCGCCGTCGCGCGAATCGCCCACCACCCGCATCTTGAGAATCAGCCGGTTTTGATCGTCGAGTTCGGGCTGCATGCTGACTACGTGAAGTCGCGGCGGCATGATGTCTTCGAGCGTGCTGAAAGCCTCAGTCCAGGAAAAAGCCTTGCGCGCAATCAG
Source organism: Acidobacteriota bacterium (assembly GCA_019236695.1). Lineage (GTDB taxonomy): Bacteria > Acidobacteriota > Terriglobia > Terriglobales > Acidobacteriaceae > JAFAIN01. The sequence goes on along the minus strand of JAFAIN010000248.1, from coordinate 26,044 downwards.
GGTGTTGAGGAAGGCCGATTGCATCCGGATGCCCACATTTTCCGGTCGCTGCAGTTCCGCCTTGCCGGTATTAATGTCATGCTGCAGGTCCTTCATCTGGTCTTCGTAGCGGCTGATCACCATTCCGGTGTCCCGGGTGCTTCGCCAGCCCTCCACCGCCTTGTAAACCAGCACGGATGCGGCCGCAAGCAGCAGGAGCAGGCCGATTCCCCAGCGCAATGCGAAAGTGCGTATGTCCTGGTATGGCTGGGTGGCGAGATTGATGGTGGTGCGCATGTTCTCAGTCGGCGGCTACCAGCGCGCCATAGACACCGGCAAACGCAGTTCTGGGCGCAGGTATAGTGCCGGCGCCGGTCAGTTCCATCGCCTTTAATCCAGTCTGCTGCTCCAGCGAAGCCCGTAATTCATCGGTTGCCGCAGTTCCACCCAGAACCATGCGGGTAATCTGAGTGCCGTAGGTATCCTGGAAGAATACCAGCGAGGGGTAAATGTCCTCGGCCAGCCTCTGCGGAGATGCGGCAGCCGAGGTGACGGTTTCGAGTGTCCGAAGCAGGCGCAACTCCCCCTGGTCCACGATGGCGACAGCCGTAGTACCCGATTCCGCTTTGACCACCAGCGTGGGTGCGCTGCTATCGACTGCACCGAGCATCGCAAGTATGGAGGGAAGTACCACCCCGGGATTGAAACCAGCGGCGCGGACTGGGCCTTCATATTCGGCCAGCACGGCGGCATCGGTTACGGCGGCGACCACCTGAATGGGCGTTCCGCGCTGCACCTGGTACGACACGGCGGCGCGGTCGGCCTCAAATGGCAGCATCTTCTTTAAGCGAAACCTAACCAGGGGCGCAGCATCGCTCTGCTTTTCGGGCAGGGTATCGAAATCCAGCAGCATGACCCGCACGGCGGCGTCAGGCAAAACCAGCGACAATTCATTGCCCGGTGCGCCAATTTGGGCAACTGCTTCTCGCACCGCCAATTCCAGGGCGGCGGGTTCGTGAACATTTGGTCCGGAAAACCCCGGGGTTACCGCCCCGGCGGGCAGCGGGCGGGCCGCCGCGCTGGCAAGCGCCTGCTCCCCGGGCGCCGTGCGCGCTACCAGCAGCCGCTCGGCCGTGATTTCGCAGGCTAGCGGAGGGCGGGCGAGTTTGCCGTTCGTTGCCATGGCCTTCGAGTCGATCTCGGCTCGCTTATGCGCCGCTCGGACGCTGAGTTGCCGATCAACTCAGCGTCCTCCCGGCAAGCGTTCAGACTATCAGATGACTTCAGGGGTCACCTGATCCCTACCGATTCGTTTCGATGAACGTGACCTTGTTGATTTCCTTCAGCGTGGTGACGCCTGATTTCACTTTGTCGAGCGCCGATTCGCGCAGGAAGTGCATGCCTTCCTCGTGGGCCGCCCGGCGAATCTCCGACGTGGGCTTGCGGTCCAGAATCATTTCGCGAATGCGGTCGCTCAGCTCCAACAGTTCGTGAATCGCGGTTCGCCCGTGATAGCCGGTGCCGGCACAATCGGGACAGCCCAGGCCTTCCGCGAACAGAACGTCACCCCATACCTTCGGATCGAGCCCGCTTTGCACCAGGATCTCCGCGTCATAGCGCACCTGCTGCTTACAGCTTGGGCAAATTATACGTACCAGCCGCTGCGCCAGCACGCAGTTAAGGGCGGAGACGAAGTTGTACGGCTCTACTCCCATGTTCAGGAAGCGGCCCAGCACATCGACTACGTTGTTGGCGTGCACGGTGGTGAACACCAGGTGCCCGGTGAGCGCTGATTGAATGGCAATCTGAGCGGTTTCAGAGTCGCGGATTTCCCCCACCATGATCTTGTCGGGATCGTGGCGCAGGATGGAGCGCAACCCGCGGGCAAACGTAAGCCCTTTCTTCTCGTTCACCGGAATCTGCGTGATGCCGCGGATCTGGTACTCCACGGGATCTTCAATGGTGATGATCTTGTCCTCGTCGGTCTTGATCTCGTTCACTGCGGCATACAGCGTGGTGGTCTTGCCGCTGCCCGTAGGCCCGGTGACCAGCACCATGCCGTAGGGCTCGTGAATGTACTGGCGGAAGCGGCGCAAATCGTCATCGCTGAAGCCCACCACGTCGAGCGTGAGCTTACGGAATTTTTCGCTCATCGACTCTTTGTCAAGCACGCGCAGCACGGCGTCCTCGCCATGGATGCTGGGCATGATCGACACTCGGAAATCAATGGGACGAGGCGGATCGCCGTAGCGCACCCGGAAACGGCCGTCCTGCGGAACGCGGCGCTCCGCAATGTCCAACTCGCTCATTACCTTGATCCTGGTGATGATGGTCTGGTGATGCTCCTTGCCAATCGGCGGCATTGCCGGCTGCAGCACTCCGTCAATGCGGTACTTGATGACAACCGATTCGTCCCGGCCTTCAATGTGTATGTCGCTGGCCCGCCGCTGCAGGGCGGTAAAGATAGCCGTGTTCACCAGATGAACAATGCGGCTCGATTCAGTTTCCTGAGTGAGTCGCTCAATCGAGATGGTTTCATCACCCGATTCCTCCTCGCGAACCAGATCAAGAGTGAGCCCCTCGCTGGCCTCCTCGAGCACGCGCCGCGACTGCTCGGTTTTCTTCAGGATCTCCGAAATCTGCGACGCAGTGGCAATCTTGGTCTGGATGCTGCGCCCCAACCGCAGCCCAATCTCATCGATCATCATGATCTTCTTGGGATCATCGATCGCTATGGAAAGCGTGCCGTCCTCCAGCTCTTCCAGCGGGATGAAGTTGTACCGGAACATCAAATCCACCGGCACTTTGCGGAGAAGATCGTGATGAATGTGGAAACCGTGCAACTCCACGAACTCGCGCCTGTAGCGGAGGGCGAGCTCGCGCGCCCGCGCTTCTTCATTCGGAGTTTCTTCCTGCGTCAGGAAAAGGATCGAACGTTCAGCCATAAGCCCCTTATTTCCCGCTCCTCGCTTGCTTGTCCCGAAGCGTTACGCGCCTCGAGAGCCCAATGAGAAACGCTCAGTGAATATTTGCTCCCAGACTGAAAATCGGGAGATACAGCGAAAGCAGCACCACGACCACCACTACGCCCATAAAAACCAGGATGAGCGGCTCGATGAGCGACATGGCCGCGGTGGTTGCCGTCTGCACGTCTTCCTCGAAAAATTCCGCCACCGAAGTCAGCATGGCGGGTAACGCACCGGTGGATTCGCCTACCTCGATCATTTCCACCGAAAGCTCCGGAAACGTCCTGGTGGCTTCCAGGCTGCGCGCCAGCGGCTGGCCTTCCCGCACCCGCTGTTCGGCCGCCGTAACCGCAGTCTTGATGCTGCGACTCTGCATCGATGCCCCGGCGGTATCGAGGGCATTCACCAGCGGCAGCCCGCCCGAGAGCAGCGTCGCCAGCATCCGGCTGAACACCGCAACCTGGTACTTCAGCCAGATGCCTCCCAACAGTGGCGTTGCCAGCCGGATGCGGTCCAGCCGGTGGGCCCCCGTTTCGGTTCGCATGGCTCGCCAGAAGAGAAACAGCCCGCCCGCCAGCAGCGCCACAATCAACCAGAAAAATTTGCGTATGGTCGTCCCTACGTCCAGCATGAACACCGTCATGGGCGGCAGTTGCGCGTTCAACTGCGTGTACAACGAGGCGAACTGCGGCACGACGTACGTAACCAGAAACGTGAGCATCACAATGACCATAACGATCAGGATGGTCGGGTAAATCATCGACGCCGTCAGCTTTTTCCTGAACGTCAATGCCAGCCGCTGAAAATTGATGTAACGCCGCAGGACTTCCTCAAGGTTGCCGCTCTTTTCGCCCGCCAGCAGCGTGGTCGTGTACAGCCGGGGAACCACGGCGTGGTGCGTAAAGCTATCGGAAAGCGACTCGCCAGCCTTCACGCGGCCGTGGACGTCCTCCAACAAGCTGCGGAACATCCCTTTTTTCTGCCGCCGGATCAGCAAGTCCAGCGCCGTTACGATAGGCAGGCCAGCCTTTACCAGCGTGATGAACTGCTCATTGAATATGACGAACTGCTCCAGTTTCAGCTTGCGCCTGAGCCTGAACCCCCCTCCGCTCGTGCTAAGGACACCGCGGGGCCTTACTGAATAGACCAGCATCCCCTGTGACGAATAGCGGTCTCGGGCCTCAGCTTCGGAATGGGCATTTTCCAGTTGCTCAGTTACATGCCCACGCTCATCAGCTACTTTTACTAGGAATTCAGGCATTTAATACCAAGTTTAGCATTGCGGTTCGACGCCGCCCTGGGGTGCGCTAGCGACTAAGTACTTGTATTCACAGACCGAATTCCCGCTGCCTCCGTTCCGTACAGCGGGTAACTCTGGGTAACCGATGGGGTCATTCTGAGGTGTTACGAAGGGCTCAACGTTGCGCCATATCAAGCTCCCAGCCACATTTTATGAATCTGCTCAACCGTACGGCCCAGACGTTGCTGAGGAATCCGGAACGGTAATATAGGTGTTAATGCCCTGGGTGATAGCGTTGGCCCTCTTGTTCGTGCCGTCGCCGGCGTCTACCGCTGCCACTGTGCACGAGATTGCCCGGAGAGTTGATCATTACTACAACCGCCTTGAGACTCTCAAAACCAATTTCACCGAAAAGTACTCGGGAAACGGTATGGACCGTATTGAATCCGGCTCGCTTATCCTCAAGAAGCCCGGACGGATGCGCTGGAATTACGAGCAACCTCGCCCCAAACTCTTCCTGAGCGATGGCCGTACAGCGTGGTTCTATGTCCCGGGTGACCGGCAGGCGCGAAAGGCGCCCGCCCGGGATCTCCAAGACTTGCGGTCACCTTTGAGGTATCTGCTTGGCAAGAGCCGGCTCGAAAAGGAGTTCGATTCGCTGTCTCTTGCGCCCGACGTGAAGCCGGAGGAGCCCGGCGACGTGGTGCTGCGCGGCCGGCCGAAGGCCATGGCTGATCAAGTGGAAGACGTTGTTCTGGAAGCAAATCAGGCCGGACAGATCCGTCGACTGGTTATTCACAACATCGATGGATCAACGACGGAATTTGATTTCAGCGGCCTCCAGGAAAATCCCCCGGCGCCCGATTCCGATTTTCGCTTCACCCCCCCACCCGGGGTTGAAGTTATTGAGACCAGGAATCTGGCTAGCCCGCAATGACCGTTTTCGGGAGCATTTTTCCCTGGCTTGGAGTGGAACCCCGTTTTCTGGTTCGGCATCCCGAGCCTCCGCTGTGAATTCCCATCTGTGCTACGGCTTCCTGGCCATCGCCAGCACGGGATCAGTTTTCTCGTCTATTTCCAGAAAAGGGAAGTCCCCGGGATGCTGCACGGTTGCGCGCCCATGAGCGTCGATCCGGTAGTACTGGCCGGTGGGGTCTTTTGGAAGGCGGTACAGGTAACCGGGGCGAACCAGTGCAGCCAGCGATGCAGGTGGGTGGCCGGTTTCGGCACGGTATGCCGCAATCATGTGCTGCAACCTTGATAAATCCACCTGGGCTTCGGCGCTTCGCAGGTGTTGTTCGGCGTTGTTGCGCAGCATGTCTTCCGTAGCGCTTTGGTACATCTGTGTCCACATGTAATGCGCCGTTTCAGGGTCGCCGCCGTGCTCAGCCATGCTCGCGCTCAACACGCGCATCCACGGGTGGGCCCCTGGGATCTGTGCTCCCTGAGCAAAAGCCTCGGCTGCCGAGCCATAATCCTTCAACTCCATCCCGTAAATGAAACCCAAGGTGTAATACAGACGCCAGTTCCCGGGATTCTGCTCGATCCCGCGGCGGATCAGGGCAACGGCGCTCTCAGGCTCGCCTGCGCCTTCGGGAGGCTTTTGCGCCAGGAACACGGCGCCATACTCATAGGCGATGGTGAGCTTTGGATCGAGTTCGGTTGCTATGGTCAGAATGGGAGCCAGCAGCCTATAACCGGTGCCCCGTTCCGCGTGCGTCCTGCCGAAGTACTGCACCGCGCGTGTCCAGTAAAGGTCGGCGATCAGCCCCGAATAACCCAGGCACAGGCGATGAATCACGCGGGGGGAAGAGACAATGAGCACATTCTCTGCGTCGCTGTGCGGCGCTGCAGACGCGGCTGCCCGCGAGAACACAATCACCCCGGCTAAACCCAGCACGATTGCCACGCGGCAAGCGATCCCGACGCGGCCTCGGTGCACCCTGCTCATTTCAGGTTCCGGCGCTCGAAAACGGCGGTAGCGCCGGCCAGCGCCGTGACGCAGTACACCGCCGCATAGGCACTGTTCAGCGCCAGCAGTTTGGGCCCTGCGCCAATGCCGTGCGCCGCGGAAGAGATGAAATTCAGAGAGGCGAAGTTGGGGACAGCGTAGGCCGCAGCCATAGCCAGCCAGCGCGTTGCGCCATGGGCCAGCCCCGCAAATGCATGAAGATCCTGATCAAAGGACCCTATTACGAACAGCGCGAAAGTGTACACCGCAGCCATTACGGGCGAGGCAAACGATGAAAACAGCAGAGCGACAGCCGTGATGATCACCAGTTGCAGCACTATGCAATACATCGCGCCAAGCAGTGAAACGTCGCCGGAAGTGAGGCGGTGGGCCACATACCACAACGCGGCATATACGCCCATGCCCATCAGGCAGGCGTTAACCGCAAGCGTCCCTGCCAGCCCCGCGAATTTTCCGGCAATGAACTCCCAGCGGCGAACCGGGTGCGCCAGCAGCGTGTAAAGAGTTCGCTTTTCAATTTCCTTCGATACCAGGCCGATGCCGATGAACATGGCGATCAGCGCACCGAATATGGACATGGCGCTCAGCCCGAGGTTGATGATCACGATGCGCTCAATGCCCACTGAGATTTGCCCGAACAGAATCGCCGCGCCGATCATCAGCAGCGCGAAGATCACCAGGTTGTATAGAACTCGGTCGCGTACCGCCTCTCGGAACGTATTGTGGGCGATATAGAGGACGCGGCGGATCATTTCGCCAGCTCCGCAATCCGCTCCGTGTCGAACGGAGGGGTTTCGCTGGTCTGGAATTGCAGGCGCGGCTCATTGTCCCGGCCAAGATTCGTTTCCGTGTCGCCCTGTTCAAGGAAGTACTGCTCCAGTGAACGGCGGATTGGAGTCACAGAGATCAGGCGCCCGCGTGCACGCCGCAGGGCTTGCAGTGCGGCGTCCAACTCGGCCTCCAGCACAACCGAGCGAATGCAGTCACCGCCTGCGCGATTCTCAACGGCCAATCCACCCAGCGCCTCGGCGGGCGCATCCCGCCAGGTGACCTCCATCCGGCCCTGAACGCTTGCCGTCAACTCGCTTACACGGCCCACTACGCGCAGCCTGCCTTTTTGCAGAACGGCTACGCGGTCACAGAGAGACTCGGCATCGCTCAGGATATGTGTGGAAAACAGAATGGTTTTGCCGTCATCCTTCAATGACTGGATGAGGTCGCGCACTTCGCGGCGGCCAATTGGGTCGAGCCCTGACATTGGCTCGTCGAGAATCACCACTTCGGGATCGTGGAGAATCGCCTGCGCGAGCCCTACGCGCTGCAGCATGCCCTTTGAGAACTTTCTGAGCTGCAGGCGATCGATGCCACGCAATCCCACGCGAATCAGCGCCGTTCGAACCCGCCGTTCGCGATTGCCGGCGTTGATTCCGGAGAGCTGCGCGAAATAAGTCAGCAGTTCCGGAGCGGTCAGGTAATCGTAGAAGTACGGCTGCTCGGGCAAAAACCCAATCCGCTCCTTCATCGCCGGATCGCCTATGTCAAGGTTCAGAACGCGCGCGCTTCCGGCGGTGGGAAAGATGAGGCCCATGAGCAGCTTGAGGGTTGTTGTTTTTCCTGCGCCATTGTGGCCCAGGTAGCCGAAAACCTCGCCGCGCTGAACTTCCATGTGCAGAGGCTGCAAAGCAATCCGGGGGCGCTTGCGCCAGAATCCGACGCTGTACTGCTTCGAAAGCCCGGCGATCTCTATGGCTGCGGACATGCAGGGGTAGTAGTCAACGTTAGAGCATTCACGCGTTCAGGAGGTAGATAACCGAGGTCACGTAAGCTCGGCGCAGAATCAGGCAAAAAGCGAAGAGCACGGGCCGAAACCCGTGCTCCCCAGGCTGTTACCCTCCCCCCAGGTACAGCCCAAATCGGCCGGCAAGTTCGGGGAACTGCGCCGGAGATAAGATCGTTACTGCAGAGCCGTGCTGGCAGCCGTCGCCGGACCAGCCGTGGTTGTGTCGTAACGGATTACAAACGTCTGATCGGAGAAGAAGTGCCGCATGCCGGTAGTGCCGAACGTCTGCGGGTCCCCATTCACCGTAAAGGTGATGGACGGGGTGCCTGCGCCGGCTGCCGAGGCAAAGGTGAAGCCGCTCTTCGCGCCGCCGCCCGAAACCGTAGAGTCAATAATGCAGGCGGTAGTGGGGCTGGCAGTGCAGGGCGATGCGCCGCCCAACGCCGAAAGCGCCGTGTAACCCGTAGCCGGATACGTAGCGGCATACATTACCTGCGCGGTGTTGATGGTGCGAACCGTTCCCACAGCGGATGCTTCGTTCGCAGCCATGCGCGAACGCAGCAGGTTGGGGACAGCAATCGCCGCGATGATGAGAATGATCGCGACCACGATCAAGAGTTCGATAAGCGAGAAGCCCTTCTGTTTACGCATTCCTTGTTATTCCTCTCCCTCGGTCGTCTATTCGCGACCAGCGCACTCGTAAGTGCACCTGTGCTGCCAAATCTGAATTGCCTCGTAGAATTCCGTGTTTTGTGGCGGCAACTATCGCGTTTGCATCCACATACAGGGCACACCGAAGTACATGGACGGATTGACGCGGGTGGAAATAGCCAGCATCAGTGCGGGAAATGACACTGCGCGTCATGGTTGTAACGAAATGTGTCATGTCAAAGGCCGGAGGAACTGGGGCTTGTGTGCGAAACGCAGCCCTGGTTTGTTCTGTCCAGGAAATGCCGTGTGGCCGGTCAATGTAATCTGATGGCCGAAGAGGAATGGAATGATGAAAGCAGAAATGCAGCGCCGAAGCTACTGCAGCACGCTGTCGGAAGGGCCGGCGGTCTGGCCGTTGGTGGTGTAAGTGATGATGAAGCCATTATTCGAATAGAAATTGCGCATTCCGGTTGTACCGAAAGTCTGGGGGTTTGCATTCGACCCGAAGGTCGAAGCCGGGACGTCGCTCCCCGGGGTTGACGTGAAGGTGTAGCCGCTTTTTGCTCCGCCGGTAGAGACGGTTGCATCGACGATACAGGCCGAGGCCGGAGCCGGCGTGCAGGGCGAAGCGCCGCCAAGAGCCGCCAGGGCTGTATATCCAGTGGCCGGATACGTTGTCATGTAGGTGACTTGAGCAGTGTTGATGGTGCGAAGGGTGCCCACCGCGGAAGCCTCGTTTGCAGCCATCCGCGAGCGCAGAAGGTTTGGTACGGCGATGGCCGCGATAATCAATATGATGGCTACGACGATGAGCAGCTCGATCAGGGAGAATCCGGCTTGCTTCTTCATGTTCGACTCCAGGGGCCCAGCATGAGTTCCAGTGCACGCAGGCAGCCACTTCTAGGCGCCAGAGGCGAATGCTCCTAATCGAAGGTCTGGTGGCCCAGGAAATGTGGGAAGAAGGGTCTCGAGCATGACCCAAAGCACAAAGCACGGCCGTGGCCGTGCTTTGTGCGATAGAGGACAAAAACGAGGTCTACTGGAGCGGTGTATCGCTCACGGTTGCCGGATTACCGTTGGTGCTGTAGCGAATGACAAAGCTGTCATCGGAGAAGAAATTGCGCATCCCGGTGGTTCCAAACGTTACCGGGTTGCCGTTCGCCGTGAACGCAATCGAGGGCGTGCCCGCGCCCGCGGCCGAGGCGAAGGTGAAACCACTCTTCACGCCGCCTCCTGAAACTGTCGGGTCGATGATGCAGGCACTAGTCGGGCCGGGTGTGCAGGGCGAGGCTCCGCCGAGCGACGAAAGCGCAGTGTACCCCGTGCTCGGATAAGTGCTGGCGTACGTTACTTGCGCCGTGTTGATTGTTCGAATGGTGCCCACCGCGGAGGCCTCATTGGCAGCCATGCGTGAGCGCAACAGGTTTGGCACGGCGATCGCCGCGATGATCAGGATGATGGCGACCACAATGAGCAACTCGATCAGTGAAAAGCCTTTTTGTTTACGCATTGATTTTTGTGTCTCCGGGGGCACAATACCTGCCGCAGAAATATGCGTGCGGATAGGCGAGTCGCCGGTGCGGGCTCTCTCCCCTCACGTGGACGGACAGTTGCATCCTCAATGCCATAGGCCCCAGCGCGTCGTGTGCCATGCCATAATTCTCTGCAACCCCATGAATTGTGAGGCAGCACATCCGTAACCAGATAAGCCTGGCACCTCCCGTCACGGGCAGGGGCGGACGGGGCGCTCGACACAAACTGGCAACAAAATTTGTCACCGCCTGAAACATTCTGTCGGGAAGGCTCCGGGTTCCGGTGAGTACAATTCAGGTATGGGAACTACATTGGAAGGTCTCCCCCGGAGTTGTGCTGCAGGGGCGAGCAGCACTCTTGACCCCGCAAAAGCAGCCCTGGTGATCGTGGACATACAGGAAAAGTTGCTGCCTCCTATTTTCGAAGGCGAGAGGCTCGTGCGCAACGCACGATTGTTTCTCAGACTGGCCGGCATTCTCAGGTTGCCGGTGCTGGCCACAACTCAGTACGCCCGCGGCCTTGGCCCAACGGTTCCGGCGATCAACGACCTTCTTCCTGGCGGGACCGAAATTTACGACAAGCAGGACTTCAGTTGTTTCGGGAGCCAGGCGTTTTGCGCCGCCACAGCAGCCAGCGCACATCGGGAGCAGCTCGTCATCCTGGGTATGGAGACTCATATCTGCGTCCTCCAGACCGCACTCGCCGCATTAGAGCGCGGCTACGCGGTTCACGTCATTGCTGATGCCGTGGGCTCCCGCTCTGAGTTCAATTGGCGAATCGGTTTGGAGCGGTTACGTGATGCCGGGGCCGTAATCTCTACGACTGAGATGGCGATCTATGAACTGCTGAAAGGGTCTGGCACGCAGGCATTCAAGCAGATGCTGCCCTGGCTCAAGCAGTAGGGCTAAATTCGCCGGGACGGCCCCTCTCGCCGGCATGGCGAGGGCGATTGCAGGGGGTCGGGTTCGGAGAATCGGAGAAAATGAGCAGCCGGATTCCTATCGGTGGCAAACGAAGTGATAACTTACTGAGCAATACACAACCCTTAAACCAATCAAAAGGCGCGGGCTCAGGTTCGATGTCCCAAATGCCTGATTCGATGGGCATAACCGGAGGGTCTCTTGACGGTACAGCAGTCATAGTTTGGCTGTTGCCTTGCTTGTGAACAGTCATCGGCCCGCTTGGAGCGTCGTTCGTTTGAGCGGAACTGAAACCAGGGGAACAGCGGTTCCGATCGCGAGCGACCTGGATGCCAGTAATGGGACTGCCTTTCCAGGCGGGCCGATATGCCTGCAGCAATCGCAGGCTCCATCCGCTCCGATCCGGCTTCGAACAGGGAACAGGTTGCCGAAAATGCAACTTGAACCAGCGGAAACCCGTCTTAATTGTTTAGCCACGCATGAGCTTCCATATCAAATCTACTTGCCGGGCAGGCATGCTGGGCTTTTTGGCGGCAATGTGCTTTGTTGGACCCCGCGCGGCCTCAGCCCGGCAGGCGGCCCGGATCTCGGCGAATGAGTTGGTGTCCCGGGCCGTGCAGCAACAACTGGCGAATAACGGCGCAAAAGCCCATTTGATGTATCGCCTGCATCGGGTCACACCTGACCGGGACGAACTCCGGGAAATCCTCGAGATTGATGATGGCTCAGTGGCGCGGGTCATTGCTCTAAAAGGGCAGCCGTTGACATCGGATCAGCAAAAAGCGGAAGAGCAGAGGCTGAACCACTACCTGAAGGATCCTGCTGCGTGGCAGCAACGCCGCAATCGGCAAAGAGAGGATGAGCAGCGGAGCGATCGCTTGCTGGCTGCTTTTCCCAGAGCATTCCTTTACAGCTATGCAGGAGAGGAGCCGGGCGCGAATGGCGGGTCGTTGTTGCGGCTGAGCTTCAATCCGAATCCGGCGTACGTTGCTCCCAATCGCGACCTCCGCGTGTTGGAAGGAATGCAGGGGACGATGTGGGTCGATCCCAGCGTAAACCGCATTGTCAGGCTCCAGGCAAAGCTGATTCGCGATGTTGAGTTCGGATGGGGCATTCTGGGCCGGCTGAACAGCGGCGGTAGCTTCGAAATCGAGCAACGCGACGTAGGAGAGGGGCGCTGGGAGTTGGTAGAGACCAAACTCAATTTTGAGGGCAAGGAATTGATGTTCAAGGCCCTGCACATCCACGAAACCGAAAACCTCAGTGACTTTCATCCGGTACACGGCCACATCACATTGGCTCAGGGAATTCACATGCTTGAGGAATACAACCCAAGCACAGACCAGATCGCTCAACAGCAGTCCAACCACCCAGCAATCGGAGCTGGTACTCCTCCAAAGTAGCCGTGCTACTCGGGCGACAACGCCTGAGCAGGCAGTAATTCTGCTGCTCGCCGCAAATCGTTCGCCAGCAAGCGGTGGAACAAGTGCTCGCCGGCTTCGCGCCGGACCGAAAGGCGACCGGTGCTGTAGGCACGCGATCCAAGCCCGCGCTGAACAGCTTCGCAAATTGCCACATCCTCATCCTGAATGTGTTCGCTTACCGCAATGCTGTTGCGCGCCGCCTCCTCATCGAATTCCGGTCCGAAGTAGAAGTCGAAAATCACGCGGGTCCTGTCAATTCCGGCGGGGAGCACGAGGTTGGTATCGAGCACTCCCTCATACCAGTTCAGCATAAAGTTGGGATAGAACCAGAAATAATAGGCGGCGCCACGCCGTGTTCTGCCTAACGATTCGTCTACCGCCGAGGCGCTGTCAACCGGGCTGGACTGGAGACAGGCGCGGCCAGCAGTTTCAACCGTGTACTGCCGGTAATCCAGAACGCTGTTCAGGGCTTTGTGAACGTAGGGAACGTGATAACCGCCGTCAAGATAATTATCAACGAAGACCTTCCAGTTGCATTTCAGCTCATACTCGCGCCGCTCCACAAACCGAAGCTCGGTAAGCCCAAGCGAGGCGGCCCGGAACGCAAAATCTCCCACATACGAGTCAAGCGTGGGCGCACCCAGGTCGAGATTGACGAATACGAATTGCTGCCATTGCTCGGCCAGCACGGGAGCCAGGCCGTAACTGGCGGGGTCGAAGTCCTGAACGGCAGAAAAATCGGGAGCGCCCCTCAGGGTTCCATCGAGCCCGTAAGTCCACCCATGGTATGGGCACTTAAAAACTGACGCCGACCCGCACGGCGCGGTGGCCACGGCGGCAGCATGATGGCGGCAGACATTAAAAAATCCGCGCAAATGGCAGTCGGCGCCGCGCACCACGAGAATGGGTTCCCCGGAGATTTCGGTGCTTACAAATTGCCCCGGCTCCGCAATTTGATCCGCGCGGGCAACACACTGCCAACTCGCGCCGAAAACACAGGATGCTTCGGCCTGAGCCACGCGGCGGTCGCGATACCAGTTCGCAGGGATGGTGCTGGCGCGCTCCAGAGGCGCCAGCAGATCGTATTCAGAGACAAGATCGCGAAATGTACGATGCGCCATGCCCTAATTATGCGCCATGAGTTCGGTCAGTTTGAGGCGCGAATGCGCGGGGCCGCAAACGGCCATTCTTTGCGTACAGCCGAGCGGAGCAAAAAGACGCATGTGCCGAGCACAATGACTGCTGCTCCCCAACGAAGTTCATTGGCAAAATTTGGCCGCTCGATGAGGACGAACAAAAAGCCGGCTGTTGCCAGCAGCGCAGGGACGGGGTAGAGCCAAATTCGAAACGGGCGCGGCATATCAGGCCGCTTTACGCGCAACACCATGACCCCAATGGTCTGCAGAAGAAACTGCATCATGATGCGAATTACCACAAGCTTCGAAATCAGGTCGTCCAGCCGCAAGAAACAGGCCGCGGATGCTACGGCGCCCAGTGCGAGCACCGAAATGTAAGGAAAACGGCCCCGAGGGTGCAGTTTCGCGAACACCCGAAAATAGTTGCCGTCCAGGGCGGCGGCATAGGGCACTCGCGAGTAGCCGAGCAGCAGAGAGAATACGGAGGCAAACGCAGTCCACATGATCAGCACCGCGGCCAGACTCCCTGCCCAGCGGCCATAAAGACGCTCCATGAGTGTCGATACGACGTAGTAGCGGGTGTTGGCGTGTACGTTCTGCAACTCGCGCCAGGGCACAACGCCGAGAATGCTGATGTTCATAGCGAGGTACAGCACCGCCACCAGCGCAATCGAGAGAATCAACGCCCGTGGGATATTGCGCTCGGGTTTCTCCACTTCCTCACCCAGGAAACAGACGTTGTAGTAGCCCCAATAGTCATACGTCGCCACCAGCATCGCAGCGCCCAGGCCGAGAAAGAAATTCGAATCCAGGGCAAATGCGCCGGGAGGAAAGCTAAACGCGCGGGCAGCGTTGAAGTGTCGAAAGCCGGAGATGATGACCCATCCAACTGTGCCCAGGACGCCTGCCGCAAGCATCGCCGAGAGGCGGCTGATCATCGTGATGCGCCGATACAAGAGAGCTACAACCAGAACACACGCCGCGATTGCAACCAGTGTTCCGCCGTTTACCACGGACGTTATAGCGAGTGGGCCGAGCAGCGGAACACGGATCGCGAGGCGATGTTCACTGCCTGCGATGAGCCCCGGCCAGAGATAGCCGGCATACCGGCCGAGGCCGACACAGCCGGAAGCGATCGAAAGAGGGGCGCTGAAGGACAATTGCCAGACGAACAGAAAGGAGAGCAGGCGGCCCAAACCCTTCGGTCCATAGATTTCCTTCAAGTAGTAATACGAGCCTCCCGCGCGCGGCATGGCGGCCCCGAGTTCCGCCCACACCAGGCCGTCGCACATCGCAAACAACGCGCCCAGGATCCAGCCGAGCATTGCCTGCGGGCCACCCATCGCAGTCACCATCAGCGGGATTGTGATGAATGGTCCCACGCCGATCATGTCGATCATGTTCAGCGTGGTCGCGCCCCGCAGGCTTAGGCCTCGAGCCAGGTGGCCTGACTGGGGCTCGGGATATTCTGCGGAAGGCAAGCGAGTTCCTGGGCCTCACAGCGCGCCATGTGCCCGCCCGGATTTGGCGGCACATGGGTTCAGAGGTGCTCGTGCCGGTGGCTATCTCCCGGCGCTGGCAGGCGGAACAATCCCGTTCATGCGCAGATACTCAACCACCTGGCCGTATTCATCGGCGCAATGGATAACGGCATTGGTCGCGAAATATAGCCGCGCTCCGTTCTGGTTTCGTACTTGTACCGCTTCGAGCGCATTCTCCGTGGTGAGCATCCTGGCCGCGCGATGACCTGCGGCAAATGAATCCTTCAGAAACTGAATGATCTCAGCTTTGGTCTTCAGTTCGTCAGGGCCATTGGGGCCTTTAATGCTGTCAGGCGGCTTTTCTCCGGACACAGCGCCCCAGTAAAAGTAATTAGCCGTAGCGGTGTGTTTGAGAAGCGTTGCGAAGGTGCGCACATCCTTATAAGCCGCGCCGGGGATATTCAGGCTTGCCGGATTGAAATTGAATTTGTCCTCCGGCATGGCATCGGCGGCATTCACCAGCAGGCGTTCGTAATTGCTGACCTCGCGATCGACAACGGCCGAAATGCTGGCCGGGGCGGCCGGTTGGTTCGAACTCGGGGCGGGTGCGGAAGGCTGTGTCTGTGCAGCAGCCGATGCTGCCAGGGCAAAAAGAAAAACCATGATTCGCATAGAAAGCTCTCCTTGCATTGGTGTGTTAATGGCCCGCGCTTACCAGGTTCACAAATAGCCGGATGGCCCCGGGCACGCCCGCCGGCAGTTGCCGGAAGAATGCGTAGCCGGTGTAAATGTAGATCCCCTGGCCGTAGTGTGCCAGCAGAAGCCCGCCTTTGAGCAGCGGCTCGCCGGGATCGGAACATGCCAGCAGCGGGCTGTATTCGCTTGACCACTGGCCCATGAAATACAGGCCGCGTTCCTGCACCCAATCGTCAAAATCATGCGTCGTAATCGCGTTGGGATAGCGCAATACCGGGTTCTGCGGCTCGAGTATCTCCACCGGCGCCTGCTCAACCGTGACGCGCTGGTTCGCTTCGGTGGCGGGATAAGGCGTGTAGTGGCCTGAATTGAAGCTCGCAACGCTCTGGTTGTACTGCACGATGAGCGTCCCGCCGTTCTGCATCCATGCAAGCAAGCGGCGATTGTAGTTGCGCACATCGGCCCGGACATCGTAGGCCCGTATGCCGAGAATGATGGTTCCGTAGCGGCTCAGGTCGCCGCTTGCCAGTTCCTGCGGCGAGATGATCTGCACATCCATTCCAATCTGGCTCAAGACCTGCGGAATGTCGTCGCCTGCCCCCATGATGTAGCCAGTGCGAAGGCCTGCGGGAAGCTTGACGCTGACCGCACTCACATCCTGGCGGGCGGGAGAGTAGTAATAGAAGGCTCCGAGGTCGCCGCGAGTTAGCGTGCGGAAACCTTCAGCGTATCGGCGGCCTCCGGCTTCCATGGAAGCCCGGAGTTCGTAGTGCTGTTCCCTCAAGTTCACGGGGGTTACGCTGAAGCTGTAACTGGTGGTTTCGTCGGCGCCCAACTTTACCGGAAGCTCCGAAGGTTCCACGCGCCACTGCGCGGGAGCGGCTAGGCGCAGCGTCCCTTGCATGTTCTCGGGCGCGGTGTTGCGAACCGAGACGCTGATTCGCAGAGGTGTGCCCTCACTGCTGGTATTCACAACATTCGTATCCGGCTCCACTTCCAGACTGATGGCCGGCGCGACCGCCAGCGGTCGTTCCTTCTGGCCATAGATGGTATCGACATAACGTGCCTCGACCGTAGTACGGGCTTCCCCTTCAAGTTTATCGGCCCGGTATTGCGCGACTGCACGCACCGGAGGCGGAGGAAACGGGAGAGTCGCCCAGCGGGCATCATCCACGATGTACATGGCGTCTTCCTGCTGGTTAACGCGGTGCCAGTAAGGGCGGGTGTACTCGGCGTTGGGTGCGACGGTCACTCGAAAGCGCGACTGGGCGTTTTGGTTGGGGCCGAGGGCCGCGGGTTTTGCGGCTTCGATAATTTCTACTTTCCAGCCGGGGGGGACATCCAGCGAAATGGCCGTGGGTTCCACAGAAGCGGTGCTGCGGTTATAGAGGCGAGCCGTGATCGTGAAGGTTTCACTCGGGTTGGCGAACAGCGCTGTCGGCGGCTGCTGGGCAAAAGGGCCGGTCTGAGCGGGAGCACCGCCGGTTGGATCTACGCTGGCCATCAACTCGATTCCCAGGGCGAGATTCGCAGCATCGTGAAACTGGTCACGTTTGGTTTGCAGTTCTGCCTCGAGTTCGGCACGGCTTGCGGCAGGAAGGGCCGACGCTCGAACCTGGGCCAGTAGATTTGCGGTTGCGCTCGCTCCAGCAAGCAGCGGGCGCGCGCATCGCGAGGGGTCCGCCACAGTGTAGGCGGCAATTGCCTGCTGCGCATAACCCTCGAGTTCGCGGAGTCCGGCAGCCAAAAACCGCGTCTGAGCGGCGCCAAAACGAGCCGCAAGCCCCGCAAGGGAAGTGTCAATTCCGTCAAAAAGATCATTTTCAGAGCTGGACTTGGCTATGCCCTCACTGTCCACCAGTTCGCATCTTTCGGTGCGGTCGCCGGGAGCGACAATGGGGGGAAGAATCTGCGAGAGCTGATGAGCTAATCCTTCAATCGAGAACTGGGCGTAGGATTCGCCGAGGACTGGAGCATACGCGCCAGTATTGATCTCAATCGTGCCGGTTGTGACAGCAAAGCCGCAAACATAGAGCTTTTTGGCCTGCCAGGGCTGTAAACCCCGGCGAAGCTGCTCGGGAAAGCGGTTCGGATCGGCGGCGGCGCGGAAGGCTTCGCGAGTCAAGATTCCTGAGGCCTGGTGATTACCATGGCCGTCGCGCGGCGTGCCGCTAAAGCGGGAAACCAGCACGTCAGGCCGGAACTGGCGTATGACCCGGACGATATCAGAGAGCACTGGGTCGTGTCCGCCCCATTTTTCCAGGGTTTCTTCCGCGGTTTTTGAGAAACCAAAGTCGGCGGCATGGCTGAACCGACGCTCCACGCCGTAGTACTTGTCAGCGGCCAGCAGTTCCAGGGTGCGCAGGATCCCGAGCTCATCGAACAGTTCGCTGCCCGTGCGGTTCTGGCCGCCCTCGCCGCGTGTGAGCGCCATCATAAGGACGGCGGCGCCTTGCCCGCGCGCTTCCAAGGTCAACAGCGCACCCGGCTCGTCATCCGGATGAGCCGCGGTTGCCATCAGCCGCGCTGTTGTCCGCAGCTTCTGCAGATCCTGCCAAAGGCCGGTAATGCCCTGATCTTCCGGAAGCTCAGGCCCGGCGTAGGCGTGAAACGACCACGCAATCTGCCCAGGTCTGCTCTCTGCACCCCCTGAAACTTCTTTTGTTTCCGTAACGGTTTGTTTCTGGCCGTAAACGGCAACGGCAAGCAATACCACGATCAGAGCGCAGCGTAAGAGGGGGCGCATGGAAGCAGCAATTGTATCGAACCGCAAATTCGGGGAAAGCCTCACCATCCCAGCGCCATACCATCTTTTCGCGGGTCGCTGGCGCCTGCCAGGGTGCCGGTTTCAGGGTCGATCATGATTAACTGTGCGCCGCCCATGGCGCTGCGGACGCTGCCTCCACCGGCAGGGGCTACTCGCCGGTGACCAAGCCGGATGAGTGATTGAATCGTTTCCGCGCCCATGAGGTCCTCCATGACGACCCGGTTGCCGCCGTCGTAGCGAAACCTCGGCGCGTCGATGGCTTCCTGGAGGCCCATTCCCAGGTCAATGATTCGCGTCAGGACTTCCACGTGTCCCTGCGGCTGCATTGCACCGCCCATTACGCCAAAAGAGAGCAGCAGCTTTTTGTCATTGAAGACCATCGCCGGAATAAGGGTATGGAATGGCCGCTTCCCCGGAGCGATAACGTTAGGCGAGTTCGGATCAAGGGAGAACTGGGATCCCCGATCCTGCATCATGATGCCGGTTTCGCCGGCCGTTATGCCCGAGCCAAAGTGTTCGAAGAGGCTATTGATGAACGACACTGCGTTGTGATCCTTATCCACAACTGTGAAGTATGTGGTTGAACCCTGCATCATCATTCCGGGCTGTGGGTCGGCAATGGCGGAATCCGTACGGATGAGCGCGGCTCTCTGTTTTGCATACTCTTTCGAGAGCAACTGTTGGACCGGCACGTCAGCGAACTTGGGATCGGCAATGTAGCGGTTACGGTCGGCAAACGCAAGTTTCAGCGCTTCGATCTCGATGGGATAAAAGAGGTCGGGCTTTGCGGCCATCGAGCGCAGATCGAAATTTTCCAGGATGTTCAGCGCAAGCAGAGCAGTGAGGCCCTGGCCGTTGGGCGGCATTTCGCAAACCTTATAGCCGCGGTATTCGGTGGAGATGGGGTCCACCCATTCCGAATGCTGCGCTGCCAGGTCATCCATCGTAATGTACCCGCCATGCTGTGCAAAATAGGCAACCATCTCGCGGCCGACTTCGCCGTTGTAAAGCGCCTCCCGGCCGCCGGCAGCCAGCTTGCGCAGGGTGCTCGCGAACTTCGGGTTGCGAAATATTTCGCCGGAACGCGGCGCGCGTCCCTGCGGCAGATATGTGGCTGTCGACGCCGGATCGCGCTTCAGAACATCTACTTCGGCCTGCCAGTCCTCGGCGGTTTTTTCCATCACCGGGAAACCGTTCTCGGCATATTCGATCGCCGGCTGCAGCAGATCAGCTATCTTCATAGTGCCGTAGCGGTTGAGCAGGGTGACCCATCCGTCGAAAGCGCCAGGGACAGAAATGCTCTCCATGCCGCGCACCGGAATCTGCTTGAGTCCGCGGTGCCGGAAGTGCTCAAGGGTGAGTGCTTGCGGCGCACGACCGCTGGCATTCAATCCTTTCAGTTCGCCACTCCTGGCCCAATACACCATCATGAATGCGTCGCCGCCCACCCCCGTCATCATCGGTTCGGTCACATTCAGCATGGCAGCCACCGCAATGGCCGCATCCACAGCATTGCCGCCGTGCTTGAGCACTTCCAGGCCAACCTCGGATGCGAGCGGCTGGCTCGTGGCAACCATTCCATTCTGCGCGCGCACCACCGAGCGGCCGGGGACGGCAGAAAGCCGGATTCCGGAGTTCTGCGCATTCACCTGCAGGGCTCCAAGCAGAAAGACAATTCCGCAACCGATTGTGCGTAGTAGCATGACTGGCTTTTCCCCTCCAGCATTCGGAAGCGTGATGCTAAGCGGCTGTTTGCGAAAATGCAAAGCAGGCCGTTGCGCGATGCGAGAATCTCGACTCCAACTGGTATTTTGCAGCCTGAAATAGAGGGAATCAGGAGAAGAGTGGCCGTGCTTGCCATTTGAGTGCAGGTTTTTGCAGGCAGCTTATGGATCGCCTGTGGAAGACTCGGTTTGTCGCTCAATGGAGTACCTCCTAAGAGCTTCGTAATCAGTAGTTAGGAGGGGGCACCTGCGATGTCTTGGCCTGTTGCCTGATGGAACATGAACTGCACAGTACAGAGCTGGGTACGTGCGTAGATGCTGCTCGCGAGGTCCAATCCGATGAACTCACAAGGAGACCGGCAAGACCTGCGGTCCATGCGCCGTTTCGCCATGCAATTACCTGTGCAGGTGAAGCTCAACGGCCGCGAAACGTTAGCCACAACTCGCGATGTCAGCGCCCGCGGGGTGTATATCCTGACCGATCACGACGGTTTTGCCAGCGAGAATTCCATCGAATTCACTCTCACCCTGCCTCCGGAAATCACCATGACCCAATGCATTCGAGTGAGCTGCAGCGGAAGAGTAATCCGCGTCGAGGCAGATCCCCGGGGCAAGTTTGGCGTCGCTGCCCTGATTGACCATTACCGATTTCTGGATTCCAGCGAGTTCGAGTCCTAAGAGAGAGCAACAGGAATCGTAACTTGAAAGGGCCGGATCCAAACCGGCCCTTTGCTTCCTGTTGCAAGGGCGAAGCTTCGCCAGCCCGCTAGCCGGCTGTAGTGCGGAAACGGGCGCGATGGGGCGGCGGTTCCAGGCCATACTGCCGAATTTTGTAGAGCAGGGCCTTGTAGCTGATATTCAGAATGGCCGCCGCGGTCTTGCGGTTCCAATTGGTCTGTTCCAGAGCGCGTCGAATGGCTTCGCCTTCCGCCTGATCTTTCAGGCTGCGAACCAGTGACTTGAGCCCGCCGCTGTGCTCCGGCAGGTCGTGTTCGCCGGTCTGGCTGGCATGTGCCTGGGAATCGAGTTCGTGGATGAGCAGGTTTTCGTCGCGCAGAACCAGATACCGTTTCACGAAATTGCCAAGTTCGCGCAAGTTGCCAGGCCAGGGATATCGCAGGCAGGCATCGGCTAGTGCGGGAGTAATCGGGAGTGGTGCGTTGGCATAACTCTCGGCCATGCGAGCCATCATGTGCTTAAGAAGGATAGGGATTTCTTCCTTACGCTCGCGCAAAGGCGGCAAGCGCAGGGTGAAGGCATTCAGCCGGTAATAGAGGTCCTCGCGCAGCTTTTTGGTTTGGATGGCTTCCTGAATATTGATGTTGGTGGCCGCCAGGACCCGTACATCGACCTTGATGGTGCTGCGGCCGCCGAGTCGCGAAAACTGGCCATCCTGCAGGACGTGCAGCAGTTTTGCCTGCAGGGTGGGAGGCATTTCCCCGATTTCGTCGAGCAGAATTGTTCCCTTGTTGCAGAGCTCGAACTTGCCCGGCTTGGAGCGGTCGGCGCCGGTGAATGCGCCCGGCTCATAACCGAACAATTCCGATTCGAGCAGGTCGGCCGGCAATGCTGCGCAATTCACCTTCAGAAACGTGCGGTGTGCGCGCGGCGACATTTTGTGAATCAGCCGGGCCAGGATTTCCTTGCCCGTGCCGCTCTCTCCGAGAATCAAAACGGGAATATCGACATTCGCCACCAGGCCCACCTGGCTCCGGATCTTGCGCATGGCTGGGCTGGCGGCAACGAAGAACAAGTCGTCGCTGAGCTCCTCCACCTCCGCGTGCGTTGTGCTCTCCTTCTCTTCCGGAGGCTTTGCAGGAAGCAGGCGTTTGAGCACCGTGTCGAGATCGGACTTATGGAACGGCTTGGTGAGATAGTCCTGCGCTCCGAGGCGGATTGCCTCGACTACCTTCTTGGTGTCACTGACGCAGCTCAACATCACGATCTTGATGCCCGGGCGAAGCTGGCGCGCGCGTGTAAGAGCCTGCAGGCCGTCCATTTGCGGCATCAGGAGATCCATCAGCACCAGGTCGGGCGTGGGATTCTGCTCGAGGCGCTTGACTGCTTCGGCCCCGTCAGTGGCGGTTTCGACCTTGTAGTCCTCCGTCTCCAGCAGAGTCTGCAGGTAGCGCAGCATGCTGGGCTCGTCATCGACTACGAGAATGAGAGGCTGGCCCGTCATCGCTCTCCTTCCAGGTTCGGCTGTACCGGCAGTAGAAAGCAGAACTTGCTTCCGTGTCCCGGCTCCGATTCAATCCAGATCTTGCCGCCGTGCGCCTGCACCAGGCGGCGCGCAATGGCCAGTCCCAGGCCGATGCCCGCTCCCGTGACCTTCTTGGCGTAAGGCAACATACGGAAATCTTCGAAGATCTCCTGGTGGTACTCGGCTGCTATGCCGGGCCCTGTATCACGCACCCAGATGCGAACCGAATTGTGAGCCAGACCCGCGCGGCTACGGCGATCTTTGCCGGAAAGCGGCGCGTGCGTGCTGCGGCGCTCCCAGAAGAACGGCTCCAGGCCGGCTTCCACCGTTCCTCCCTCAAGGGTAAATTTCAGTGCATTCTGCAGCAGGTTCGAAACCACGTGCTGCACCTTAAGAGAATCGAACGCCAGCGGCGGCAGGCCAATGGACGGCACAATCTTCAGAGTGACGCCCTTGGACGCGAATTGCGATTTCCACAGGTTGCAAACCTCAACGAGCGTAGCGTTCAGGTCGGCAAGCTCGATGTTCATTTTGAGCTTGCCCGTCTGCATTGCGCTGAAGGAAAGGAAGTCTTCCACGAACTTACGGAGCCGCTCGCTGCTTGCCATCATTTCCTGCAGCACACCCCGCTGCCGCGGGTTCAGAGGCCCCACCCCGCCGCTCAGCAGCAGTTCGGTGTACCCGCCCATTACGGCAAGTGGGGTCTTGAGCTCGTGAGCTACCGAGGCCAGTGCGACAAAGCGCTTGCGAAATTCCTCCTGCAGGGCCTCATCCGTGCTTGTGCCTGCGCCTTCGAGCGTTGCCGTATGCGCCGAAGCCAAATTGAGGTTCTCCTAAGGGCAGCATTCCCGGGGACGTCGGCCGTGCCGCGAACGGCGTAATTGCACAAACGAATTCGTGCGCTCAGCTCAAAATCTCTGGGGGAAGGAGAGAGCTACATCAGCGTACCGACGCGAACGCCAGGGGAAGCTGGTTGTCGCTTTCAGTAAGCCACAGCATGCTCAAGTAGTCAAAGAGAAATCTGCAGGAATTTGCACTGGTTGTGAAACAGTTTGTCACTTTCGTAACCACAGCCGTGGAACCGATTTGCCCGACAGGGCCAAATATTGCTTACCTTTAACCTTTGAGGCGAACGATTTGATGTAGCGCAAGAGCTTATTTGCCGAGGCAAGGGAAAACCTGTTCCACAAGTGAAAACGTTTTCACAGCCGGATTGCAAGATTTCAGCGGAGTGCATTTTGAGCCGGCGCATTGGGCGCTGCTTAATGCTGCAGAATCAGTGACTTACCTAGGCGCTCCTTTCGATTTCCGAAGCTCCCTCGCTTTGGCCGCCGGTGTGCAAGAAAGAGCACACGTAAGAAGCGTAAAACCGAGCCGCTGCGAAATGAAGGCGGCCATGCTCCACGAGATGACGTGGAGAACTGGGAGGAAACTTCTGTGGCATCCAGCGTGGGTCTAGCCCCCGGAATTCCGGGTAATCTGCCGCCTGAGGAAGTGTTCTTCGGGCAGACGGCTGCGCTTCGCGAGATTCGCAACCGCCTGGATCGAGTTGCCAGCGCCAACGTGTCGGTTCTGGTCGAGGGTGAAAGCGGTACCGGCAAGGAAGTGGTTGCCGCCCTGGTGCACATGCGTTCTCCCTGGTCGCAGGGGCCATTCGTCAAAGTGAATTGTCCGGCAATTCCCGGGACGCTGATGGAATCGGAGTTGTTCGGGTACGAAAAGGGCGCATTCACCGGAGCCGTCGGTTCCAAGCCCGGGCGCGTCGAAATGGCGCACCGGGGCACGTTGTTCCTTGATGAGATTGGGGAAATGGAACTGGGGCTGCAGGCCAAGCTGCTGCAGCTTCTGCAGGATGGACAATTCTGCAAAATCGGCGCGCAGGAAGATCGGAAAGTGGAAGTACGGGTGGTATGCGCCACCAACCGTGACCTGCAGCGGGAGATTGCCGAAGGCGCGTTCCGGCAGGACCTTTACTACCGCATCAATGTTGTGAATCTTCACCTGCCCGCGTTGCGCGAACGCCGCGCCGACCTTCCGCAATTGATTACTTACTTCATCGACAGCTACAACCAGGCGTACGGGCGGCGAGCGCGCATGCTCTCGCCGGACATGGTGCAGGTGCTTCATCGATACCACTGGCCCGGCAATATTCGCGAGCTCGCGAACCTGATGAAGCGCTATGTAATCCTGGGCAACGAAGACGTGATCACCAGCGAACTTGAAACCAGGCGCGAAAACACCTTCGATTTCGATATTCCGGAAGACGGCAAGGTGTCGCTCAAGGCCATTACCCGGCAGGCCACGCTCGATGTGGAACGCAAAGTGATTCTGCGAGTGCTGCAGGCCAACAACTGGAACCGGCGCAAGGCTGCCAAGGCGCTGAGTATCAGTTACCGTGCCCTGCTCTACAAGATGCGCGACGCCGAAGTAACACCGGCAAGGCTCGATTCCGCAGCAGAACATCCGTTAACGGAATCCGGCGCCATGCCGGGCTCGCCAGTCGCAATGGAATCCTACGCCAGCGATTAACCGATCGCCCCATAACCCATCGGGACTGACCGGAGACTCTCCGCCAGCCGAACCGATGTGAATTGACGTGGGTAAACGAAAAGCGCCTTTTCCGGCGCTTTTTCGTTTTGGTTTGTGAATTGTTGCTCGGCAGACCCGGGTACTAAACTGCAGAGGGAAGTCCCCTATGACAAGGATGATGGCCCGGCTGGCAATTGCCGCGTGTGCTGCCGCTTACGCCTCAGGCGGTGGCAGCCCACATCAGAATGTCCCTGAGCAAAGCAGCGAGCCTCCCGTGTTCCGCTCGGAGGCCAACGAAGTGGAGGCCGTCGTTCGAGTAGTCGATCAGCACGGGAACGCAATTTCCGGGCTGCAGCGCGAGAACTTTCAAATCCTTGACAATGGGAAACCCCAGAAGATTCGCAGCTTTCGCCAACAGCCAGCGACGGCAAGCCAGGAGCCCGTGCCCGCACGAAACGGCATGGCGGCAACAACGCCAACTATCGAGCGGCGATTCATCGCCATCTTTTTCGACGATCGGCATTCGCCGGCCGGCGATTTTGAGAACGTGCAGAAGGCCGCGAAGCATTTCGTGCGCGAGAATCTGGATTCGCGAGACCGGGTTGGAATCTTCAAAGCCTCGCATAACGGTGAAGTAACATTCACCAACGACAAGGCAAAGCTGCTGGCGGAGATCGAATCGCTGCGCCCACAACCTGCCCTCACTGCCGGCTCGGGCGGCTGTCCGCGCCTCGATTTGTATGAAGCCTACGCCATCGTAAACAACTCAGATCCCTCCGTCCTCGAGGTTGCCAAGGAACGAGTTTTCGACTGCGAATGCCCGCCGCCCCACGGTTCGTGTGAGCGGCCGTCGGATTACGTTCTGCAATCGCAGGCAGAAGCAGCCGCCGGCGCGCTGTGGAACCGGGAGCGGATCGAAGTGCAGAACACCTTTTTCGAGATTTCCGTAACAATCGGCTCTCTGAACACTCTTCCCGGGCGCCGGATGCTGATCCTGGCATCTTCCGGATTTCTGGGCGGCACTCTCGAGCGCGAGATTGGAG
>JAFAIN010000003.1 GCA_019236695.1 Acidobacteriota bacterium | reverse complement strand
TCCTGGGGCAGCGCGGCATTTACTGGAAGCTGTACCAGTTGCAGTACAAGGACCAGGAGATTGCAGTTCCGTAAAACAGGATTGCCGAATTGCCGAACTGCGGAATTGCCGAATTGCCTTGAGCCTTCGTGGCCCTTGGTAGCCTTTTCGAAGCGAATTCCGTCGTGTTCCTTTGTGACCTTCGTGGTTGCCGTTTTATCCGTAGCTCAGGTTTTGCGCCCAGAACTCGGGCCAGGGGAGAAGCGGCGGCCCGCAGACGAAGATGTCGGGGTGATCGTCAGCCTCTTCGTTATGAACACCAAGTGAGTTGCCGTTATGCCCGGCCACCCGGCAGGCGGTAAAGTTCTTCTCCAGCCATCGCCGCGAGTGGCCGACCACGATCAATGTCTGCGGCGGCGATAGCGGGTAGCCGCGCAGCCACGCTGAATTGGTGGTGCTGATGGGCGTGGGCAAGCCATAGGCGCGGCCCATAACCTCGATGGCGCCCTCCTCTCCGTAATTCCCTACCAGCACTCCAAGGCTGCGCTGCTGCTCGGGCGGGAGCGAGTCGCGAACGCCGGCGACCGCCCGCACCAGGTCATCCCATCCAATTTCCTCGCGCAGATCGCCATTGTTAGCGAGTGCGCGGACGCGCAGCGGCCCGGCCGCTGCCAGCGGCAGCACCACGGTGGAAGTGAGAACTCCCCAGGCAATCAAACCCGCCAGATAGCCGCCTTCGACACACCATCGCCACATCCGCGGCAGCAGCGACAATCCGCGCTCGGCGGCGGCGGCGCCCAAGGCAATCAACATGGGATAAGCCGCTCCAACGTAATAGAAGCGTCCTTTGGCGATAGCCATCACCAGCAGCGGAACCAGGTACATGCAGGCCAGCATGCGATAACGGCGCTGCGCCATGCTGACGGCCAGCCCAATCAGGGCCAGCGGCGCCGCAACCCGGCTGATGTTGACCAGCAGTTGATAGCTCCAGAAATGCTGGGCCCGCCCTTCGCCCACATCGCGAGCATGAATGGATTGCAGGAAGTGTAAAGAGATAAAGCCGTGGCGGAACTGCCAGATGAGGTTCGGCAGGAAGATGATGCCGGCCAGCGCGGCCCCGGCCCAGAACCAGCGGCTCAAGAAGTATCGCCGCGCGGGGGTGAGCACCATTCCGGCAATGATCCCGGCAACGTAGAACGCCATGGTGTATTTCGTCTGCAGGCCAATGCCGATGGCAGCTCCGATGGGCACGAGCCAGCGCGGGTTCGCGCTGTTAAGCAGCTTCATAACCAGCCACGCAATCAGCACCCACCACAGGTAGTCGAACGTGGTGTACTGAAATTCGGTGCCTTCAAACAGCGGAAGTGGAGAAAGGGCCACCGCCAGCGCGGCGGTGGCCTGCGCCCATCGCCCCCCGCCCGCCTCGGCGGCCATTCGCCCTGTCAATACCACGGCTGCGGCCGAGGCAATCACGGAAAACAGCCTCAGACCCACCAGCGATGTACCGAACATTGCCATCGAGATGCGCTCCACAAAAGGCGTGAAGGGCGGGTAGGCAACGAACCCCCAGTCCAGATGCAGCGCGTCGCTCAGAGTCTGCAGTTCATCACGATGGAAGCCGTAGCGGCCGTTGGTGAGCAGGTGTGCCAGGGCCACTGCAGTGGCGATGACCGCCACAATGGCGGTTCCCGACCATGCTGAACTTTCAGCTTGCGGCGCCGGGTTCGTGGTAGCCATGGCCAATGAAGAATGTTATACGATACCCGACACCCGGCACCGATCCGCAGCGGTTTGCAAATGCAAGGCGCTCCAATGACAATAGCAGCCGCCGCATGGGAGTATGGCGATGCAAACTCAGGCTTCATCCATTCAAAACCTGGTAGAAGCGCTCCGGCGATGCACGGAGCGTGATTTTCTCGCACGGAACGTAGTCCGCGACCTCCTGCGCGACCATCCCGTTGACCCGGAATCGCTGATCCCTTATCTGTTGTGGGACCGGCAGCACTACACCCGCAACCTCATCGATAAGACTCCGCTTTATGAACTGATCGCCATCTGCTGGGAGGTGGGGCAGGCGTCCTCCATCCACAATCACAAGGATCAGAACTGCTGGATGGCGGTGCCGATCGGGCGGCTGCTGGTGCAGAACTATCGCGTAGGGCATCAGGACCTGGCCGCAGGCACCTGCAGCATTGAGCCGTCCAACGTGGTGCAGATGAATGTAGCCAACCCAGTGGCCGTGGATCCGGCCGAGCCCGTGCACAAGGTGTTGAACGCTGCCGAATTCGGGGCGCGAGCTGTCAGCCTGCATGTGTATTCGCGGCCCTTCGACAGTTGCGTGGTCTATTCGGAGGACCAGCACAAGTGCGGCGAAATCAAGCTGCACTACACTTCCGAATTCGGCGTTCGGAGCAACTGACTGCCTGGCACAGCGCCCATCCGCGTGCTGGTTACGGGCGGAACCGGCTATCTCGGCCGGCCATTGATTCATGCTCTCGTGGCACGCGGCCATGCCGTGCGCGCCGTGGTCCGGGCGGCCTCGGCCTGCAGGCTGGCCGACGGCGCGGAAGCCGTAGTCGCGGACCCTCTGGAAGCAGGAAGCTATTCAGCGGCGGGCTGTGAGGCGTTCGTCCATCTGATCGGGGTTTCGCATCCTTCGCCGTGGAAAGCGGAGCAGTTCCAGGCAGTGGATGTGCGCTCGGTCGAAGTCGCCGTTCGGGCGGCCCGGGAGGCCGCCATCTCGCATTTCATTTATCTCAGCGTGGCCCATCCCGCGCCCGTAATGCGCGCCTACATCGCCGCCCGGGAACGATGCGAGCAGATGGTTTGCGAAGCCGGCCTGAATGCCACGCTCGTGCGGCCGTGGTATGTGCTGGGGCCGGGCCATCGCTGGCCGTATATCCTCAAGCCAATTTACCGGCTTCTCGAATCCGTGCCGTCGAAACGGGCCGCTGCCCTGCGCCTCGGGCTGGTGACGCGGGAACAGATGATTGCCGCCCTGGTCGCGGCAGCCGAGCACCCGGCTTCCGGAGTTCGCGTACTCGAGGTCCCGGAGATCCGCAAAGCGGCGCTGGCAGCGGGGCACTCCTGACCGGCAGTCAGGCTGCCTTTCCTAGTCGGCAGCCAGGCCGCGGTCGCGCAGGGCGGCCCGGTAAACTCCGTCAAATGCGAAAAAGAAGCACTCGACGGCGGCTCCCGGAAAACCCTGCGCCACCAGAGCAGCCGCGCGCCCGAGTTCGCGCTCGTGGTGAGCCATTTCGGCTTCGCGATCGCCTCCGAAGGCGGCAAGGCCGCCGTAGGTGGCGCAATCCGAATGGCTGGTCAGCAGCACCCGCCGGGTGGCGTGGAGGCGGATGGAAAGGCGAATCTGTTCCAGGATGAAGTCGCGCTCAAAATCGTTGCGCGGTGATGCCAGCGTCTTGGCGCCGCCAGCCACCACAATCATGTCGGGCCGCGATATTCCGCTGCGCTTCAGGAGTTTTGCCGTCACCAGCCGGATACGCTCGTCGAAGCAGCACAGCACTGCCGCATCGGCCACATAGGCTTCGGCTGCGGAATCGAAATGGAAGATCTTGTTCATGTGCTACGGCCAGGCTCCGTCGTGGCGGCTGCGCGCTCATCCGCCGACCACTGCCAGCCGGTGAACTTGCGGCGCAGTTCTGATTTCAGCAGCTTGCCCGTTGAGGTGTGGGGCAACTCATCCACCACCACAAACTCGTCGGGCAACTGCCACCGGGCAAAGCGCTGCAGCAAGAAATCGCGCAATTCGCCGGTATCGAGGCGCGCGCCAT
This sequence comes from Acidobacteriota bacterium, assembly GCA_019236695.1. Lineage (GTDB taxonomy): Bacteria > Acidobacteriota > Terriglobia > Terriglobales > Acidobacteriaceae > JAFAIN01. Next base: position 6,061 of record JAFAIN010000003.1, on the reverse strand, counting down.
CGCGAAGCACGATTGCCGCCAGCGGCCGTTCAGCCCACCTCGGGTGAGCCACCGCCACCACCGCCGCCTCGCGCACCGAGGGGTGCCCCACCAGCGCATTCTCCACGTCCACTGAACTGATCCACTCCCCACCCGATTTAATGAGGTCTTTGGTGCGATCCACAATCCGGATGAATGCATGGGCATTGATTGTCACCACGTCACCGGTGCGAAACCAGCCGTCGGCAGTCCATTTTTCGTTTTCCTCTGGCCGCTTGTAGTAGCGCTCGGCGATCCACGGCCCGCGCACCTGCACCTCGCCCATGGCTTCGCCGTTCCAGGGGCATTCCTCTCCCTGGTCATTCATGGCGCGCAGTTCGATGAACGGCAAAGGCATGCCCTGGGTGGCGCGCAGGGCATACTGCTCGTCCTGCGGGAGTTGCCGCATCGAGGGCTTGAGCCGGGCCACGGTTGCCATGGGCGAAGTTTCCGTCAGACCCCAGGGCTGCATGATGAAAATGCCCTGCGCATCAAGCCTGCGGATCAGCGATTCCGGGCAGGCGGAGCCCGCAATCACGATGCGGAATCCCGGGCGCAGCTTCCAGCGTCCCGGATACTGCTCCAGCATTTCCGCCACCGCCAGCCAGATTGTGGGCACCGCGCCGCTGAAGCTTACCTGCTCGGCTTGGAGCAGGTTCAGTAGATTTTCCGCATCCACGTACCGGCTGGGCAGCACCAGTTTGCTTCCCGCCATTACCGCGGCATACGGCACTCCCCAGCCGTTGGCATGGAACATGGACATGGCTGGCAGCACCGTATCGTTCATCGAGATGGCGAAGCCATCCACGTGCCCAATGGCCAGCGAGTGCAGCGCCATGGAGCGGTGAGAGTACAGCACGCCTTTCGGCTTGCCCGTTGTTCCTGACGTGTAACACAGCGCCGCCGCATCGTTTTCATCCACTTGCGCGTACTCGCAGGGCTCTGCGCCCCCGATGAAATCTTCATAGTTGGTTTCGGAGCCGCCGGGGGCGCCGGGGTTGTGCTGCGCTACGATTACGCGTTCCGGCGAAACATTCGCGCGAAACTGCTGCAGCAGCGGCAGCAGAACATCATCCACAATGATGAAGCGGTCTTCGGCATGGTTGATGATGTAGGCAAGCTCATCCGGATGCAGCCGCAGATTCAGCGTATGCGTCACCGCCCCGGCTGCGGGTATGCCGAAATAGCACTCCAGGTGAGCGTAGTGATTCCACATCAGCGTGCCCACCCGGTCGCCGGGCCGAATGCCGGCGTTCACCAGCGCAGCCGCTAGACGCCGCGACCGTTGATAAAAATCGGCAAAAGTATAGCGATGGAATTGCGGCGCGGCGTAATTTCCGGGCAGGACCCCGGGCAGCGCGTCTTCCCAACGCGGTACCCGGGAAACCACTTCAACTTCAGGAAATAACCGGCCGCCACGCTCCAGCATGGCTGTAAGCGTGAGCGGCGACTGCATCATCATTCCGCGCATGCGCGCGCATGGTAGCACGTTTCTGCCGCGCTGCAGTGCTTGTCAGCTCTTCACTGGCGGTGAGAATGCCGAAACACCCGGGCCTGAATATCGGGCCAGAACTCTGAAAGCAGCCCCCCGGCGCTGCCATCGAGCAGCGAGACGGCTGCGCGGTTCATGGTCAGCGAGAATCCGCGTTCGCTCGGCGGGTAATAGAGGTTCGCCACGGCGCCGCTGGAAACTGCCGCCAGAATGTTCGCAAAATGCAGCGAGCGCCCGCCTGCGTCCTTGTGGCAGATGAACTCTTCCGTAAGCGCGTGGGCGATTCGCCGGTGCAACGACCCCTGGCCCAGGCGAAAGAATCGAGGGTCCTCCTTCAGCAGCACGGGGTAGGCGACATTGGCGAAGAACCCACTCGTGACACTATCGGTGAGCGCGGCAGCATACCTCTTGCTATAGCCGGCAGCCCCCTGCCCGTAGCTGGGAAACTCATCCTGCGCCTGGCTGATTCCGGCCTGTATGGCCACGTCTGCCGCCTGAAAGGGGTCGAACGCGGTTTTGCGCCAGAGATGAAATTTCTCCCGCGAAGTCAGCGGGCGGGCATTCTGCCTGCTGGTGATGCCAAACATCGGCACCACGCCCATCATGCGCTGCGACTGTTCTACCGCCATCTCTTTCGCTTCGGCGTCGCTGGCGCTTTCGGCGGCGGAAGCATGCTCGGCGGGCGACACCATAATCGGCGTAGGCGTGCGCGTCTCGCCGTCTTCCAATGCATGGGCGCCTGGCAGGCACAACGCCAGCGAGCCCGCCAAAAATAGAAATGCCGCGGATCTCATAACTGGAAAAGGGGGTATGGGAATTGTGGGCTGAAGCCGCAGGGCGGCACAGATTACGAAAGGGAATGGGGCTGGCGGAAGGCTACCGGCCCGCCGTCCACTCATCAAATACGTCAAGGACGGAGCCCAGGCTGTGGTTGCCGGCCACCAGAAGAACCACCGGCCCGGCATGATATTCGGCTACAGCCGTCGCGCCGACACGCTCGGTGCGGACCATCTTCAGGCGGGGAATCTCACTCTCGTTCTGAGGCAGGCGGGGGCCAAGAAAAACCGAAAACTCGCGATTCGATGCCGCATACACCGCATGAATGAAGTCCTTGCCGGCCAGTTCGCAGATGCGGGCTCGCTGGAACTGATATTCCCCAATGCGCTCGGGAAGCGGCATGCCGCCGCCAAAGCGCGATTGCAGCCGCTGGAGATCTGCGCCGCCGAGAGCCCACCGGCGCGGCGCCCCCTGAACAACTTCTTCTTCATGATCATCCGCGGCATCCTGACAAAAGCGATGCGCGGCATAGACGTTGTAGCCGCTTGAGCCGCCGACAACCAGGCCCAGGGCCAGAACCAGGGAGGCGGCAACGGCAACCGGCATGGGCCACCGGCGCGGCGCGCCCGCGGCGCTGATTTTCTCGCGGATCCGCTGCTGCAGCCCGAGCGCCGGCTGGTCCGGCGAAAAAGCCTGGCGCAGCACGCGGTTCAGTTCGCGTTCCGCATCCTCGCACGCAGCGCATCCGGCACAGCTTGCCACGTGATTGCCCACCCGGCTGCGCTCTTCTTCTTCCAGATCGCCGGCCAGGTACTGGGGAAGGAGAGAGCGAACTCCTTCGCAGTCGGCTTCAAACCTTAACTCGTCATTCATACCGCAATGCGGTCCTTTCCAATCCTGAGCGCTGTCCGCAACTTGCTGCGCGCGCGGCCCAGCCGCGACGCTACTGTCCCCGGAGCAATGCGCAGCATCGAGGAAACCTCCTCGATGGTGAAGCCCTCGATGGTGGCCAGCATCAGGACCAGCCGCTGGTTTTCATCGAGCCGGTCAACCGCGGCCAGCACTTCGCGCGCCAGCGCCGCCTCATCCGTACGATGCAACGCCGGCACATCCATTCCTTCGATATCCACGTGCGGCCGGGCGCGACGCACCTGGCTGTAGAAGACATTCAGCATGATGGTGAACAGCCAGGCTTTGCAGTTTGTTCCCGGGTCGAACTGGTCAAAGCTTTTCCAGGCGCGCAGCATGGCCTCCTGCACCAGGTCTTCGGCCTCGTGCCGCCGGCCGCAGAGCCGCAATGCGGTGCGCAGCAGCGACTCCGAGTTCGGCATCGCCACCTGTTCAAACCGCTGTTGCCGGCCCCCGGTATCGCCCGAGAACATCATGAAACCACCATCATAGCCGCGCTGGATCTTGTCGCAAAACGGGCACAAAATGCGCCCCCGCACGCGCTGCAACTTGGGAGGGTGCGTTGCCGCACAGGCAGGGGCGCAATGACCGGGCGGCCATCTTTCTAAGTCGGTGAGCGAAGGGCCGCCCGGATCCAACTGCTGTTACTCTCTAAAACGTCCTTAACGCAGAGATTTATCCCTTGCGGCCCAGATTCGAAGTGCGCCTCAGTAGATGGTGTAGGCCGGGCCGGGATTGCGTACATCGGGCTTGCGGGCCATCAGCAGAAGCGCGCCAATGCGCTTGAAATCATTCAGCTCGTCCACGTTCTTGAACCAGCGCCCGGAATAAGTTTCGGGGCTGGGTGTTGAATCCGGCACCTGCCGCGCTTCCACCTCCTGAAATGCATGTGCCTGCAGGAGCTGCACATACTCCTCAATGGACCGGGCGTGCACCGGAACCTTGAGTTCATCCTTCCATCGCAAGGTGTAGGGGTTATCGCGATACAGATTGATAAGGATGAACAGCCGCCCTTTGGGAGCCATGATGCGAAACAGTTCGGCCAGCACGCGGTCCTGGTCAGGATAGTAATAAAACGATTCCACCGAAAGCACCTTGTCGAAGAAGTTCTCTTCCCATGGAATCTGGCCGGCTGAACCCCAAACGTACATGATGTTCTCGAAATCGCGCGAAGCGGCGCGAGCTCGCCGAATCATCTCATCGGATATGTCGAGCCCCACCACCTGGCCGAACCCTTCCGGACCTTCACCAACCATGCGAGCCAGCAACCGGGTAGCCCACCCGGCGCCGCAACCCAGGTCAAGCACGCGTTCGCCAGGCCGCAGTTCCATTATTTGAAGCGTCTTGTGGGTAATGTCGGCATGATGTGCCTCCATCTCTTCGCCTTTGCCCTGGTCAGCCCAGCGGTTGAACTCATGGCGCAGCACATCATCGGGAGCCAGCACATGTTTGTTGTCCATAAATGCGATTCTAGCCGGGGACAGGCGCTAATGCCCTTTCGACCGTTTCTTCCTGGGCGTGATTGCCGATTCTTCCACCAGCACCGCAAACTGAATCCTGCGCTGCACGGAATCGATGCGATCCACGATCACATTCACCTGGTCGCCTAATGAAAATGTCCGCTTCGTGCGCTCGCCCATAATCTGCTTGGTGGTTTCGCGGTAGGTATAACGATCATTCGGGAGGGTGGTGATGGGCGCCAAACCCTCAATAAACAGTTCGTTGAGCTCGATAAAAAGCCCGAACTTGGTCACGCTGACGACCAGGCCGGAAAACTCTTCACCCACGCGATCGGCCATGAACTTCACTTTTTTCCACTCCAGCAGCTCGCGCTCGGCATCATCGGCGCGCCTTTCGGCCTGGCTGGCGTTGTCCGCAATGCCATGCAATTCGTCTTCATCCATTGGCCCTGAATCGCCCGCACCATCCGCGCGGCGGCCGGCCTCAGGTGCGTGCGCTCCCGGCCCGGTGGCGAGCTTTTCCTCAATGCCGCCCGCCGGCAATGCAGCGCCTACCCCAACCGGGACCGGGCCTTCACTCCGTTCGGCCATGTTGTGCAGCACGTCTTTCAGGATTCTGTGCACAACCAGGTCGGGGTAGCGGCGGATGGGCGAGGTGAAATGCGTGTAGGTTGGGGAAGCGAGCGCGAAGTGGCCCAGGTTCTGCTCGGAATAGCGAGCCTGCTTCAGAGAACGCAGCATGAGGTAGGCGAGAATTCGCTCTTCGGGCTTGCCGGCGATCTTTTCGGTCAATTTCTGATACATGCGGGGCGTAATGTGCACGTCCTCGGGAATCTCCACGACTTCCCGCTGCCGCTCGCGATGATGCGTCGAGCCCCCGCGATAGTGCGCGCGCTGGGGCCGGCGCTCGGCCCGCATGCTGATGCGCCGCACCGGAACGTTGCCCACTCCCAGCGAATATCCGAAGGTAGCGGCGACCTGCTCGAATTCCAGCACCTTTTTCGGGTCGGGCTTTTCGTGGACGCGGTAAAGGGAAGCGATGCCCCGCCGCTCGAGATAGGTGGCCACACACTCATTGGCGGACAGCATGAATTCCTCAATGATGCGGTGCGCCACGTTCCTCTCCGAGCGGCTGACGCCGCTCATCAGCCCCTGCTCGTCGAATTCGATTACCGGCTCGGGCAGGTCAAAATCGATGGAGCCGCGGCGGGCGCGCCTGCGGTTGAGGGTCATCGCCAGTTCGCGCATCAGGTCGAACTGAGCCGCCAGGGGCGCATAGCGGCGGCGCAGCCCGGCATCGCCTTCCAGCACGGCATTGACCGCGGTGTACGTCATGCGCGCGGCGGAGCGAATCACCCCTTCCGAAATCTCATACCCCATAATCTGCCCGCTCCGGTCGATTCGC